>JARLJM010000025.1 GCA_031291185.1 Parasulfuritortus sp. | reverse complement strand
TTGAGCACGACCTCGCCGCTTTCGGATGGGCTGGCGGCAAGCTGCGCGTTGGGGTTCAGGTAATGGTCGAAGCCGAGCCAGAGCAGGCTGCCCAGCAGCAGCCAGCCGACGGCGATGAGGCCGGTCTGGCGCATCAGTGCTTGCCGGTGCTGCCGAAGCCGCCCTCACCACGCTGGCTGTCGCCGAATTCCTGGACGACCCTGAACTGCGCCTGCACCACCGGGACGATGACCATCTGGGCGATGCGCTCGAAGGGCTGGATGGTGAAGGCCGTTTGGCCGCGGTTCCAGACCGAGACCATGAGCTGGCCCTGGTAGTCCGAGTCGATCAGGCCAACCAGGTTGCCCAGCACCACCCCATGCTTATGGCCCAGCCCGGAGCGGGGCAGGATCATGGCCGCGTAGCCGGTGTCGGCCAGGTGGATGGCCAGCCCGGTCGGGATCAGTTGGGTCTCACCGGGGTTGAGCACGACGGAGTCATCCAGGCAGGCGCGCAGGTCGAGTCCGGCGCTGCCGGGAGTGGCGTAGTGGGGGAGTTGATCGGCGATACGTTGATCGAGGATTTTGAGGTCGACGTGCATGATTATTGATATCTCGCGTTATAAAGTTTGGCGATATGCTCGATCAGGCGCCGGGCCTGGGTGAGCTTGTCGGTCTTTTCCAGGACGTGGCGGCCGTCGTCGTCGAGCAGGATCAGTTCGGTGTCGTCGCTGCCGATGGCGGCATTGGCGTCGTTGGCGACGATCAGCGGCAGGTGCTTGCGCTTGCGTTTCAGCTCGGCGTATTCCTCAAGGTTCTCGCTCTCGGCGGCGAAGCCGACGCAGAACGGCGCCGTATCCTGGCGGGCGACATTGGACAGGATGTCCGGGTTGGGCGCCAGTTCCAGAGTCAGGATGTGGGCGTCCTTCTTGATCTTGTTTTCCGACGGATTGAGCACGTAGTAGTCGGCCACCGCGGCGACTGCGATGAAGATGTCGGTCTCCTCGGTGCGTGCTTCGACGGCTTCCAGCATCTGCTGGGCGCTGGTGACGTTGACGAGTTGCGCTTCGCCGGGCGGGGTCAGGGCGGTCGGGCCAGAGATCAGGGTGACCTCGGCGCCGGCTTCGAGCGCGGCCCGCGCCACGGCGTAGCCCATCTTGCCCGAGCTGCGGTTAGTGATGCCGCGCACCGCGTCGATGGCCTCGTAGGTCGGCCCGGCGGTGATCAGCACGTTCAGGCCGCGCAGAATCTTGGGCTGAAGGAAGGCGTCGACCGCTTCGATGATCGTCTCGGGTTCCAGCATCCGGCCATAGCCGGTTTCGCCGCAGGCCTGTTCGCCCGAGGTCGGGCCGAGCAGGGCGACACCGTCCTCGGTCAATTGTTCGATGTTGCGTCGGGTGGCGGGATTTTCCCACATCTGCCGGTTCATGGCAGGCGCCACCAGCAAGGGACAGTCGCGCGCCAGGCACAGGGTGGAGAGCAGGTCGTCGGCGCGGCCTTGAACCAGCTTGGCCAGGAAGTCTGCCGAAGCGGGCGCGACCAGAATCAGGTCGGCGTCGCGCGACAGGTCGATATGGGCCATACCGTTGCTGACCCGCGCGTCCCACAGGTCGGCATAAACCGGCTGGCCGGTGATCGCCTGAAAGGTCGCCGCGCCGACGAAATGGCTGGCAGCGGCGGTCATTACCACCCGCACCTCGACGCCGCGCTTGACCAGCAGGCGCGCCAGTTCGGCCGCCTTGTAGGCCGCGACGCCGCCAGTGACGCCCATCACGATACGTTTCAGGCTCGGCTCCATGTTGCTTCCTTGATATGGGATGGCCGGATTGTACTCAGGCCGCTGGCGGCTGGTAACCAAGACGGGCGGAAATGCGTCGGCCGGCCTCCTGGACGAGTGGGATCCATGCCGTCTGGCGCCGCTCCATGGGCGCCGATACCGACAACCCAGCGACCGCTGCGCCGCTGGCGTCGCGGATCAGTACGCCGATACAGCCGACGCCCAGTTCGGCTTCCTCGTCGTCGAGGGCGTAGCCGCGCGCGCGGCTGGTGTCGATATCCTTCTGCAGGGTGCCGGCCTTGGCGCGGGTGTTGACGGTGTAGGCGCGCAGGCCGGTGCGCCTGGCGTATTCCTTCGTAGCGTCGGCGCCGGCCTCGCCGAGCATCAGCTTGCCGACGGCGGTGACGTGCAGCGGCGCGCGGCTGCCGATCACCTGTTCGACGCGCATCATGCGGTTGGGGATCGCGCGCTCGACATAGACCACCTGGTCGCCCTCGCGCAGGGTCAGGTTGACCGATTCGCCGACCTGGTCGCGCAGCCATTCCATCACCGGGCGGGCGATCTGGCGCAGATCCTGGCCGGCGCTCACGCGGCCCGACCATTCCAGCAGGCGCGGCCCGAGACGGTAGAGATTGGCGCTGTCGCGGTCGATCAGCCCGTGCTCGGACAGCGCTGCCAGGATGCGGTGCGCCGTCGATGGATGCAGGCCGGTTTCGGCGGACAGGATCTTCAGGCTGGCCGGGCCGGGCTCGCGCGCCAGGGCGTCTATCAAGGCGACAGCACGGTCGATGACCTGTATGGCGGAGGCGGGAGTTTCTGGGGACATGGTCTCAATGAGCGGTTTTAATGTTTCACATTATGAAACGTATTGTGCATTGTGAAAAGTTGAGTATTTCGGTAGGCTTTTGTCAACGCATCCCAATTTACCCAGGAGTCCATCATGAACGTTGCCGCGACCCACCCCACCGAGATTGCCCCCGAATTCTGCGCCGGCATCCAGCACTTCGCCGATTCCTGGCCCGGCTTCGCCGAGAACGCCGCCACGCCCGCCATCGCCCAGGGCGCGAAGGGTATTTCCGACGCCGCCGACCCGGCCGCCGCCTACCAGACCCTGCTCATGGCCGATGCCCTGCGCTACCTCACCTTGCAGGTCTGCGGCAGCAAGGCCTCCGGCCATCCCGGCGGCTTCGCCTCCAGTGCCGAGGCCTACGCCGCGCTGGTCATGCTCGGCCACACCAACATCGTCACCGAGGTCGGCCACCACGCGCCCGGCTTCTATTCCGCCATGTTCCTGGATACTTCACTCGAAGAGATGGGCATCCGTACTGTGGCCGACATGATGGCCCGCTTCCGTGAGAAGCACGGCCTGCTCGGCCACCTGTCCGGCGCCATTCCCGGACTGCTCGCGCCGGCCGGCCCGCTCGGCCAGGGCCAGCACTTCGCCATGGCCGGCGCACTGCTCCATCCGGGCACGCTGTTCCCGGTCACCATCGGCGACGGCGGCATGGGCGAGCCTTATGTTCTCAATTCCATGATGCACTTCAACACCGCCTACCCGACGGTGACCAACTTCCTGCCCACCCTGATCTGGAACGGCTACAGCCAGGAGCACCACTCCATGTGCTGCCTGTGGTCGAACGACCAGATGCGCGCCTACTGGACCGGCCACGGTTTCGAGAAGGTGGTACTGGTCGATGCCAAGGCCTTCGACGATTCCAACCAGTCCGGCGCCTATGTCGACAGCAGTCAGTTCGGCCAGGCCGCCCGTCTTGCCTTCGCCGGCGCCGTCCTGCGCGGCGCTGACGAGGCTGCTAAGTCGGCCCTGTCCGGCACCCGCACCGTGTTCATCATCAAGCAGCTGAAGGGCACCGGGGTGCACAAGCTGGGCGCCAAGTCGCACAACCTGTATCCGCCCGACACGCTCGACGCCGAGCACATGATCGAGGGTCTCCAGCGCCGCGCCCTGAGCCCGGAGGCCTGGGCCATCGTGCGCGAGAACTTCGTCCGCGCCGGCGGAGGCCCGGCCGTGAAGACCTCGGTGACTGAACACGTCCTGCAGGTCGCCAGCCTGCCGCCGCTGCCGATCAATGAATTCCCGGTCGGTGACAAGCAGGTGCCGGCCACGACCTTCGGCGCCCTGGTCGCATTCGTCGGCCAGCACGACCCGGGCTTCGTGGTCACCAACGCCGACGGCAATGAGGCCAGCGCCATGGCCAACATCAACGTCGCCCTGAAGATCCGCCACCCGGTGACCGACGACCTGTACAACCAGGGCCCCGCCGGCCAGGTCTACGAGCCGTTGAACGAGGACGCCTGTGCCGGCCTCGCCGCCGGTCTCGCCCTGTTCGGCTCGCGCTCGCTCTGGCTGTCCTACGAGAGCTTCGCCATCAACGGCTGGCCGATCATGCAGACTGTGACCCAGGCCATGGCCGAACTGCGCCGCAAGACGCCGGCTCTGGTCTGCATGTTCACCGCCGGCGCGCTGGAGCAGGGCCGCAACGGCTGGACCCACCAGCGCCCGGAGATCGAGAACTACTTCGCGGCCCAGATGCGCAACGGCAACGTCTACCCGCTGTTCCCCTGCGACGCGAACCAGATCCAGGCCGCCTACGAGTGGGCGCTGGGCAGTTACAACAAGGGCATCGCCATCATCGCCTCGAAGTCGCCGCTGCCGGTCTACACGACCATTGACCAGGCGCGCGAGGGCATCGAAAAGGGTGCGGTGACAATCTACGAGTCGGCCACCATAGGCCAGACCGTGGTCTTCGCCGTCACCGGAGACATGGCACTACTGCCGGTGTTCGAGGCCAAGGACCGGCTGGAGGCGCTCGGTCTCCGCGTGCGCATCGTCAGCTGCGCCAACCCGCGCCGCCTGTATCGCCCGACCGATGTCTCATGGTCGACGGTGAGCGAACCGGACAACGCCTTCATGGACGACGATCGCTTCAACGCGCTGTTTGATGCGGATGCCCTGATTGCGGTCTCGGGCGGCCCCGGTGGCCCGCTGGAACCGATCCTGCTGCGCAGCCGCGCACCGCGCCGCGACATGTTCGTCTGGCAACGCGGCGAGACCACCGCCAGCCCGGGCGAGATCATGGCCTTCAACGGCATCACCGCCGACGCCATGACCGAGCGCGCCGCGCGCCTGCTGACCTGAGCCACGGTTCACGGAGGAACGACCATGCCGAACACCAAGATCATCATTCTCGACGATGACCCGACCGGGTCGCAGACGGTGCATTCCTGCCTGCTGCTGACCCGCTGGGATGTCGCGACACTCAAAACTGCCTTGCTCGACGAAGCGCCGCTGTTCTTCGTCCTGACCAACACGCGCGGCATGGACGCGGCGCGCGCTGCCGACATCACGCGCGAGGTGTGCCGCAACCTCAAGGTGGCGCTGGACGAGGTCGTGTCGGAAGGCCGGCTGATGAATCCGCTGTTCATCAGCCGCTCCGATTCCACGTTGCGCGGCCACTACCCGGTCGAGACCGACGTCATGGCCGAGGAACTGGGCCCGTTCGACGCCCACTTCCTGGTCCCGGCCTTCTTCGAGGGCGGCCGCATCACCCGCGACGGGGTGCATTACCTGATGGTCGATGGTGAGCCCGTACCTACGTCGGAGACCGAGTTCGCGAAGGATTCCGTATTCGGCTATTCCACCAGCTATCTGCCGGATTACGTCGAGGAAAAGACCCGAGGCCGGATCGCCTCACGCCAGGTCGAGCGTTTCTTCCTGCCCTGCGTGCGCGGCGATGCCCTGCCGCGGCTGCTGGGCCTCAAGGACAACGTGTGCTGCGTGGTCGACGCCGAGGTGCAGGCCGACCTGAACCACTTCGCGCGTCAGATCAAGGCCGCCGCCAAGCGCGGCAAGCGCTTCCTGTTCCGTAGCGCCGCCAGCCTGATTACCGCCCTGGCCGGCCTGCCGCCGCAGCCGGTCCCGGCCGAGCGCATGGCCGAATACGTGCGCAACGGCAAACCCGGCGCGGTGGTGGTCGGCTCGCACGTCAAGAAGAGCACGGCGCAGTTGGCCGAACTACTCAAGCAGCCGGGTATGGCGCCAATCGAGATCGATGTCGGCCGCCTGCCTGCGGAGCGCACGACGCTGGTCGAGGCCGCCTGCCGCGAGTCGGCCCGGGCGCACGCCCTCGGCCAGACGCCGGTCATCTACACTAGCCGCGGCGAACGCCAGTTCGCCAGCCAGGCCGAGCGCCTCGCCTTCGGCGAAGCCGTCTCGGCTACCCTCATGGACATCGTGCGCGGCCTGCCGCCGACCCTGGGTTTTCTCATCAGCAAGGGCGGCATCACCTCGAACGACACCCTGTCGAGCGGCCTCGCGCTGCCGGCCTCGCGCGTGCTCGGCCAGGTCCTGGCCGGCTGTTCCGTCGTTCGCTGCCCTTACGACCATCCGCGCTATCCCGGCATGCCGGTGGTCATCTTTCCCGGCAACGTCGGCGATGACGCGGCCCTGGCCACGGTCTGGCGCCGTCTGGCGCGGCCCGACCTGAGCCCGGCGGAGCAACTGGCGGCCTGATGCTGCGATAATCCGTACATGAACGCCCCCGCCGAGGTTCTCCTGCCCCCGGAACAGCGCCGCGCCCTGGTGGCCGACCTGCGCGCCGTCCTGCCGAGCCACTGCGTGCTGGCCGAGACGGAGGAACTGCATCCCTACGAATGCGACGGGCTGTCGGCTTACAAACAACTGCCCGCAGTCGCCGTGTTGCCGGAGACCATCGAGCAGGTGCAGGCGGTGCTGCGCATCTGCCGCAGCCACAATGTACCGGTGGTGCCGCGCGGCGCCGGCACTGGCCTGTCGGGCGGCGCGCTGCCCTTGTCCAACGGCGTGCTGCTGGGCCTGGCGCGCTTCAACCGCATTCTCGAAATCGACCCGGACAACCGCATGGCGCGCGTCCAGCCCGGTGTGCGCAACCTGGCCATCTCGGAGGCCGCCGCCGTGCATGGCCTCTATTACGCGCCCGATCCGTCGTCGCAGATCGCCTGTTCCATCGGTGGCAACGTGGCGGAAAACTCGGGCGGGGTGCATTGCCTGAAATACGGCCTGACCGTGCACAACGTCCTGGGCATCAAGATGCTGACCATGGACGGCGAACTGCTGGAACTGGGCGGCGCCGGGCTGGATTCGCCCGGCTATGACCTGCTGGCGCTGATGACCGGCTCCGAAGGCCTGCTGGGCATCGTCATCGAAGTCACCGTGCGCCTGCTGCCCAAGCCCGAACGCACCCAGGTGCTGCTGGCCGCCTACGATTCCGTGGAAAAGGCTGGCGAGGCGGTCGCGGCCATCATCGCGGCCGGCATCATCCCGGCCGGCCTGGAAATGATGGACAACCCGTCCATCCGCGCCGCCGAAGACTTCGTCCACGCCGGCTACCCGGTCGACGCCGAGGCCATCCTGCTGTGCGAGCTGGACGGCACCAACGCCGAGGTTTCGGAGGAGATCATGCGCGTGCGCAGCCTGCTCATCGAGTCCGGCGCCACCGAGGTGCGCACCGCCACCGACGAGGCGCAGCGGCAGCGGTTCTGGGCTGGCCGCAAGGGTGCTTTCCCCGCCGTCGGACGCATCTCGCCCGACTACTACTGCATGGACGGCACCATCCCGCGCAAGCATCTCGGCCGGGTGCTGAAACGCATCGACGAGCTGTCGGACGAATACGGCCTCAAGGTCGCCAACGTCTTTCATGCCGGCGACGGCAACCTGCATCCGCTGATCCTGTTCGATGCCAATCGCGAAGGCGAGCTGCACCAGGCCGAGGCCTTCGGCACCGCCATCCTCGACCTGTGCGTCTCGGTCGGCGGCACGGTCACCGGCGAACACGGCATCGGCATCGAGAAGCTTGCGCCCATGTGCAGCCAGTTCGGAGCCGCTGAACTCACCCAGTTCCACGCCATCAAGGCTGCCTTCGATCCGGCTGGCCTGCTCAATCCTGGCAAAGCGGTGCCGACCCTGCACCGCTGCGCCGAGTTCGGCCGCATGCACGTGCATGCCGGCGAACTCAAATTCCCCGACTTGCCGAGGTTCTGATGGTCGATCTGGAACATGAACTCGCGGCACGGGTGCGCCAGGCCGGCGCGGACAAGACCCCGCTGTGCATCCGGGGCGGCGGCAGCAAGGCCTTTTATGGCCGAGCCAGCCAGGGCGAGGTGCTGGACGTTGCCGGGCACACGGGCGTGGTGAGCTACGAGCCGACCGAACTGGTGATCACCGCACGCGCCGGCACCCCGCTGACCGAGATCGAAGCCCTGCTGGCCGACAAGGGACAGGTGCTGCCGTTCGAGCCGCCACACTTCGGCAATGCCACCCTGGGCGGCATGCTCGCCGCCGGCTTGTCCGGCCCGCGCCGCCCCTGGACCGGCGCAGTGCGCGACGCCGTGCTGGGGGTCAAGATCATCAACGGCCGGGGCGAGGTGCTGAGCTTCGGCGGCCAGGTGATGAAGAACGTAGCCGGCTACGATGTTCCGCGCCTGATGGCCGGTTCCATGGGCACCCTGGCGGTGATTCTGGAAGCGTCGGTCAAGGTGCTGCCCCGGCCGGCGAGCGCGCTGACCCTGGTGCACGAATTCGATTCGGAAACGGCGGCGCGGCGCCTGCTTGGCTGGGCGCGCCAGGCCCTGCCGCTGAGCGGCAGCCTGTATCACGATGGCCGGCTCTGGCTGCGCCTGTGCGGCGCCGAACAAGGCGTGGCGGCGGCGAGCGAGGTCATCGGCGGCGAGGAAGAGCCCGCTGATGTCTGGACGGCCGTGCGCGAGCAGACCCTGCCGTTCTTCACCACGCCCCGGCCACTCTGGCGTGTGTCCCTGCCGGCGGCGGCGCCCGAACTGGCACTGCCCGGCGAGACGCTCATCGAATGGGGCGGAGCCTTGCGCTGGCTGGTCAGCGATGCCGCACCGGAAACGGTCCGCGCGCGCGTCCAGGCGTTGGGTGGCCATGCAACCTGGTTCCGGGGTCACGACGGCAAGGCACCGGTTTTTCAACCCTTGCCGGTGCCGCTCATGTCCCTGCACCGCGCGGTGAAGCAGTCGCTCGACCCGCATGGGCTGTTCAATCCCGGCCGGCTGTACCCGGAACTGTAGCCATGCAGACCCAGTTGCCCGCCGAGTTTCTCGCCACGCCGGAAGGGAGTGAGGCCGACCGCATCCTGAGAAATTGTGTGCATTGCGGTTTCTGCAACGCCACCTGTCCGACCTATCAATTGCTCGGCGATGAGCTGGACGGTCCGCGCGGACGCATCTATCTGATGAAGCAGATGTTCGAGGACGGCGTCGCCTCAGGACACACCCGTTTGCACCTCGACCGCTGCCTGACCTGCCGCAATTGCGAGACCACCTGCCCGTCCGGAGTTGAATACGGCCATCTGATCGATATCGGTCGTGAATGGGTCGAGACCCATGTGCCACGTTCGCTCCCCGACAGGCTCCGCCGCGAAGGGCTGCGTCGGGTCCTGCTGGCACCGGGGCTGTTTGGTGGCCTGCTCAAGCTTGGGCGTGGCGTGCGCGCCTTCCTGCCCGCCAGCCTGAAGCGCCGCGTACCCGAGGCGCGGCCGGCAATGACGAGGCCAGTCAGCACGCACAGCCGGCGCATGCTGCTGCTGGAAGGCTGCGTCCAGCCGGATATCGATCCGGGCATCAATGCCGCCGCCGTGCGCGTGCTCGACCGTCTGGGCATTGCGCTGACGGCCGCGCCGAATGCAGGTTGTTGCGGCGCCCTCAGCCAGCATCTCGGCGCCGTCGAGGCCGCGCGCGAAGCCATGCGCCGCAACATCGACTCCTGGTGGCCAGCGATCGAGGCAGGCGTCGAGGCTATCGTCATGACAGCCAGCGGCTGCGGCAGCCAGGTGAAGGATTACGGCTACCTGCTTCGCGACGATCCGGCCTACGCCCACAAGGCCGCGTGTGTATCCGGCCTGACCCGCGATCTCGCCGAAGTCCTGGCGGGTGAAAATCTCGCCGTCCTGGAGCCTGGCCCGGCCCGCCGTATCGCCTTTCATCCGCCGTGCAGCCTGCAACATGGCCAGAAAGTGCGCGGCGTTATCGAGGGCTTGCTGACGAAACTGGGCCACGAACTCCTGCCGGTGGACGAAGCCCATCTGTGCTGCGGTTCGGCCGGCACCTATTCCATTCTGCAACCGGAAATTGCCGGCCAGCTGCGCGACCGCAAGCTGTCCAAACTGCAGGCGCGCGGCCCGGAACTGATCGCCACCGCCAACATCGGCTGTCAGACCCATCTCGCCGCCGCCAGCGGCGTGCCGGTAGTCCACTGGATCACCTTGCTGGAACCGCAGGCTTAATCAGACTGCGCCAACTCTGGTTAAATAGCGCCAGAACTTAAAAAAACCGGAGGTAATTCCCATGGCCATCACCGACTGGCCCGAGGCCGAGCGGCCGCGTGAACGGCTGCTCAACGACGGCGCGCAATCCTTGTCCGATGCCGAACTGCTGGCAATCTTCTTGCGGGTTGGTGTGCGCGGCAAAAGCGCGGTCGATCTGGCGCGCGAGTTGATGCTCGAATTCGGCAGCCTGAACGGCCTGTTCTTCGCCAGCCGTCAGGCCTGCACTCAAGTTAAAGGCTTGGGCGATGCCAAGTACGCCCAGCTCCAGGCCGTGCTGGAAATGAGCCGGCGCGCATTGGCCGAAGAGATGCAGGCCCGTGACGCACTCTCCTCGCCAACGGCGGTGCGCGACTACCTGCGCCTGAAACTGGCGGGGTTGCCGCACGAGGTTTTCCTGGCCGTGTTCCTCGATGCCCAGAATCGGGTGCTGGAAGCGGAAGAGCTGTTTCGCGGCACGCTGACCCAGACCTCGGTCTATCCCCGTGAAGTGGTGAAACGCGCCCTGGCCCGCAATGCCGCCGGCGTCATCCTGGCCCATAACCATCCCTCGGGCGTGGCCGAACCGTCCCAGGCCGACCGCTGGCTGACCGATCAGCTCAAGGCCGCGCTGGCGCTGGTCGATGTCAAAGTGCTGGACCATTTCGTGGTGGCCGGTACAAACAGTCTCTCATTTGCCGAGCGTGGATTGCTTTGACCGGGCGAAAACTTCTGTGATATAAAGCGCGTCTTTCTCTGAACAGAACCACAGGTGTCCTATGGCCCGCGTATGCCAAGTGACCGGCAAGAAGCCGATGGTGGGGAACAACGTTTCCCACGCAAACAACAAGACCAAGCGTCGTTTTCTGCCCAATTTGCAGAACCGCCGTTTCTGGGTCGAAAGTGAAAACCGTTGGGTGCGTCTGCGCCTGACCAACGCCGCCCTGCGTACCATCGACAAGAACGGGATCGACACTGTTCTGGCCGAGATGCGTGCACGCGGCGACAAGATCTAAGGGGCTGAATCATGGCTAAAGGCGGACGCGAAAAGATCAAGCTGGAGTCCACTGCGGGCACCGGTCATTTCTACACCACGACCAAGAACAAGAAGACCACGCCCGAGAAGCTGGCCTTCAACAAGTTCGATCCCAAGGCTCGCAAGCATGTCGAGTACAAGGAAATCAAGCTGAAGTAACACGGGCTGATGTGGAAATAAAAACCCGCCCAAGGCGGGTTTTTTTACGTCTGTCGTCTAGTCTTCTTCGTCCAGCAACTGTCCCGCAATGGCCCAGTTCTCGTCCGGCAGTTCCTCGAACGCGATGTAGGTGTAGCGCCTGGGTTTGAGGGCAATGCGTTCCAGCGTGTCGGTGATCTCGGCGGCAATCTGCTTCTTCTGGTCGCGGTTGAGGCTGCCGGCGATCTTGATGGTGACGACGGGCATTTTCAATCTCCCATATTGGTTCGGATTTGCGCGAACACGGCCTTGAACATCGCTGGGGTCAGGCGATTGGTCTGGGTGTTGTAGCGGCTGCAGTGGTAGGAGTTGTACAGGCGCCGGTCGGGCAGGTCGTGGATGGCGCCATGGCCGAAGGGGTAATCCTTCTGTTTCAGGGCAAAGGCCTTGAGCACCGCCTTGTGGGCGATCTGGCCGAGGCTCAGGATGGCGGCGCCGGCCGGAAGCGACTCCAGTTCGCTGCGGAGAAACTTGTTGCAACGGGCGATTTCAGTGGTTTCGGGTTTGTTTCCCGGGGGAACGCATTTGACCGCATTGGTGATCCGGCAACGTTTGAGTTTCAGCCCGTCGTCGGCGGAAACGGAAACTGCCCGGTTGGCATAGCCGAATTCGTGCAGGGTTTCATACAGCAACACGCCGGCATAATCGCCGGTGAATGGACGTCCCGTCCGGTTGGCACCGTGCAGGCCCGGGGCCAGTCCGACGATGAGCAGCCTGGGCTTGTCAGCCCCGAAAGGGGGAACCGGACGGCAGTAGTGGTCGGGATAGGCCTGTCTGGCTTTGGCCAGGAAATCTACCAGCCGCGGGCAGGCGCTGCACTCGGGGTCGAATGGGGGCGATTTCCGGTTCGGCATGGCTGGCTCCTAATGTAAATGCACAGGCGGCATGTCGTTTTCCAGTTCGGGCATTTCGGTATGGACCGATTCGCCCTCGGCATTGGGGAATAAGGGCGCGCCGCAGTCGTCACAGTATTCCGGAGTCAGGCGCTGCTGATCCAGGATGAGGATCTGACCGACGCCAGCCTGCCTGAGTATAGCGTCGATTTCACCGGTTACGTCGGTGCCTTCATCTTCGATTCCGAGCAGTGGCCAGACAATGCCGTGCAGCACTGTGTCGTCGCTCTGGCGGCCGAAACTGATCCGCCATTCCACCAACCGGTGTTCGTAATAGGGCGCAGCCACGACCCGGAGCGCGCTGGCTGGCAGGTCGAGTACGGCCTGGAGATAGCTGACGGTGGCGGCCAGGGCATAGCCGCGCGCTTCCTGATCGGCGCGACGCCAGGCGGAGAAAAAGGCATCCGGCAGCAACAACTGGATGTTGCAGCCGGGCAGGATGGCCTGGATGCCTGGGCCGGCCTGGGCCTGCCATTGGCCAAGCGCGGTTTCCCGGCTGCCATCGACCTCCTGCCAGCGCAGCATGGGATGACCGATCGGCACGGAAACCGAAGCCAGGACGTAGCGCAGGTCGGAGATGTAGTGGCCGGTTTCCGGCAATCCCGTCACCGGGATGGACAGGTCTTCGTCGCTGAGGGCGGCGTTTTCCATCTGGAGTGCGAAGCGACGGGTTTCGACAAAGCCACGTGGCATCTGGTCCGGGCTGTATAGGAAGTCGGCCAGGGCGAGCCGGCAGTCATCGGCCAGGACATGGGCCTTGAGCTGGACCCGGAGTGCCGTGAGCAGGCTGGCGGGCAGGCTCCGTGCCGGGATGCTGTAGCGCGACCAGGCCAGAATGGGCAGGGCCAGCAGCAGGGTTTGCCGAGGGCCATCCGGACCATTCTGCATGTTGCCTTCGACGCCGGCTTCGATCAGGTCGGCCAGTTCGTCGTAAGCGCGCGCGTGGGTTTCCTGCAGCCGGTCCAGCGCCTGGTTGAGAGCCTCTTCCTGATTGTTGTCGAGCATCTTCCCGATTTGCAGGGCGAGTTCGTTTTCCCACCACGCGTCTTCGGTACGGCTGCCCGAATCAGACAGGCCCCTGGCCAGCCAGGACACGCGTTCGGCGTCGCGGCTCAGGCGGTGGGAGGAATAGTGTCGGCGTTGTTTCATGGCGATTCTACTCGGGTGCGGGGCAGCAGGATGGGCAGGCGCCGCATTCTCCCGCCTCGGGTTGCAGGGTGGCGTGACCGATGCCGTGGCGGGTCTTCAGGATGTTCCGCGCCGCATTCAGGGTGGCCGGCCATTCGGTCAGATAGCCCATGTCGAGATGGGCCGATAGGGCGATCTGGCCGGATGACAGGGTCCAGACGTGCAGGTCGTGGACCGAAGTGACGCCAGGGATGTCTTCAAGGTCGGTGCTGACGGCCTTCAGGTCGATGTGCTCGGGTACCGATTCGAGCAGGACATGGATGGCCTCGGACAGCAGTCGCCAGGCAGAGACCAGGATCAGTCCCGAGACCAGCAGCGACAGCAGCGGGTCGATCGGCATCCAGCCGGTGAACTCGATCACCAGGCCGGCGGCCAGGGCCGCGACCGAGCCGAGTATGTCGCCCAGGACATGCATCATGGCGGCCCGGGTGTTGAGGGTCTTCTCTCCTTTCGAGAGTTGCCAGGCCACGCCCAGGTTGACCAGCAGGCCGACGATGGCCACCAGCGTAACCGTGCCGCCCTGCACTTGCACTGGCTGGGCGAACCGGCCCACGGCCTCGATGGCGATGAAGGTGACCAGGCCGAACATCAGCAGGCTGTTGACCAGGGCGGTCAGTATCTCGACCCTGACCAGCCCGTAGGTGTGCCGTCCGGACGGGGGCTTGCGGGCCAGCCAGGCCGCGAAGGCGGCGAGGCCGAGTGCGGTCGAGTCGGTGAGCATGTGCCCGGCGTCGGAAATGAGCGCCAGGGAGCCTGACCACCAGCCGGCAGTCGCTTCGATGATGGCGAAGCCGAGCGTCAGGTAAAGCGCGCCGGTCAGATGGTGATGGTCGCCGTGTCCGCCGAGGTGGTGATGGGCATGGTCGGTGCCGGTGTCCACCGAGCAGGGCTCGTCATGATGATGAGGGTGTGTCATGGGGTGCGGTCGGATCGTTGAGGGCGAGTTCGGTGTCGGTCTGGCCGATACCGGCGAGGTGATGCACGGCGTTCGAATAACGCGGACTTTCATGCAGGGCAATGCGGCTGGGCGGGTGGGGCCGGCCGTGCATGCGGGCAAAGCGGATCAGGGAGACCGGTGCGACGTCCCATTTCAGCCGGGCCAGCAGTTCGTCGGCACGCCCGGGCTTGTTGCAGAGCAGGGCCATGTCGCAACCGGCCGCAAGTGCGGCCTTGGCGCGGGCCACGTCGTCGCCGGCCACGCTGGCGCCCTCCATGCCCAGATCGTCGCTGAAGATCATGCCTTCGAAGCCGTATTGCCTGCGCAGGATGTCGGTCAGCCAGCGGTGCGAGAAGCCTGCCGGTTGCGGGTCTATCCGGGGATAGATGACATGGGCGGGCATGATTCCGGACAGACCCAGATCGATCAGGCGGCGGAAAGGAATCAGGTCGTCGTCTTCCAGTTCGGCCAGGGTCCGTTCATCCACCGGGATATCCAGGTGCGAATCGGCGGTGACATAGCCGTGGCCCGGGAAGTGTTTGCCGACGGCGTTCATGCCGGCTTCGTGCAGGCCGAGGATCAGGGCGTGGCCCAGCGCCGCGACGGCCTCCGGGTTGCGGTGGAAGGCGCGGTCGCCGATGACCCGGCTGGTGCCGTAGTCCAGGTCGAGTACCGGGGCGAAACTGAAATCGACGCCGATGGCCCGTAGTTCCGCACCCAGCACGTAGCCCGTGTCACGCGCCAGGCGCTGGGCCTTGCCCGGATGTTCCGCCCAGAGTTCGCCCAGCGCACCCATGGCCGGGATGGGGGTAAAGCCTGTACGGAAACGCTGCACCCGGCCGCCTTCGTGATCGACTCCGATCAGCAGGGGCGGGTGGCGCAGGGCGTGAATCTCGCGGCACAGTTCGGCGATCTGCTCCGGGCTCTCGTAATTGCGTGCGAACAGTATGACGCCGCCGACCAGAGGGTGGCTCAGGCGGCGCCGGTCGGCTTCGTTGAGGGCTGTGCCTTCGACGTCCAGCATCAGGGGGCCCAGCGGTTGGCGCAGCGCGGTCATGTCAGTCCTCCGCGATGACGAAGGCGACGGCATGGTCACGCTCGTCGCTGATCGACAGGTGGATATTGCCGATCCGGCGTTCCGTCAGCCAGTCCTGCAGTTCGCCGGAGAAGGCAAAGCCGGGTCGGCCCAGGTCGTCGTGCGTGATGGTGATCCGCTCCATGTGCACCGGCGCGCGCAGCCCGGTGCCCAGGGCCTTGGCAACGGCTTCCTTGGCCGCGAAGCGCTTGGCCAGAAAACGCGCCTTGTCCTGGGCGGCGGCATATTCTTCCAGTTCGGCCGGTGCCAGGATGCGTTTGGCCAGTCGTTCGTCATGGCGTTCGATCATGCCCGCCATGCGGGTCACGGTGACCAGATCGACGCCGATGCCGCGGATCATGCTGCGACCTCTTTGCGGCTGGAGTCGAGCGCGCTCAGCCCATGATGTGTAACGGCCAGACCCATGTAGACCGGAGCCAGGATGTAGAGCACCAGGGCCAGCATGCGGGGCGTCAGCAGATCCTGGGCGGCGCGCTGGAGGGAGCGAAGCAGGTTGTCCATGGGACAGGATTATACCGGCCCAGCCTGAGCGATAATTCACCGGTTTGTAACAGGAGCATCGATCATGATCGACAAGAAAACCGTACTCGAAGCCTTCCACTTCCGTCATGCCTGCAAGGAGTTCGATCCTGCGAAGAAGATTCCGGCCGAGGATTTCGATTTCATCCTGGAAACCGGGCGGCTGTCGCCCAGTTCCTTCGGCTACGAGCCCTGGCACTTCGCGGTCATCCAGAATCAGTCCGTGCGCGAGAAACTGTTGCCGGTGACCTGGGGCGCCCAAAAGCAGTTGCCGACGTCGAGCCATTACGTTGCCATACTGGCCCGCAAGGGCGGCATGCGCTATGACGGCGAACACGTGCGGCACATGATGCATGATGTGCTGAAGCTCTCGCCGGAGCGCATCGAAGGCCGTAATGCCGTCTATCGCAAGTTCCAGGAGTCGGATTTCAAGCTGCTGGGTGACGAACGCGCCCTGTTCGACTGGTGTTGCAAGCAAGCCTATATCGCCCTGGGCAACATGATGACCGCGGCGGCCATGATCGGCATCGACTCCTGTCCGGTCGAAGGCTATGACCAGGCCGACGCCGAGGCGGCACTGACCGAATGTGGCGTGCTTGATCCGAAGGAATGGGGCCTGGCCGTGATGGTGGCCTTCGGCTACCGGGTCAATCCACAATCGATCAAGGTCAGGCAGGACAGCTCAGACGTGGTGACCTGGTTCGCCTGAGCCGTTTATATCGAGATTACCGTCTTCGTTCTCGGTGGCGGCGGCGATCAGATCCTCAAGCTCACCGTCCCGGTAAAGCTTCAGGAATACCTCCGCCACGTGCGGATCGAAATGGCTGCCGATGCCGGCGGCAATCTGCTCGACGGCCTTCTCTGCATGCCACGGCTCTTTGTAAGGCCGGCGGCTGACCAGGGCATCGAACACGTCGGCCACGGCTACCAGCCGTGCTGCATACGGGATGTCCGTCCCAGCCAGACCATTCGGATAACCGCTTCCGTCCCAGTGCTCATGGTGCGATTTGGCGACCGTCCGGGCCACGGCCAGCGAAGGACTGCGGCTGAGGACCGCATCGCCGATCAGCGTATGTCGTTTCATCAGGGTGAATTCGTCGGCGGTCAGCTTTCCGGGTTTGCGTAGAAGGTCGTCGGGAATGCCGACCTTGCCCACATCGTGCAGCCGGCTGGCCTTGGCGTAGGTGTCCGCCTCGGCCTCAGTGCTTCCCAGTGCCCTGGCAATCCGTCGCGTGTATTCCTGAATCCGCCGGATATGGCTGCCGGTGGCGCTGTCCTTGAACTCTGCGACGTGGCCGAGCATGTCGATCGCTTCGTCATAGGCGTCTTCAAGGCTATGGTGCAGGCGGAAATTGTCGAGTGCGGACGCGCATTGATTGGCCATCACCTGAATCAGTTCCTGGTCGCTGGCGGTCAATTCGGATTGGCTTTCCAGGTAAATGAAGCCCAGCACTTCGTCCCGTACCTTGAGCGGAACGATCATTGCGCCTTGTCTTAATCCGTGTGGAATGTCCTGGCTCAGAAACGCGTGTGTACAAAGTTCGACGATGTCCTCGCGTCGCGTCTTGCCATTCTCGCCATCCCAGAATTCACCGGTGCCGGCACGGATGCGGACATCCTTGCCCTCCATGGTCATCACCAGGCCGTCGATGGTGAAAATCATGCCGGAGTGTTCGAGATTGCAGATGCCGATGATCTGCATCAGCACGCCCCGGAAGTATTCTTCCAGCCGTTCTCGATGCAGGTCGTACAGTTCGGGCGTGACGTCCAGGATACGGGCGAGGCCGAGGCGGTTGAGCTCGATGGTCTGCAGGTCGCGATAGCCCTTGAGCGCGGTGCGCAGGGTGGTGTAAAGCCTCTGCACCGTGAGTTCGGTCTTGTCCTTGTAGTCGTCGATGTCGAAGTTGTCGATGACGTAGCGCTCGGGCGCGACCCCCGGCTGGCCGGTGCGGATGATCAGCCGGATCATCCGGTTGTGCATCTCGTTGCGGATGTACTCGACCAGTTTCAGGCCGGCGTCGTCGGTTTCCATCACGACGTCGATCAATGCCGCGGCAATGTCGCCGTGTTCGCGCAATCGGTCCCTGGCCTCGGCGGCCGAAGATGCCTCGATGAGATCAAGGCCGCGTCCCGCGAACTCGAAGCCTCGAAGGTTGAGCGTGGTCAGCCGACGCACATCCTCTTCGTCGTCAACGACCAGAATCTTCCACGGCGGAACACGCGGGGGGTTTTGCTCCGATGGCGGCTGGACGGCTTTGCGGACGATCTTCATGTCGCAGCTTTCTTATCGTTTGGTGTTTGGCGAGGATACTCGATCACGAATCGCGTACCCTCGCCCAGCATGCTCTCGCAACGGATATGCCCATGCAAGCCTTGGGTGACGAGGTTGTAGGCAATATAAAGACCAAGGCCGCTGCCGCCGGAGCCACGACGGGTGGTATAGAAAGGTTCGAAGGCATGATGCAGCGTCTCTTCCGACATGCCAGTGCCGTCGTCACGGTAATCGATGTGCACCAGGGCGTCGTCTATGCGCGCCTGGATGAGGATATGCCCTGCACGGGTGCCATCGTTGAACGCATGCAGGCGGCTGTTCTGAAGCAGGTTCGCCAGCAGCTGCACCAACGCTCCGGCTGGTCCGTATAGCTGGATGCCGGAAGGGCAGTCGATTTCGATCTCGATCGGGGTATGTTTGAACATCCCGCCCAGGCTCTTGTGTACGTCCTCTATCACCTCGGCCAGGTCGTATTCGCGTTCCATGTCCGAGCTCTGGTCGACTGCCGTGCGCTTGAAACTCCTGACCATGTCGGCTGCCCGGCGCAGGTTGGACAAGGCCAGCCCGGTGGTTTCGTCAAGCATGTTCAGACGGGTTCGAAGCGCGTCCTCGGCCACCTCGTCCTGTGATAGCAGCGTGCCCAGTTCTTCGAGCAGTTCGCCCGACTGCGAGGCGGCGCCCACGGCGAT
Organism: Parasulfuritortus sp.; assembly: GCA_031291185.1. Taxonomy (GTDB): domain Bacteria; phylum Pseudomonadota; class Gammaproteobacteria; order Burkholderiales; family Thiobacillaceae; genus Parasulfuritortus. Next base: position 672 of record JARLJM010000025.1, on the reverse strand, counting down.
GCCGATCGGGGTGTTCACTTCATGGGCGAAGCCCGCCACCATGCGGCCCAGCGAGGCCATTTTCTCGGCTTCGAGCACTTTTTCCTGTTCTTCCCGTAAACGCTGGTTGGTCTGCAGCAACTCTGCTGTCCGGTCCATGACGCGCTGTTCCAGCGTGACATTGAGCTCGGAAAGGGAATGTTGTGTCGCCAGGAGTTCCTCATTGCGCGCGACCAGGCCGGCGTAAAGGCGACGCAGCGCGCCGAGCAGAATGTCGGTACGCGGGTCGTCGGAAGCACGATCCTGATCGTAGGCATACTGAGGGGGCGTGCCGGAGGCGATCGCCGCTACCTGGCGGCCAAGCGACTGGTCATCGCCAAGGATGTGAAAGATCAGCCAGTTGGATAGGAAATCGAGCAGCTGGTGCAGGCTGATCGACTCCTTGTCCTTGCGCCGTGCAATCCAGTCCTGAACCTGCCGGACGAACCGCCGGTGGGTTTCCTTGTGCCGATCCACATAGGTCTGCGCGACATGATTGACCTCCATGATCGCCTCTTCGGAGGTGAAGTGGTAGACCGTGTATTCGGCTAGTGCCTGCAGGGCCTGGTCAATGTGTTCGGGGCTGGCGCTGTCGACATTCCGGCCAAGCTGGTTGACCAGTTCGACCAGGCGGCGATGCTGCTGATCGACTTC
>JARLJM010000024.1 GCA_031291185.1 Parasulfuritortus sp. | reverse complement strand
CGCCGATCAGTACCAGCAGATAACTGTTGCTGACAAAGAGCGGATAGACCATCAAGGCGACTCCGGTTGCCAGCGGGACCACGTTTTTTTGCCTCTTTCCGTAGATGAAAAAGCCGACCCCGATCGATCCGAACAGCATGCCCCAGAGCAGTTGCGCGGTGCTACCCATGGCTTTTTCCTTCGGTCGTTTCCAAACCGCCAGACCACCAGATGCGGCAGGCTCCTTCATCCGAGACCATGCAGGGGCCGACCGGGTTCCTCGGGGTGCAGGCAGTACCGAACAGGCGGCACTGGTTGGGGTAGATCTTGCCGAGGACGACCGAGGCGCAGTCGCAGCCGGGCGGCATTTCGCCGACGCGCCGGCGTTTCGGGTCGGCATGGTCCGGGAATATCAGCCGGGCATCGTGGGCGGCATAGTCCGGTTTGAGCGCGTAGCCCGACTTCGGGATGATCCCGATGCCGCGCCAGTTGGCGTCGACCACGTCCAGGGTCTGGTCCAGGAAGCGTTGCGCGGTACGGTTGCCGCCGGCATGGGCGACCTCGGAGTAGCAGTTGTCGAGAAACAGGCGGCCGGTCTGGAGTTGCTTCAGCACCGAGTGGAACGCGGCCAGCAGGGATTCCGGGGTGAAGCCGGCGACGGCGGTCGGCAGGGCATGATCGTCGATCACGAACTGCCACTCCTCCGGCCCCATGATGGTGGCGACATGGCCGGGTGCGACCAGGGCGTCGAAGCCCGGCGTGCCGGAGTCGAGCAGCATGGCGACGGCCGGCCAGGTGAGGCGGCCGGACAACAGGATGCTGAGATTTTCGGGCAGTCCTTCGGCGAGCAGGGCGGCGACCGGGGCGATGGTGGTCTCGAAGCCGGCGGCGAAGAAGACGACCGGGCGGCCTGGATTTTCGAGGGCGATCTTTCTGGCTTCGGTCGGGCTGGCGATGGGGCGCACGTCGCCGCCTGCCGCCTGGGCCTCGACCAGGGAACGGACATCGCCTTTCGGTACGTTGACCGGCACCCGCAGCATGTCGCCGAACGCGACCAGGATGACCTTGTCCTGCAAGGTGAGCTGGATGGCCTGGTAGATGTCTTCCTCGGGGCAGACGCAGACCGGACAGCCGGGACCGGGGATCAGTTCGACATTGGCTGGCAGCACAGGGCGCAGCCCGGCCTGGGTGATGGAGCGTTCGTGGCCGCCGCAGACGTTCATGATCTTGACCGGGCGGTCGATTCCCACCGCCCGGATGCGGTCCAGCCAGTCGCGCGCTTCGCTCATGCCGTTTCGGTGTGCAGCCGGGCGCCTTCGGGCTGGATGGCCGGGCGCTGGGTCTGGCCGGCGGCGACCCGGGTACGCTGGGCGTCCAGCTGGCCGAGCAGCCAGACCAGCCAGGCATCCATGCCTTCGCCCTTGCGCGCGGACAGGCGCAGGATGGGGCACGGATTGGCCAGCTTGCGGACATGGCCTTCGGCCTTGGCCGGGTCGAAGTCGTCGAGCACGGCGAGCAGATCGGTCTTGGTCAGCAGCACGGCATCGGCGCCGCGAAACATGACCGGGTACTTGGCCGGTTTGTCGTCGCCCTCCGTGACCGACAGCAGCGCGATGTTGAGATGCTGGCCCAAGTCGAAGCTGGCCGGGCAGACCAGGTTGCCGACGTTCTCGATGAACAGGAGGTCGATGCCGTCCAGATTCATGTGGTGCAGGGCATCGTGGACCATGTGGGCGTCGAGATGACAGGCGGTACCGGTGACGATCTGGTGCGCCGGCACGCCCTGGGCGCGGATGCGGTCGGCATCGTTCTCGGTTTCCAGGTCGCCTTCGATGACAGCAATGTTCAACCGGCTTTTCAGCGCAGCGATGGTGGCTTCGAGCAGGGCGGTCTTGCCCGAGCCGGGCGAGGACATGAGGTTGACGGCCAGGATGCCGCGTTTGTCGAAATGCGCCCGGTTATGTTCGGCCTGGTCGTCGTTCTTCTTGAGCAGGCCTTGCAGGACGGAGATCGTGGTCGCGCCGGCCGGAACCGGCTTGTAGGCGAATTGGACGTTGCCAGGGGTGACGTTGCAGCCGCAGGTATCGCACATGATGTTCAACTCCCAATCGGTTCGGGGATGTCCAGTTCGACCGTCTCCAGGATCATTTCGTCGCCGGAAACGACCGTGGTATGCCAGTCGCCGCAGGCGCCGCAGACCAGGTTGTTCGGCTTCGCCTCGCTTTCAGCGCCGCAGGTCTGGCAGCGTACCCGGATCGGTGCGCTGACAAAGTCCAGTCTGGCCCGTTCCGATTTCGTTCCTGCTGCCGCCATGGGAAAGGCCATGGCCAGCAGCTCCGGCTCCACGCCGGCCAGCAGGCCGATGCGG
>JARLJM010000176.1 GCA_031291185.1 Parasulfuritortus sp. | reverse complement strand
TGTTCAGCCATGCGCATCTGGGCGTTGCGCTGCGCCATCTCCGAGTAGGTTTCAGACCAGGCGGCCGATGACAGGAGCGTCAAACCCAGGGTCACGATCAATGAATGTTTAATTTGCATGACTGGCTCCTTAACTTATTTCGTCATCCGACTTGATCCGGATGCCGCGCGCCTTGCGTTTCTGCGGCATGGGCTTGCGGAACTCTTTGGTAGTCTTCAACTTTTCCCTGGCGCCGGTGCTGACCTTCTGCGCACTGGCTTCAGCCGCCAGTTCCGCCTGCGTTTGTTGAGGCAGAATGGCCTGCGGCGTGCTCACTTCAGCTTCAACAGCCGGCGCGGCTTCGATCAACGCTGCTTCGGGCTGTACCAGCGGCTCGGCCTCCTCAACGACCTCGACCTGGGGCGACAGCGCTTCCACTACGGGTTGGACAGGAACCTCCGACTTTTTAGCCAGCCGTGGCGGCCGCCCGGCGGGGGTGGGAGGTGCGGGCACAGCCACTGGGGGTGCCGTATCGAGCGCGGCCTCGGCGACATCGGACTTCTTCTGCAGTTTCGGCGGCCGGCCGGAAGGCGCGGCGGGCGCAGGCGCTTCGGACACCATGTCTTCGGAAGACCGCTTCTCGAGCCGCGGGGGGCGAGCCGGGCTTGGCGCCGGGCTGGTCGGCGGTGTTCCGCCTTCCATGCCAGAACAACTTCCACGACCGTCATTCCCGGCGCAGAACGATTTGTGCGCCGACAGACAACCCAGCGGAATGACCACGAGCGTAAGGAAGGTCGCCACGATCGAGCCGAACAGCAGCGAAACCGCCATGCCCTGGAAAATCGGATCGGTGAGCAGAACGGTCGAACCAATCACCAGCGCCAGCGCGGTGATCATGATCGGACGCATCCGCACCTCGGCCGCCAGCACGACGGCGTCACGCACGCTCATGCCGTTATCGACCTTGTGCTTGGCGAAATCCACCAGGAGGATCGAGTTGCGCACGATGATGCCGGCCAGCGCGATGAAGCCGATCATCGAGGTTGCCGTGAAATCCGCACCCAGCAGCCAATGGCCGGGAATGATCCCGATCAGGGTCAGCGGAATGGGCGCCATCACTACCAGGGGGAGCAGGAAGTTGCGGAACTGCGCCACCACCAGCATGTAGATCAGGACCAGTGCGGCGCCGAAGGCCAGGCCCATGTCACGGAAGGTGACGTAGGTGACCTGCCACTCGCCATCCCACTTGATGGAGGATGCATCGGTATCCGCGGACCGCTTGAAGAAATTGAGGCTGACCTTGTTGCCTTCGGGGTCACGATAATCGTCGAGCTTGCTGCCCACGTTCATCATCCCGTACAGCGGCGCGCCCAGCTTGCCGATCACGTCGGCCGTGACGTACTCGAGCGGGACCAGATCCTTGTGGAAGATCGGCAGGCTGACCGGGTGCCAGACAAAATGGCCCAGTTCGCCCAGCGGCACGGTGTTGCCTTCCGCATTGCGCACTGGCAGCGTGAGCAGGGAGCCAAGATTGGAGCGCATCTCGAGCGGCAGCTGCATCACGATGCTGGTCTGCTCCAGTTCATGCACCAGCTTGACCGAACCGACCGAGTAGCCGCCCATGCCCATCGCCACTTCGCGATTGATGTCCTCGACACTGATGCCGTACATCGATGCGCGCTGCTGGTCGATCTCGAACACCGCTTCCTGGTGCGAGTACTCCATGAAGGTGTTGATATCGGCGATGTCGGGTGTGGCCGACAGCATCTGCATCAGGTCTGAGGCCAGGTGACGGCGCGTTTCCGCACTGGGACCATAGATCTCTGCCACCATGGAAGCCAGTACCGGCGGGCCGGGCGGGGTTTCGGCGATGGTCAGGCGCGCACCCGCCGCCCGTGCCAGCGGCTCGAGTTGCTCGCGCACGGCCGTTGCGACTTCATGGCTGGAACGCTTGCGATCGTCCTTGTCCAGGAGCTGGACCGCGATATCCCCCTGCCAGGGATCGGAGCGCAGGAAGTAATGCCGCACCAGGCCATTGAAGTTGAACGGCGACGAGGTGCCGATATAGGTCTGATAGGCACTGACCTCGGGGAACGTGTTCAATTCCTGGGTGAGCCGGTTGGCCAGGTTTGCGGTCACGAACAGGTCGGTCCCCTGCGGCATGTCGATCACAATGTCCAGCTCGGACTTGTTATCGAAAGGCAGCATCTTGAAGGCCACCGCCTTGAAGTAGAACAGCGACACCGAGGCCAGCATGGCGAAGATGATGGCAAACAGCGTCAGCTTGCCGAGCGTCGGCTTGTTCACGATCGGCGTGATGATCTTTTCGTAAACGGAAGCGATCTGCTTGCTTTGCTTTTCTTCATGCTCCGCGGCTTTTTCCAGCTGTTTCATGTCCGGCTTGATGCGCGCGGCCAGCCAGGGCACAAAGATGAATGCGGCCAGCAGGGAAAAGGCCATGGCCGCGGAAGCCAGGACCGGGATGGGCAACATGAAGGGACCCATCATGTCGCTGACGAAGGCCATCGGCAGCAGCGCGGCAACCACGGTGAAAGTCGCCAGGATGGTCGGGTTGCCGACCTCGTCCACCGCCTCGACGGTCAGGTCGGTGTCGGTATGCTTCTGCTCCAGCCAGCGCCGATGGATGTTCTCGACCACCACGATGGCGTCATCGACCAGAATCCCGATGGCGAACACCAGCGCGAACATACTCACCCGGTTGATGGTGAACCCGAGCAGATAGGCCACTGCCAGGGTCATCAGCAGCACCACCGGGATGGTAATCAGAACGATGATCGCCGGATCCTTGCCCATGGTGAAGAACATCAGCAGGGTCACGATGACCGTCACCAGGATCAGCTTGAAGATCAGGTGCGAAACCTTCTCGTTCGCGGTCTTGCCGTAATCGCGGGTCACGCTGACCTTGACGCCGGCGGGGATCAGGCTGCCCTTCAGGCTGTCGACCTCTTTCAGAACACTGGCCGCGACATCGACCCCGTTGGTGCCCTTTTTCTTGGCCACCGCGATGGTGACGGCCGGTTCATTGGTGAACTGGCCATTGGCCATCCGCTCGCTCTGGCTGACGATGGTCCTGGTTTCGCTCTCTCCCTGGCTGATCCGCGCCACGTCGCGCAGGTAGACCGGACGCCGGTTCTGCACCGACACCAGCAGGTCGCCGACCTGTCGTGCATCGTGCAGGAACTCGCCCGAGTAGACGGTGAACGCGGTGTCGCCGGTCACGATGTCGCCCGCCTGATTGCGCTGATTGGCCGCACCGATGGCATGGGCGAGCTGACTCAGGGTCAGGTTGTAACTGGCCAGCTGGGAGACATCGACATCGACCCGGACCTGCTCCGGACTGCCGCCGACGACAAAGCTTTGTCCTGTGTTGGGCAGCGCCTTGATGTGCTGCTGCACATCAAGCGCCAGCTTGCGCAGAGTGACGATATCCTGCTCTGCAGAGGAGAGCGTGAGCGTGACGACAGGCACGTCGTCGATGCTCTTGGGTTTCACCAACGGCTGCGAGACGCCCTTGGGTATGGCGTCAAGGTGAGACATCAGCTTGTCGTAGAGCTTGACCAGCGACGGCTCCATCTGTTGCCCGACCTCGAACCGGACCGTCACCAGCGACTGCCCGTCGCGCGACATGGAATAGACGTGCTTGACTCCGGAAATCTCGCTCATCAGCCGTTCCAGCGGCTCCGAAACCAGATTCTTGACCTGCTCGGCCGAGGCGCCCGGATAGGCGACCATGATGTCGACCATGGGCACCGAAATCTGCGGATCCTCCTCGCGCGGCGTCATGATCATGCCCATCAGTCCGATCACGAAACTGGCGATCAACAGAAGGGGCGTCAGCGGCGACTGGATAAAACTGCGGGCAAAGCCGCCGGCTATCCCGACCCTAGCGGGCTGGTTTTTCGCCTTTGCCGCGGCTTCCCCGTTCATGACCGGTTCTTGTCGGTTTTCTTCGGACATGTCTGTTTTCCTTGTTTTGATGACGTCCGATTACTGCTGATCACCCGTCAGAGAACTGCCAGATCGCATGCTCTCCGTGGGTGCTTTCACCACCTTGTCGCCGGCCTTCAGCCCCGACAGAACCACCACGCGGTCACCCTGGCGTTCGCCGATCCGGATAACCCGCAGTTCAGCCTTGCCATCCGCACCAACCGCGAATACCGAGGGCAGGCTGCCGCGATAGACCAGTGCCGACGAAGGAATGACCGGTGCACTGATCACTTCGCCGGGTGCATGGGGCTCGGGCAGCAGCGCCATGGCGTACATGCCGGGCGCGGCAGGCGCACCCGGCGGTAGCGCCAGCTTGATCGTGACCGTGTGCTGGGATGCGTTGGCGGCGGGGTAGATCTGATCAACCATGGCATCCACGGTGACATTGCCATCGAGCACCACCGGCACCATCGAATTGGGAGTCAGTTCGGAAACCAGCCGGGCAGGAATATCGAGCTTCAGATCCAGGTTGTTGACGTCGGCCAGATCGACCAGCACCTGGCCGGGCTGGACCGTATCGCCCAGATCGACGTGCTTTTCCAGAATGACGGCCGGAAAGGGAGCAATGCTGCGACGATCACGAAGCGCGGCCTCGACCCGGTCGACGCCGCCCTGGCTGGCGACTAGCGCCGCCTGCTGCTTCTCGTAATCGGCCCGCGCCTGGTTGCGCGCCATCACCGTGAATTGCTGCTCGGACTGCGGAACCTGCGGCGCCCCGCCCATGAACGGCATGATCCGGTTCATCAGGTTGTAGGCCGGCACGGTGGCTCGTTCATACATGTCATAGCCGGGCCCGCCCATGGGCGAGGTCACCGGACCTTCGAGCTTCTGGCGCAACTGGACCTGTGCATTCTGGTTGGCCGACATCTCGCCCGACAGGTTCGCCCATGCCGAGCGGTATTCCGCCAGCTGCCGGTCCTCGTCCAGGCCGACAACCACCTGCCCCGGCATCACCGTCTGTCCCTCGCGGCCATAGACATAGACCACCTTGCCGGCACCCTGTGCACTCAGGTGAACCACCTGCCGGGGCTCGACGTACCCGCCCACCTTCATGCGCGACACCAGGCTCTGCTGCACCACCTCGGCAACACCGACAGCAGGGCCTTGCTGCTCGATCACAGCGCTGCCGGCCTTTTCTGCCGGCTCATTCTTGCCACCCTTGATCGCCCAGCCAAACACAGCACCCGCAGCCAATAAGCCAACGACGCCTGCAATGGTTTTATTTATCATCGAATCTCACCCCAGCCGTTGCCCAAACCGGTACATCACCAACGTTGCGTCGAACCATCAGTTGCGAGGCACCGTTCCCATTGCGGTAAAGCTTTTGATGAACGGTCCAGCCATGGCCGGGTTCTTGACCATGGCACCGTAATCACCCACCTTGAATTTCATTTTTCCGCTGGCATAGGCGATGCCCAGCGCCATCATCCCGATACCCTTGCTCAGCCATTTTTCCCAATCCGCAGGGCTCGCCCGGAGGTCCCAGTTCATGACCTGATTGGCATAGGCACCCGCCTGAACCACATAACCGTTTTCCACAGTGATCGCCCCACGCGGCGCATCTTCACCATCGAAGCCATAAGCGATCACCGAATTGAACCCGATCTTGGCCAGTGCATCGCCCAGCTCCGGGTCGTCATTCCAGGCGTTGCCAAAGTCGGTCATCCAGTCATCAGAAAACAATACAGCCATGATCTTTTCCCCTTCCTAAGGCTCATCAATGCAGGACTATCGTCCCGACCCCAATAAAACAATCTTCATGCACCGATAAAACGGTCCCGCAGAGGTATCTATATGCAAGGCTTGTGCCACGCATAGGCCATTGATTAATATGGGATTAACTGATTGACTATAGCCCTGCCCGTGTTGCACGGTGCTGCAACAAGACCCTCCAGTACTTGTCCTGTCGAATAATTTATACTGAGAAATCAACATGATAGAAGCCATAGCAGCTGCAACAACCCGCAACACGCGATCCACCGTGGATTACCTCACCACGACGCACGAAGTTCTCGAAAGCATCATCGACCAGATCAACGACGGAATCGTGATCGCCTCTCCCGAAGGCACGATCAGCTATCACAATGAAGTCATCCGCGGACTATTCGGCATCGGCAAGGAGACTCGGATCGACCATCTGAAAGACCTGTGCCATATCAACTGGAGCAAACGGCTGGCACGTGCCGCGATCGATTCTGGCGGCGACTACGGAACCCTGGTCGCGAGCGACCGATCCATACACTTCGAGGAAAAGATCCATGCCGGGGACAGCATCCGCTTCCTCGAATTCACCATCAAACGGCTGTTCTCGCACAGCCGCCATCATGAAGTCCGGGTCATCGTGGTGCGTGACGTCAGTGCCAAACGGCGCCTGGAAGCGACCCTGCAGAGCGGCGGCACGTGCGGCCTGATCACCAGCAGCCCGGAGATGCTCAAGGTGCTCGAAAAGGCCCGACAGATCGCCGCATCCGATGCCTCCGTCATGCTGCAGGGCGAGTCCGGCACGGGCAAGAGCTGTGTCGCCCGGCTGATCCATGAACAAAGCACGCGCAACCGCTACCCGATGGTGGAGGTCAACTGCGCGGCGGTGCCGGAAACGCTGATGGAATCCGAATTCTTCGGCCACACCAAGGGCGCGTTCACCGGCGCTCATGACCTGCGTCAGGGCAAGTTCCAGGCCGCCGATCACGGCACCCTGTTTCTGGATGAAATCGGCGAATTGCCGCTGCACCTGCAAGCCAAGATATTGCATGCCATCGAGGATCGCCGGTTCCAGATGCTGGGATCGAACGAGACGCTGAACGTCAATTTCCGGCTGGTCAGCGCCTCCAACATCAACCTGCGCGACGCTGTCGACACCAACCAGTTCCGCCCTGACCTCTACTACCGGATTGCCGTGATTCCGATCAACATCCCGCCCCTGCGCGACCGAATCGGCGATGTCCCGCTGCTGGTCAATCACTTCTGCGACGACCTGGTCGCGCGCGGCCACAAGGACAACATCAAGGTCACCAAGGCCGCGTGGCAGGCCTTGTTGAACTACCCCTGGCCGGGCAACATCCGCGAGCTCAACAACGCCGTCGAGCACGGCGTTATCTGCTCTGACAATGGCATCGTGGATGTGGACAGCCTGCCCCAGGACATCCGGCTGTACAGCCGGGAGGTGCCTGCGGCCCGGCCCGCTGCACAAGCGCCCAACCTGGAAGGCCCCGGGGAAGAGAACGCGCTGCGCAACCAGCAGATCGAACTCCAGGAGGCGCTGGAGAAGGCCCACGGCAGCAAGGCCCTGGCTGCCCAGATACTCGGCATCGACCGCACCACGCTGTGGCGCAGGATGCAAAAGGCCGGTCTGGCCGGGTAATCCGGACAAAGCCCACGAAGCCTTCTCCCTGCGGCTTTTCTCCGTGTCGATCCGGGATCCTGCCGCCTCGACACGGTGGCCATACTTAACGGTCGCTCGGCCCGATCCAGCCCCCGACCGTAACAGCCGGTAACCATTTGATACAAATCGGGCAAAGCTGTTTAACAACTGAATGATTTACTGCTGACAGGCGTGCAATTGGTGTGCGCCACCTTCAAGCTCAGGAGAAAAAATCATGAACGCATCTACCCGCAACCTGTTTGCCTTGGGTCTGGCCGCCTGTCTCGTATCTGCCCTGTCCACCAGTGCAATGGCCGAGTCGAACTGGGGCAAGGATCATCCGCGTCGCCACGAGGTCAATCATCGCCTGAAGACCCAGAACGCCCGGATACACCAACAGGTTAAGGAAGGTGAACTCAGCAAGCAGCAAGCAGCAAGCCTGCACAAGGACGATCGCCAGATTCGTCAGGAAGAACGCGACATGGCCAGCCAGAATGGCGGCCACATCACGAAACAGGAACAGCACACGCTGAACAAGCAGGAGAACGCCGTCAGCAAGAAAAT
>JARLJM010000175.1 GCA_031291185.1 Parasulfuritortus sp. | reverse complement strand
TATGAGCGGTTTGAGTTTGGTCAGCAAGGAATTTGACGAGTTGGTCAAGACCTCGCCCGAGTGGGAGCGAGCGATTAAACGCAAGGGGGTAACTAGAGTCGATTTCCCGGAAGCCGATCAGGCTTTTTCAACAGTAGCGGCCCGTGATGAGCAAATCGCTGTTGCTGCGAAATGGTTAAAAGTAAGCTAGCAAATATTGGGCTATTTGTGATCTGATGATCACCTCAATCCAGTTTAAAATTTAACGTGGTATTCAATGGCAGAGTTGTCGCCAAAATGTTGATTAGCTGATAGCTATTGATCGACCATGCTTGATTTATTGAGTTAGAGTAGCTGTGCCTTCTTAATTCAGTGGCCCTGGATAAACGACAGTATGGTCTCCGCTGCTATCTGTTGTCCGCTGGAGCCCCAATGTGTGTCATCTGGTAGGTAAATATCTTGTTTTCCAGCTTGGATTGCGTTTACGAGAGCCAAATCAATACGAGGAATTATTTCGGGATGGTCGTCAGAAAGTTTTGATAACAAGCTGCGATTGCGTAAATTCTGGTCACTGATAAAGTCTTCGTATGCCGTTAGTTTATCTGGAGGCACCATAAGTAAAAAACGGGTGTATCCATTGGATTCGACCTTTTGTCGCAACTTCTGGATCAGACAACCCATTGTATTTGTCCCTAGCTTTTTCCATGAATCAACTTTTTTTAGATCATCGTCGTATACCAATAACTTACGTGTTTCTTGACTAGAGAAAGGAGCAGCCCGACGCAATTCCATTACATGGACAGAGTTATTATTATCTCCATGTATATTTCGAAAGAGAAATTTCAATACAAAGCCAATTTTGATCTCTGCCCAGGACTTTGTTCGATCGGCTAACTTGGGTAAGCCTGGGGCATGATTCTTATATTGAGTTTTAGAAAAAATATGAGAATTTATTTCTTCATTTCCATTGTTAGGGGAATGTGTTCCTGACAGGCCACACCCAGTGGCATTACTGGTTAAATTGCCTGGTAGATATCTCTCTGCTGATTCAAAAATCAAGTATTTCGGCGGCGACTCCTTATATGTTTGACTTGCAAGCACCTCTGGAAGGTTAATCAAATTAATATTGAGGGTTGCTATTGAAAAACCAGTGGTTGTTTGTAAATAATTTTGCCACTGGGATTGTGGCCGAATATTTGAAAACGAATCTCCAATCACTACAACATCATGATAACTACCATAGTGGCCAGCAGGAGAGTCATGGTCTGGAAAATCAAGCCTTGTATGAGGAAATATTAACTGTGGTTTATTCCACCCATAATTATTCTCTGGATAATACCCAATGCGCGTCAAATCACCATCCAATGGCTGTAAATATATACCAAGCGCGAATAGAACATTAATTGGAGCAAAGATCAATACTAATAAGCCAATGACAAATCGGCGATGGGGTTCAGAACTGGAAATACAAGAACTCACTGACTTTCCCCATCTCATTGAATGCGTAAATCAACACTACTGTAATGTAGCCCAGCCAAAATTTGTTAGGGTGCCAACGTAACAGTCCGTTATAGCTGACGCTCTCCAGTGCGGGTTTGAATGCTGTCATTATTTGTTGGGTATTTGGCGCGAGCCAGGCAAGCACGCTAACTGTCGCAATCCTTATTGAGACATCTTTTACGCTCGAAAGAGCGGGAAGATGCCCAAATGAAACCCCAAAATTCTGTAACCAATTTACCTGTTTTGAAGTGAAATGCACGTTCCACTCAACAGGAAGGGTTATACCATTTAAACCAACCATGCCTTTAAGAATTGAAAGTGCAGCCTCAAAACTATTGGCACGAAAGAAAACCCAACCAATTACAACAGCAAAAAATGTTAGCGTTATACCTGCTAATCGTCCAAATGTTGTGCTGTTTTTCAAGTCGTGCCCGATTGCTATCCGAAATTGCTGCCAAGTATGGTTGATCATTAGATAAATGCCATGCAGCGTCCCCCACATAACGAAGGTCCATCCAGCGCCATGCCATAACCCTCCCAGAAACATAGTAGCCAGCAAGTTTAGATAGCGACGGACGTGGCCTTTGCGATTCCCACCTAAAGCAAAGTAGAGATAGTCACGTAAAAAACGGGATAGTGTCATGTGCCAACGCCGCCAGAAGTCGATGATGCTTACCGCTTTGTATGGGGAGTTAAAGTTGAGCGGCAATTTCACGCCAAATAGTCTGGAAATGCCAATGGCCATGTCTGAATAACCAGAAAAATCAAAATAAAGCTGGAAGGTATAGGCCAGTGCTCCACTCCACGCTTCAATAAAAGTGAGCATATCGCCATGGGCAGCTGCAGAGAATACCGGGCTGGCGAAGGGTGAAACGCCATCGGCCAGCACCACTTTCTTAAATAGGCCAATGCTGAAAATTGTCAGTCCGACTGACATATTTTCCCAATGTGGTCGGTAGGTGGTCGCATGTGCAAACTGAGGCATCATTTCCTTGTGATGTAGTACTGGACCAGCGATTAAATGGGGGAAATAGGTAACAAATAGGCCATAGTGGATGAAATTGGTTTCCTTGACCTCTCCACGATAGGCATCTACCAGAAAGGCAATTTGGGTAAAAGTAAAAAAAGAGATGCCCAAGGGTAGGATGATGGGTTCGATCTGCCAATCAAGATTCAAAGCACTATCGATGTTTGAAACAAAGAAATTGGCATATTTGAAATACCCAAGCAGACAAAGATTAGAAGTCACCCCAAGACCCAGAATCCCCTGACTGCGTCTGAGATGTCTAAGAGCATGCTCTCGAGATAGAGCCATACCGACTGCATAATTAAAAAAAACGGAAGCCAATAGTAGACCGACATAAGCAGGATTCCACCAGCCATAAAAAAACAGGGATGCAGCGAATAACCACAAAGCTGCAATAGGCCGGCTATAGCTACCAATCAGGAAAAATCCCAGCAACGTTAATGGCAGGAACAGCAATATGAATATATACGAATTAAAAAGCACAACCTACCCCGAATATTTTTAAATTAATTACATTCTTTCCGTGGCCATAAATTTTTAAGATAGGAAGGCAAGGTATTTATGTCCAAAGCTTGGCTCTACTCGTTGCAGACTTCCAAACAGGAAATTCGACCGACATCATCTTTCGATAAAAATGGGTCGAAAATAAAAAATTCCAATTAGGACAACTATTCCTGAATCAGCCTAGTTCAACCACAAGAATAATATGGTCCTCAGATTGCAAATGGCCACTTATTGCTGTAAGTACTAACAGGTGCTTAATTTTTTACTTTTTTTATAAATGCAACGCATGCAAATCTCTCATATTCCATATCTGATAATTTACCATTCAGAAGTTTATTAAGCAGTGCCGCTTTCCACGGCAGTGGATCGCCAAATATTCCTTCGATAACACTAAGATGGTAACCTGTTTCTGTAAACATGCGTTCTATGCTTTTTTTTGTGAAAAATCTTAAGTGTGTTCTGTCGAGTACCCCCCATTTCTCGTATTTCCAATCGCCACCAAGGAAGTAATTCTTGAAAACGGGAAAGTGCCGAGCATTTGGTATTGATGACACAATGGCCCCGTTAGGTTTTAAAACTCTTTCAATCTGACCTAATACTGCCCACGGGTCGACCAGATGTTCAAGAATATCATTACAAACCACACAATCAACTGATCCATCCTGGATAGACTCCAAAGCAATCTCCACGGGCTTTTCAATGACTTCATCAAGGCGATTTCGGGCTGCCTCTGCTGATTGAGGATGAATCTCTACGCCAATAACATAAGAATTATTTCGAGTGGCTTTTAACATGGCACCAAAACCGCCTGCACCACAGCCTAGTTCAAGAAACAGTTTTGCATTATCAGGTATATATTTAAGCATTTCTTGACGTTGTTTATGGTAATAGGACACGTCAAATGTATTGGCCTGCTGGTGTTCATCGGTATTTGTAATTGATTTCAATTTATTTGCCTATGTTAGCTGATATTTTTATTGCTCATTAAGGCAATGTGTTATTTTAAATAAAATGGCAGCTTGCCTTATCAAGGGCAGAACCGACAATTATTGTTTTCTTTTGTACCGTTTTCTTCTTGTTTTTCTGGAGTCGAGGAAGATGAAGATGTTCCGATTTCATTTCCTGTTACCGGTTTGGCCTGCACGTCTGGTTGAGAATTAGCAGTAGCCCCCCCCTGATCAGGTAGATTTGCCTGAGGAGGAGCAATTTCATCGGTAGAGGAGGGCGGTGCCTTATAGGGCTCGGGGTAGGGAAGTTTGCCGCCAAGTTGAGTGTACCAGTCCTGTAGAACCTTCATGTCAGGGGCATATTTCAGGCCCTCGGTTGCGGCTTGTAAAGCCTCTTTCTTTTCTCCCATTGCTCGATGAATTTCAGCCAGAACCTTATATCCATTGGCATAGCTTGGGTCTAATGTGGTGGCCTTTTGCGCATCGGCCAGTGCTAGGACGTACTGCTTATCGGCTATGTAGGATTCTGCCCGCTCCGTGTAAATGAGGGGCATGTACGACCAGGTCAAATTGTGCGATTCGACCCAATTGATAATGAAGGTCATGCCATCACGCCATGTCTTGATCTCGTAGGAGCGATTTGCTTTATTCAAAGTTGTCATGGCCCTGAACTTGGATAGCATGCCCCAGCAATAGTGGTGAAACCAGACAGCATCCTTAGCCATGGCGTTTTGGGGTGCGTCCAATAGGGAAAGCGTGCCGTTTTTTCGCATTCCTTCCATCCAAAATACCCCATCAATTCGGCCCATGCCGATGGTAATGCAGGCGTGAGGCATAACCTGGACTTCTGCGGCCGTCATGGGCGCCTGACTCACTGAACCCTCCAAAACTTTGCCAATCAGGTCGGAGCCTCGAACTGTTTGTCCCGCTAACGCAGGGTTTGAAAATACCAACAGGTACAAGCTGAGTAATATGAAACCGGTGTGTGTTTTCTTCATGGAATCATTGGCATCTAAAATTAATGACAGCGTTCGGCATGGTTTTTCAAATAGACCGCCATGGCTTTTATGAAACTCATAAAACCATGTTGTCGTTTGTGTAGCCTGCCGCGGAATACATGCTTCAGATCATCCAGTTCAAGGTGAGTTTCAAGGTGACGGTTGATTGTTTCAATCGTCGCATCAGGCTGAACCAGAAGGTCTTCATACAGAATATCGATAAAGGGTGCGTTATTTGCGGCCAGAAAACCTGTCAGGCTTTGATGAATGCCCTTTTCATACGCATAGGCATGCTTCATGGTCTGTATCTGCCGGCGCAATGTCATGGAAATCCATGATTGCATGGGGTCGCGATGGATGAGCAGAAAGGCGACCCGGTCTAAATCGAGGTGTTGCTGCCAGTAACGGATCGTCAGCCAGAGGCGAGGGTCTTTCCAGAGCCAGGGGGCCTTGGTGTTGCATTTTTGGACAAACGCCTGGTAAGGGCGAGGGTCCAACTTCGCGGCGGCTTGGGTGACGCGGTCGATGTACTCCGGCTGAAAATGCATGGTCCAGTTTTCGGTGAAGCCCATGTCTTTAAGAATACGCTTGTTCAATTCGACGAGTTCGGTGTTTTCCCAGGTGTCGTAGTCGCTCTTCTTTATTGTGCTGTCACCTAACCAGTAGCCACCATCTTGCGCGATTAGCGCGGCCAGCACGGAGCTCCCGGATAGTCCGCTGGTGAGTATGATGACGTTCTTCTTCACGCGTGGTCCTGGTGGTCGCAAGTACGACATTGATCAGGGGTAGCTAAATGGTCTGTGATCCAGGTGATCGTCCATGAACCCACTTGATTGCGCCATATGTCACTCGAAAAGGTGTGGTTGGCGCCGTTCAAGGTCATACAGGTTGCGCAGGGGCCTTGGTACAACTCACGCCATTTCGGAGCATTGACCATGAGTGAATTGAAAATCTGGGCGGTAAGATCTTCCAGATCGCTGAGGATAATGAGCGACTCGCCCTTGAACTGGGTGATGCCGTCCAGCATGCGTTCGGTAAAGTCTTTTTGTGCGCCGTGCTTGTCGGGTCTGGCTTTGCGTTGAAGCAGGAAGCGGCTCAATTCAAGGCAGGCTGTGCTGACGTTGACTTCAAATTTTGCCAGTTTGAGCCAGAAGTCGTAGTTGAATAGCCGTGACGGGTAATACCGTTGCAAACGGGCCTGAGCTTCCGCTGCCTGGCTATGTACCCATGGATTGAGCAGGACAAGCCCACTTACGCGCGGGTCTGTGTGGGCATAGATCATGGCAGCCGACGCTGCGTCACATAGCCCCCATATGGCCACCCCCTTGAGCGCGGGTACGGTTGTCATCAGGGTATCAATTGCGGCGCGAATATCGGCGTCGATGGACTCGAAATTGCGCATTGCGCCTTCACTGTCACCCATGCCACGGTAATCAAAACGCAGCGAAGCTATGCCATGATCGGCGAGTTGGCGGGCCAGCAAGGTGAATTGACGGTGACTGCCGGACCGATATTGAGGGCCGCCGACGACAATCAGGACACCATACTGGATGGGTTCATTCGGTAGGGTGGCGATTCCGACGAGGCGATCCCCCTCGCATTCAAACAACACGGGTTGTTCATGCCATGCACTCATATTTCAAAGCTTTCGAGGGTGGCGGCAATGAATTCCGGACTTTCAGTGATTTCCTGGGTATTCCAGAACGGGTCTGACGTGAGTGCTTTGGAATGGACCACAGCGCCAGCATCGTGCCATGCATCAATGATGGACATACTGGCCGGGGTGATTTGTGCGCCCTTGTTGAGTCCGGCTTCAAGCCAGAAAACGGGGCAGGGTGGCGGTAGAGCAGGGAATTGGATCTGTGCCAGTTCACGCGCCATGGTGGGCGATAAGCGATATCCAGCGACTTCGACGCTATTGCCATTAGCAAGGCTGGTACGTAATTCCTTGGTATTGGTTTTTGACTGCTTGCTCGTCAACATCTCGTTGGCGAGTTTGATGCGCAGGAATTGATTAAGGAAGAGATCGCCGTTGGTTACCGGCTGCCACAGGATCAGCCGATCCACGGCAGGTAACTGCCTGCTTATATCGAGTGCCAATAAACCACCGGTGCGCAACCCCCAGAGCCCGATGGGCTTGTTGATTGTTTCTGCAAGCGATTGGTGGGCCAGTTGAGCGTCAGCTTTCCATGCTGACCAGCTGGCATCGCCGAAATCGCCTGCGCTATCGCCACTTCCGGTGAGGTCGATCTGCAATACAGCATAGCCTTGTGCCGCCAATGCGCGCGCCTGCAGGGCGGCCATGCGACGGGATTTATGCATTTCCTCGGCAAAGGGATGGAGGTAGAGGATGCCGCCCCGTATGGCATTTGCCTGGGGAGCGAGGTATAGGCAAAACAGCCGCCCACGAGGGCTTTCCATGAAAAATGGCGTGATTTGGATGTCCTGTTCAGCCATGTTGGCCGGCAAGTTTCCTGGCCACGAAATCACTTAACGAACCCAATGTGGCGAATGTTTCGGCGTTGATTTCGTCGTCTTCGATTTTGATGCCAAGTTGCTCTTCAAACGAGGTGAGGATTGAAGCCAGGGCCAGAGAATCCAATTCGGGTAATGCCCCGAGTAGCGGCGATGAAGCACTAAGCTTTTCGCCCCGGGGGCCGAGCTTGAGTGAGTGCGTAAGAATAAGGCGGACTTGGCTAAGTGGATCCATATGCAAAATATAGTAATTAATTTATCTTGGCCCTTGCATGGCGGGCTGATTTGCCGCTTCAAATCATACAATAACCGCATCGGTCCGGCGACCAGGAACTCGACCGCTACAGCTCAAAACTCGGACATAACATAAATGCAAGTACGGTGGTTTGATCTTGATGCATTACCACAACGTTGCCTGGCCGCTTTTGCCAAGGCGGAAGAACGCAGCCCGGAGCTTGGCTTGGATTGGTTCCACAATCTAGCCGATCATGCCCTTGATGCGGGCACTCAAGTGGCTTTTGTTGAAGCTCACCCAATCGATATGGAACAGGCAACGACAGTGTTGCCGGTGCAGTTTGCCGAAAAGCGCGGCAAGATAAGCAGTCTGGCAAATTTTTATACTGCGTTGTATGAGCCGGTTGCGTCTGGAATGGATCCTGGAACGGGCCTTACTGCGTTGTTCCGTAATATTCAAAAGCAGGGTTGGACCTCTTTCTGGCTTTCCCCAATGGCAAGAGAGCAAGCCTTGTTCGACCAGACGCTGAGTTCCTTCAAGGCAGCGGGATGGCTTCCATTCCCTTTTTTTTGCTTTGGCAACTGGTACTTGCAGGTTCGCGGGCGTACCTATGAAGAATATTTTCAGTCTTTGCCTTCGCAGACAAGGAATACGGTCCAGCGTCGTGGGCAAAAATTTCAGCAATCCGGGAAGGGCCGTCTGGAATTGGTGACCGGTGGCACGGGCCTGGAGACGGCTATTGGCGTCTGGACAGAAGTTTACAGTTCTAGCTGGAAAATCCCGGAACCCTATCCTGATTTCATGCCCGGTTTAATCAGATTGTGCGCGGCCAAGGGCTGGTTGCGGATGGGCATAGCCTATTACGGGGATGAGCCAATCGCGGCTCAGGTCTGGATCGTGAACCAGGGACGAGCCGCAATTTATAAACTCGCCTATAACAGCGCGCATGCAAAGCATTCAGCTGGAACGCTGCTTACCGATTTCCTCATGCGACATGTGATGGATGTGGATAAGGTTGATGAGGTCGACTACATGATCGGCGATGACGCCTACAAGAAAGACTGGATGGACGCTCGGCGTGAGCGTTGGGGTATCGTGGCATATAATCCACGACGATTGGTTGGCCTGTTGTTGGGGGGCAGAGAATTGGTCGGGCGGTTTGCGAAAAACGCCTATCTGAAACTGCGAAATAGAGTTATGTCCACATGACAGGCGCATCCTCGGTTTGATGCCCAAAAGTCGTTTGGGGAATGTCTGATAAATTCGTCATGCCTGACTTAGCGGAAACAACAATTAAAAAGCAGATTCTAATGTCATCGGCAATGGGAAGAGGGGAAGCTTGGTAATGTTTGGTCTCGTGCATGAACTGGTGGTGTTCTCCGCGGAAAGGGCGCCTGAAAGCGTGGCACTTCGTGACAAGGATCGCCAGCTCAGTTATCAGGAACTGGCCGATTCAATTCATCAGGCCTCAGCGCTTTTCCTGAAGCTTGGGCTTGCCCGTTCTGAACGCGTGGCGGTTTATCTGGAAAAACGCCTGGAGGCTGTTTCCGCCTTGTTCGGCGCAACAGCGGCGGGTGGAGTATTCGTGCCGGTCAATCCCTTGCTCAAGCCTGACCAGGTTAGCCATATCCTGAATGATTGCAACGTGCGAATTCTGGTCACCTCTGCGGAGCGTCTGGAACTGCTGCGTACCACTTTGGCACATTGTCGTGATTTGCGCGTCGTGGTTGTGGTGGGCAATGTACCAGTTGAGCCCTTGGATAATGGTGTTGAAATGATTGCGTGGAGTGAGGGCCTTCATGCTCCACGCCAACCCGGTTATCGGGTCATCGATACCGATATGGCCGCGATCCTCTATACCTCTGGCAGCACCGGACGGCCAAAAGGTGTGGTGTTGTCTCATCGAAATCTGGTTGCGGGGGCCGAGAGTGTGTCCAGGTATCTGGAAAACAGGTCTGATGATCGCATCCTGTCCGTATTGCCACTTTCTTTCGACTATGGCTTGAGCCAGTTGACCACAGCCTTTCGGGTGGGGGCTTGCGCGGTGCTGATGAATTACCTTTTGCCTCGGGATGTCGTCCGTACCGTCGAGCGAGAGCGCATTACCGCCTTGGCTGCTGTGCCGCCACTATGGGTGCAATTGGCCCAACTGGATTGGCCGGCGGGCATTACTGAACATCTTCGCTATATCACCAATTCCGGCGGACACATGCCCAAGCCGACTTTGGACGCTTTACGCAGACAACTGCCAAAGACCAGGCCGTACCTCATGTATGGCCTGACCGAGGCATTCCGCTCGACCTATCTGCCACCTGAGGAGGTGGATCGCCGTCCAGACTCGATGGGCAAGGCTATTCCGAATGCCGAAATTCTTGTCGTGCGCGAAGACGGTACCTCATGCGCTCCTGGAGAACCCGGTGAATTGGTGCATCGTGGAATCCACGTGGCACTGGGGTATTGGAACGATCAGGAAAAGACGGCCGAACGATTCAAGCCTGTGCCCGGGAAGCTTGCCGGTTTGCCCTTGACGGAAATGGCCGTCTGGTCAGGCGATACAGTCAGAATGGATGAGGACGGTTATTTGTATTTCATCGGGCGTCGCGATGAAATGATCAAGACCTCAGGGTATCGCGTAAGCCCGACCGAGGTCGAAGAAGTGGCTTATGCTACGGGCTTGGTGGCAGAAGTCGCAGCGATCGGGGTGGCCCACCCGGTCCTGGGGCAAGCCGTGCTACTGGTAAGTTATGGACCGGAAAATGGCGAACCTCTGGGTGAACGCCTTTTGAATGAGTGCAAGATCAAATTGCCCGCGTTCATGGTTCCAACCAAAGTGGTTATCCGACACGAACCCTTGCCAAGGAACCCGAATGGAAAGATTGATCGCAAGCAATTGGCAGTCGAGTTTGCTGATCTGTTTCAGCAGGGAATGACGTGACCGCTCCGGGCCATGCGCCGCATCGATTTCCTGTCATCGACAATGAGTTGAGCATTGGCGGGATCGCACTCACGCGCCTTGCCGAGCGCATCGGGCAAACCCCTTTCTATGCCTATGACCGGCGCTTGATTACTGAACGGGTGGCTGAGCTTCGCTCTATTCTTCCCGCTGATATTCATCTGCACTATGCCATCAAGGCCAACCCGATGCCTGCCCTGGTGCAACATATGGCTGGTTTGGTGGATGGTTTTGACATCGCCTCTGTTGGTGAGATGAAGACCGCTCTGGATACACCAATGCCACCAAGCAGGGTCAGTTTCGCTGGACCGGGAAAGTCGGTGAATGAACTGCGGCAGGCTGTCGCAGCTGGAATCGTGGTTAGCCTGGAATCCGAACTGGAGATGGAGCGACTGGCCTTAGTCGGGTCCGAGTTGGGATTGCGCCCCAGGGTTGTTGTGCGGATAAACCCCGATTTTGAGCTTAAATCCTCTGGCATGAAGATGGGAGGCGGCCCTAAACCATTTGGCGTGGATGCCGAGAGTGTGCCCGATGTGTTGAAGCGCATGAGCAAGTTGGCTATTGATTTTTACGGATTTCATATATTTTCCGGATCGCAGAATCTCAAGGCCGAGGCGATCATGGAGGCTCAGGAAAAGACGTTTGATCTGGCCCGCAGGTTAGCGGCCTTTGCTCCTGGACCGGTTCGACTGCTCAACCTTGGGGGGGGGTTCGGGATACCTTATTTTCCAGGTGAGACGTCACTCGATCTGAAAGCTGTCGGGGATCACCTCGCTGAATTGATGCCGGCCGCCCGGCAAGACTTTCCTGACGCGGAATTTGTTCTTGAACTGGGAAGATATCTGGTTGGAGAGGCGGGTGTTTATGTCAGCCGGGTGGTCGATCGCAAAGTGTCCAGAGGACAGATTTTTCTGGTTATGGATGGAGGCATGCATCACCATCTATCGGCATCGGGCAACTTGGGCCAAGTATTGCGCAAGAATTATCCGCTATTGGTTGGCAATCATGTTGAATCGGATTCGGCACAGGTGGCCACTGTGGTTGGGCCTTTATGTACTCCTCTGGATATCCTGGGCGAAAAAATGGATGTGGGGCATGGACGAATAGGGGATTTGATAGTCGTGCTACAGTCTGGTGCCTATGGTCTGAGTGCAAGCCCAACGGCTTTTCTTGGAAGGCCTTTCCCGGTTGAGGCTTTAGTGTGAATAGCACGCAGAAATATTGCGGAAACTCAAAGGTGCAGGCCCTCTGATGCGAATACGGGTACTTGGTTTTTTGACAGCATCCGTCATGCTCAGTACTGCATTTGTCATGTGGTATCCGGACCGGTACGTTTTTGGGATAGACCTTGGCAACAACATACTCCAAGGTTCGTTTTTTGCTCTGAGCATGTTCTTATGGACGTTGTTGCGTGGAGGAACACTTCGTTCGGACCCATACTTCGAGTTCCGCTCTGGTATTTGGGAACTCAATACTGCTACGGTAGGGCGGAATATTGTCAGAATTTCCATCGAGTTGCTGTTGCTGGCCGCTGTTCTTGAAATCGGTCAGGCGTTCTTGACACACCGCCATTTCGCTATTGGTGAGTTTTTCTTCAATGCGCTGGGCATCATCCTTGTGGCTGTGGCTCTTTATATTCTCACTGCATTAGGACTTCGAACGTCGTTTGGCAAACGCCTCGCTTTGTTTTTTACACGGCTCGACTGATCACAATGAAAACGGAAGTTTGTATAACCATTGATGTCGAGTTCAGCATTGCTGGCGCTTTTGACTCACCTAACCGCTTTGCTCCGCTTAGTGAAGAGGTTGTGAATTGCGTGGTAGATGGACGTGAGCAGGGGCTCGGTTTCATTATGGACAGTCTCGGGCAGCACGGCTTCAGCGGGACTTTTTTTACAGAGGCCTTGCAGACTGCTTATTTCGGGGATGCCCCCATGGCACGTATCGTTGAGCGCATGGCTTCCGCTGGCCACGATGTTCAACTTCACCTGCATCCTTGCTGGCTCTATTTTCGCAATTCGGCTTGGCAACAGCCAGGATTCGAGCCGAACGATGCATGCTCACGACGGACCGACGCGGAACTTGATGAGATGATCGGCCTGGGTTTCGAGGCTTTCTCGAAGTGGGGCCTTCCACCCCCTGTTGCGCTTCGCACGGGCGGATTCTGTACGAACCTCGCGGTTTATCAGGCTATGGCACGTGCGGGTCTTGATCTGGCTTCCAACATTGGGCTTGCTGTGTTCGAACCCTCGGAGCCTGCGCTGCAGGTTTGGGGAGGGCAGCACTTGGTTGATGGTGTGCTGGAGGTGCCGGTTCTCTCCTATCGAACGCCGGGATTCGGCCCCCTGATGCCCTCCCAATGGCGCCTGCTTACAATTACTTCCACCTCAAACTCCGAGATGGAGTCGCTTCTATTGGCGGCACGACGAAGTGGAGTTCAATCCGTCGTTTTACTCACACATCCATTTGAGTTCATCAACCAGCGGGGGTTCCGCTATGACAACCTGCGTAAAAATGGGGTGAACCAGAAGCGTTTGCTTCATCTTCTTGAGTTTCTAGAGGCCAATAGCGACGATTTTGTGGTGACTACGTTTGATAAACGCCGGCGCGACTGGCTTGAGGCCGGCACGGTCACAACTCCCATATTGCACACACCATTGCGACACGCGCTCTTGCGTACAGCACAGAACGTGCTCAATGATTTCTTGTTGGTCTAATCGCCGCTTAACCTGAGTGTCGGAGGTTGTTTAGCAGCATAGGAATGAAGCGTGTTGCCTTGGTTTGCCAGGGGGTAAAGCGAGGCAACTGAAAGGCATCCGAGGTGTGCGTAGCGCTTCCGCGCTGTGTAGATACGGCACCAATGAAACCTAGCTGCCTAAGGATATTGGCCTGTTCGGGGAGATAGTCCACGCCAGGCTTGCCATTCGGGTAAGCAAACACTCTTATTTTGTTGGCTAGCGTCTGTTCGAGCCAGTCCCTGCCTGTGGTAATTTCATTGTGAACAGAGTTCTCATCCAGCCCTGCCAGTATCGGGTGGCTATGCGTGTGACCACCTATTTCCATCCCCGAGTTGTGAAGCATTCTGAGCTGTGCCGTTGTCATCATCAGATTGTCTGGCAGGTTCTCATGGGTAGCCAGTTTGGCCAGCTCAGCGACTTTTTTCTCGCGTTTCTCAATTGGCAGGTATTTCACCTTGGGCAAGATTGTTTCTATTGCTTGGCGCTTGGCCTGATTCGTTGCAACTTCATAGCTATCAAGGCCGATGCTACCCAGGTCCAGATTTTGATATGGGCAACGGCGGATGGCCTCGATGACTGTGTCATTGAACATTCTCCCACCATTCAGGTAAGCGGTAGCAATAAAGAAGGTGGCATGCAAGCCATGTTTGGTAAGTATGGGTAGCGCTTCGGTTGCGTTATCTGCATAACCATCGTCGAAAGTAATACTCGCCGCGCGAGCGGGAAGTTTGCCCACCTTGAGCAGTTCGATCGCTTCGGGAAGGGGAATGATGTTGAAAACCTGTTTCAGCAATGACAGTTGCAGGTCGAAGCGTTCTACTGTGACCTCATTGGGGAAAATGGGATCAGTGTCTGGCAAAACCCGGTGATAAATCAGAGTGGACAAACGGCCTGCCGATCCTGAAGGGGACAGTAGGTTGGCGATGGTGCGGTACAGGATAGAGGACAGCATTGTTACCTGGGCGTTTACGGATGGGGGGATTATGAGCGAGTTGGCAAATTCAGGACAATCCTGCTAATTGACCCATGGCTACATGGTCTGAAGCGCACCAGGAAATGCCGGTGGGCCAACGAGGGACTTGATTTGTCTCGGGTGTACATATTCATACTGCGGAGTGAGGTTGATGCCGCCAGTCAAACCGGGCGTTGGCGGCTGATAGGAGAGCTTTCTCCCCGCATCATTGAGCCTGTAGTCCTGGCGCTCGGCGTTGACGAAAATGCCCCATCCTTCATGGATATCGTTACTCGATTTCAGAATATCCGGGGTGTGATATTCACCCATGCCAATCAGTAGATTGTTTACTGAAACAACACTCTGTGCGCCTGGAGCAACGCGCAGGAATGTCCCCCCGTAGGGGAGGTCGTTCACTAGCGTATTGCTCGCCAGGTAAAGTTTGTTTTGGGGCCAGGGG
>JARLJM010000174.1 GCA_031291185.1 Parasulfuritortus sp. | reverse complement strand
AGGACACCGCCCGCTGCGTGTCCAGGATGTTGCGCCGGATGCGGCCATTGAGGTTTTCCTCTTCCGCGATGTCGGCCAGGATGCGGGCCGCCTCCTTGTCGCTCATGGTCTGGCGCAAAACCGTCTTGCCCACCTTGTCCAGCGTGGCATAGACCTCTTCCAGCGCATCGGCGGAGTATTCAACATCGGCGCTGTACAGATCGAGCAGCACATCCTTGTAGTCGGACACATAACCGGGCTGGGTGCGCGCGCGCAGACGTTGCAGACGGAACACCGGCAGTTCTTCGTTCCGAATGGTGAACAGGATATCCTTGTGCAGGACAAAGGCGACCGGGACGCCGCGTGATTCCCCCTCGCGGTCGAGCAGGAAATCCGAAAGCAGGAACACTTCGTCGTTCTCGCCGAGGAAGTAGCGCGCACTGGCCTCCAGGTCGGTGTTCTCGTCCGGGTTGGGCAATTCCACGCCGTAATACTGTCCGACCATGGCGCGTTCGGCCTTGGTAGCCCCAAGCAGATCGATCCAGATCGGCCGGATGTTTTCCATATCTTCGCGACCGGTGATCGCCACCTGTGACAGGCGGCCATTGACCAGTTCGAATGCATTCAGATGCCCGCGGCCGCTATGCAGATCCTTGGTGCCGGTCAGTTTTTCGCGCAACGCATCGGAGAGCTCAAGGAGGACATCGGCCTCCCTTTCCTTGTCTATCTGGTTCAGTATCAGGCGCGCATCTTCCAGCGGCAATTCATCGAGAATTACGGCCACCTCGGCCGGAATGAGGCTTTCCAGGTGTTTGCGCAAGGCAGTCAGGTGCTGCTTCTGAACCAGGTTCTCCACCAGGTCGTGGCGAGGCATCGGCTGGTTATGCAGCATGCCTTCTACCAGCTTGTGCTTTTGCAGCAGTTCCTTAACAACCTGAAGGGACATTGAAGCTCCAGTTCGACCAATTTCCGATACGGATGCGGCTCGGAATCACCGCCGCCGATTATAACGCTCAGCGTGGCACGCTCACCTGCCACATCCGCGCCGAAATGATGCCCTGCCGGTAGAGCAGACCGCGCGCCGCACGATGCGTTTCGTAATAGCGTGGATCGGGAATCATCGCCGCCATCAACGCCGCCTGGGAAGGCCCCAGGCCCGCCGCGGAGGTCTTGAAATAGCGATGGGATGCGGCCTCGGCACCGTAGATTCCATTGCCCCACTCGATCATGTTCATGTATACCTCAAGAATGCGGCGCTTGCCCCAGACCTGTTCGATCATCACCGTGATCACGGCCTCCTGAATCTTGCGCAGGGGATTGCGCGAAGCAGACAGGAACAGATTCTTGGCCAGTTGCTGGCTGATGGTTGAGCCTCCCGCGACGATATGACCTTTCTTGATGTTTTTCTCCATCGCCTTCTGCATGCCCTCCCAGTCGAATCCGTCGTGCTCGAGGAAGCGACTGTCTTCCGCCGCCACCACCGCCCGTTTCAGGTTGATGGAAATGTGGCTGTAGTCGACCCACTTGTGACGCAGTTCCGCATCCGGATTCTTGGCCTGCAGACGATCCAGCCCCGCCTCCATGAAAGCCGAGTTGGCCGGATTGAAGTATTTCCACCAGAGCACAGCCGTAAAGAATCCGATCTGCACATAGGCAATCAGGATCAGCACGATGAGCCCGCTCCGCCAGATCCAGCGTCCCATCACGCCTCCCTGAGCAATTTGATGACCGGCGCCGTCTCGGGGCGAATGCCGCGCCAGACGAAGAACGCCTCGGCCGCCTGCTCGACCAGCATGCCGAGCCCATCTGCAACCTTTGCGCCGCGCTCGCGGGCAAAGGTCAGGAAGGGCGTATCGCGGCCGTACATCATGTCGTAGGCCAAAGCCCCACGCGCGAAAATATCGTCCGGCATCGGCGGCAGATCACCGGCCAGACTGGCGGCCGTGGCATTGATCACCAGATCGAACTGACGCCCCGGAAGCGCATCGTAACCACCGCCATAGCAATCAAAGCGGGAGGACAGCTCGCGTGCCTTGTAGGCAGTCCGGTTGGCAATGAACAGTTCGGCAGGTTTTCGCTCCATCAGCGGCAGCCCCACGCCGCGTGCCGCACCACCGGCACCCAGCAGCAGAATGCGCAAACCGGCCGGATCGAAATCCAGATTGCCGACCAGATCGTTGACCAGACCGGCGCCATCCGTGTTGTCGCCCAGAATGTCGGGCCCGTCGAAACGCAGCGTGTTCACGGCACCGGCCGCATCGGCACGGTCGGTACGCAGACTGGCCAGTTGATAAGCCTGCTCCTTGAACGGGACCGTCACGTTGCAGCCGCAGCCGCCGGCCGCGCGAAAGGCCGATATGGCATAGGGAAACCCATCCAGCGGTGCTTCGATCGCCTCATAGGTCAACGCCTGCCCGGTCTGGCGGGCGAATTCCGCATGAATGCGCGGTGACTTCGAATGAGCGATGGGATGACCGAATACAGCGTAACGATCTATCATGGCATTCATAAGGTTGAAAAACCGCGCGATTGTACGACCGTTACTCTATCAATCCCATATCGCACTATTTTTGTGCACCGCGCACCAGTGGTGTGCACTAAAATTCCACTTTATGGCCAGAATGCTTATGGCACAATGCTTCCGCCCGTTTCAAGGCTGGCATGGCGCATGCTAGGTCAGTACGTCGTGAAGTTTCCTCAAATTTCTGTGCAATCTGTGATTAGGAGTGAATTATGGCGGTCGCCGATGTAATGAAGATGGTCCAGGAAAACGATGTCAAGTTCGTCGATTTCCGTTTTACCGATACCCGCGGCAAGGAACAGCACGTTACCGTTCCGGTTTCCGCCTTTGACGAAGACAAATTCACCGAAGGCCATGCATTTGATGGTTCTTCCATCGCTGGCTGGAAAGGCATCCAGGCCTCCGACATGCTGCTCATGCCGGATCCGGATACCGCCAACATCGATCCGTTCATGGACGAAGCCACCCTCATCCTGTCCTGCGACGTCATCGAGCCGGATACCGGCAAGGGTTACGACCGCGATCCGCGTTCCATCGGCAAGCGCGCCGAGGCTTACCTGAAGTCGACCGGAATCGGCGATGTCGCCTACTTCGGTCCGGAACCCGAATTCTTCATCTTCGACTCCGTCACCTGGGGTGACGACATGTCCGGCTGCCACGTCAAGATCCACTCAGAAGAGGCCGCCTGGTCCTCCGGCGAGCAGACCGAAGCCGGCAACACCGGCCACCGTCCCAAGGTCAAGGGCGGCTACTTCCCTGTCCCCCCGATCGACTCCCTGCAGGACATCCGCTCCGCCATGTGCCTGGCCTTGGAAGAGATGGGCGTGCCGGTTGAAGTCCACCACCACGAAGTCGCTACTGCCGGCCAGTGCGAAATCGGCACCAAGTTCAGCTCCCTGGTGCAGCGCGCCGACTGGACCCAGATCCAGAAGTACGTGATTCATAACGTGGCCCATGCCTACGGCAAGACCGCCACCTTCATGCCCAAGCCCATCGTTGGCGACAACGGTTCCGGCATGCACGTGCACCAGTCGATCTGGAAGGATGGCAAGAACCTGTTCGCCGGCAACGGCTATGCCGGCCTGTCCGAAACCGCCATCTATTACATCGGCGGCATCATCAAGCATGCCCGTGCCCTGAACGCAATCACCAACCCCGGCACCAACTCCTACAAGCGTCTGGTGCCTGGCTTCGAGGCCCCGGTCATGCTGGCCTACTCGGCCCGCAACCGTTCCGCCTCGATCCGCATCCCGCACGTCGCCTCCGACAAGGCCCGTCGTATCGAAGTACGCTTCCCCGACCCGATCTGCAATCCCTACATGGCCTTCGCCGCCATGCTGATGGCTGGTCTGGACGGCATCCAGAACAAAATTCATCCGGGCGACCCCGCCACCAAGAATCTGTATGACCTGGAACCGGAAGAAGAAGCCAAGATCCCGACCGTCTGCCACAGCCTGGACATGGCCCTGGAGTATCTGGACAAGGACCGCGAGTTCCTGACCCGCGGCGGTGTGTTCAGCAACGAGTTCATCGATGCCTACATCGAGCTGAAGATGGAAGAAGTCACCCGCATGCGGATGACCACTCACCCGATCGAATTCGACATGTACTACTCCGTCTGATCAACGTCAGCAGAACTGAAAAGGGCGGCCTGGGCCGCCCTTTTTCGTTGCCGGCCACCCGTTCATTCCTTACACTCGGGTCATGCTGAAACTCCGGCTCATTTCCTCCATCGCATTTATCCTCGCGACACTGGCTACAACCAGTCAGGCGGCCATCTACAAATATGTGGACAGCGACGGCAACGTGACCTTCACGGACAAAAACCGGCCTGGAGCCATCAAACTGGCGGACACCCCGAACGAACCGGCTTCGGTCTCGACATCAAGGCGGCGCGGGAAGTCATCCTATAACCCCAGCCCGGCCAGTTTCCCCAGGGTGGATGCGGCGACCCAGACTAAACGTGACGACGTCCGGCGGACGTTACTGGAAGAAGAACGCAGCAAGGAAAAAAAGAACCTGGCTACGGCACAGGCAACGCAGGCCAGCTCCGGCAAACGTCCCGCCGCCGAACAGGAAAAACTGGCAGAGACCGTCCGTCTGCACGAGAAAAACATCGAGATGCTGGACAAGGAACTGGCACGCATCAAATAGCGTCGCCCCGACTCCAGGCCGGAGTCTCGATCCTGGCCTTTCCAGACCAATGGCCCGCTTCTTGCTAATCTTGAAGCTAAAGAATCTTACACAAAGCTTTCCATGAAAGACATCAGCCCCGGGCTCGACATCCTCACCACCGCCGTACTTATCATCGATGAGGAACGCATCATCCGGCATATCAACCCGGCGGCGGAGAACCTGTTCGGCATTTCCGCCTACCACTCGCTGAACCGCCCCCTGTCGACCATCATCAAGGAGCGCACCGATCTAGTGCGCGCCCTCAATACCGCACTGCGGGAAGGCATCAGCTTTACCGAGCACCACATCCCGATTGAACTCGGAAATGAAACCCTGACCCTGAACTTGTCGATCACCCCCATCGAAGGTGAAGAGGGTGCCGTCGTGCTGGAGTTCCATTCCGCCGGCAGCAGCGTCAAGATCGCCCGCGACGAACAGGCCATGGCCCAGGCCCAGACGGTGCAGATGCTGCTCAAGCAACTGGCCCACGAGATCCGCAACCCGCTGGGCGGCATACTTGGTGCAGCCCAATTGCTGGAGGCCGAACTGAACGGTGCCGATCTTTCGGAGTATACCCAGGTCATCATCCAGGAGACCAACCGCCTGCAAGGCCTGCTCGACCGCTGGCTGACACCGGCCAAGCGACCGGAAATCCGGACAGTCAACGTACATGAAGTGCTGGAACGTGTCCGCAACCTCCTTCTCGCCGAATTTCCCAGTCTGGAAATCCAGCGCGACTACGACATCAGCGTGCCGGAAATCCAAGGCGATCAGGAGCAGCTGATCCAAGCCGTGCTCAATATCGCCCGCAATGCCGCCCAGGCCAACAATGGCGAGGGAACGATCAAGTTCGCCACCCGTATCAGCCGGCAGGTCACGTTGTCCATGAAGCGCTGGAAACTCGCCGCACGCATCGACATCATCGACTACGGTCCTGGCATTCCTGAAGACATGCAGGGCAAGATATTCTTCCCCCTGGTTTCGGGCCGGGAGAATGGCACCGGCGTTGGCCTGACGCTGGCCCAGAGCCTGGTCCAGCGTCATGAAGGCGTCATCCACATGGTCAGCGAACCCGGCTTTACCTGCTTCTCGATCTTTATCCCCGTCCAAGGGACGGCCTACCCCACTTCCGATAGCTGACCATGAAACCAGTCTGGATCATCGACGACGACCGCTCCATTCGCTGGGTCTTCGAAAAGGCCCTGAAACGGGAAAACCTGCCCCACCGCATCTTCGAATCTGCGGAGGAGGCGCTGACGGCCCTCGATACCGAAAGTGCCGGGGCTATCCTGTCCGACATCCGGATGCCCGGCATGGATGGCCTGGAATTCATGAGCCGCCTCAAGGCACGCCTGCCCAAGGTCCCGGTCATCATCATGACCGCCTACTCCGATCTGGACTCGGCCGTGTCGGCCTTCCAGGGCGGCGCCTTCGAGTACCTGCCCAAGCCGTTCGACATCAATCATGCCCTGGCCCTGATCCACCGCGCCCTGGAAGAAAGCGGTTCGGGCGAGGAAAACATCGATGGCCAGGAAGCGGCTGCCAGCCAGGGCATGCTGGGCCAAGCGCCGGCCATGCAGGACGTGTTCCGCGCCATCGGCCGCTTGTCGCAATCGCACGCCACCGTGCTGATCACCGGCGAAACCGGCACCGGCAAGGAACTGGTCGCACACGCCCTGCACCGGCACAGTCCGCGCAAGGACAAACCCTTCATCGCGCTCAATACCGCAGCGATTCCCAAGGATCTGCTCGAATCCGAACTGTTCGGCCATGAACGCGGTGCCTTCACCGGCGCCACGGCCTCACGCCGCGGTCGTTTCGAACAGGCCGACGGCGGCACGCTGTTTCTCGACGAAATCGGCGACATGCCATCCGAATTGCAGACCCGGCTCTTGCGCGTGCTGGCCGACGGCGAGTTCTACCGGGTCGGCGGCATTGCGCCGGTGCGGGTCAACGTCCGGGTCATCGCCGCCACCCATCAGAATCTGGAAGATCGTGTCCGCCAGGGCCAGTTCCGGGAAGACCTGTTCCACCGCCTCAATGTCATCCGGATCAAACTGCCCCCGTTGCGCGAGCGGCATGAAGACATCCCGCTTCTGGTCCGTCATTTTCTGCAAAAGAGCGCGCGCGACCTCGGCGTCGAAGCCAAGCAGGTTTCCGACGAAGCCACGCGGACCATGGCCGCACTACCCTATCCAGGCAACGTGCGCCAACTGGAAAACCTCTGTCACTGGCTGACCGTCATGGCTCCCGGACAGGTGATCGAAGCCAAGGATTTGCCACCCGATGCGCTCCAGGAACCCTCTGCTGCCGCACTGGACTGGGCTGAAGCCCTGGCCCGCGTCGCGCAGTCCCGGTTGGCCAAGGGCGAATCCGGCATCCTGAACGACCTGACCGCCGAGTTCGAGCGCAGCCTGATCCGGGTCGCACTCAATCACACCGGCGGCCGGCGCATCGAAGCCGCCACGCTGCTGGGTTGGGGCCGCAACACACTGACCCGCAAGATCCAGGAATTGATGCCCGATGAGAACGGGGAGTGACGCCGTCAAACAGCGCTCGAACGGGTCAATTTGGTTCCCAAACCAGATTCAGGCGAACTATCAAACCGGTTCCTGCGTGACCGTTTCCCCGTAACAGGTAACGCGATTGCGTCCCTGGACTTTAGAGCGGTAAAGAGCCTCGTCGGCACGCGACATCAGCATATCGAGGTCCGCGCCATGGTCCGGATATCCCGCCACTCCTGCCGACAGGGTGATGGAAATAGCCAAATCGCCGTGTTTGATACGCATTTCCATGAGCCCCGCCCGCCACTCTTCTACCCGTGGAACCACTTGAGCAGGTGACATGTGGGGCAAGACGACGACAAATTCCTCGCCGCCATAGCGGCAAGATATATCGGTGTCGCGGCCCTTCTCCCTCAGTATCTTTGCTACGATTTTGAGCACCTCGTCGCCAGCCGCATGACCATAGGTATCGTTGACCCGCTTGAAGTGGTCCAGGTCCAGCATGACGATGGACAGGGAATACCCCTCGCGCTTTGCCCGTGACAATTCGCGCGGCACGGTTTCGTCCAGATAGCGCCGATTGAACATGCCAGTCAGGGGATCGCGAATGACCTGTTCCTGCAATCGCGCCTGCAGCTCGGATATCTTCTCGAGCTGGGACTCCAGCATTTGGGTCGATTTTCGCTGGATCGTCTCGAAATTCTTGCGCTCGGTAATATCCCTGGCGATCTTTGAGGCGCCGATCGGCTTACCGGCCTGATCGAAAATGGGCGAGATGCTGGCGGAGATATGAATCAGGTGGCCGTCCTTGTGCCGGCGCACGGTTTCGAAGTGCTTGACTCGTTCACCCCGGACAATATGCGAAAGGATGTCGGCTTCTTCATAGGCCCGTTCAGGAGGAATCAACATCTGCATCGGCTTGCCGATCGTCTCGTCAGCGGAGTAGCCGAATATTTTTTCCGCTCCGTCATTCCAACTCGT
Source organism: Parasulfuritortus sp. (assembly GCA_031291185.1). Taxonomy (GTDB): domain Bacteria; phylum Pseudomonadota; class Gammaproteobacteria; order Burkholderiales; family Thiobacillaceae; genus Parasulfuritortus. Next base: position 12,209 of record JARLJM010000174.1, on the reverse strand, counting down.
GATGATGCCATTCAGGTCCTTGCTGATGATGGCGTCATCGCTGAATTCGACGATGGCCTTGAAGCGACGCAGTTCAACTTCCGTCTCCTTGCGTACCTCAATCTCGTGGCGCAGCTCATCGTGATAGGTTTTGATGTCGTTACGCATGGTGGAGAAATTGCCGATCAGCTTTCCGACTTCGTCGCCTCCGCTATTCGGCAATGGCGTATTGAAACGCTGGTTGGCCAACTCGGTGGCTGCACTGGACAACCGCTGCAGCGGCTGCACGACGACCGCCTCCAGGGTAATCACCCAGATCATCGCCAGCAGCACGATCATGGTCAGCAACGTCAGGTTGAGTTGCCGGTGTTGCGCCCGAATCTCATCCAGCCGCGACGCATAAGCGACATGCACCACCAGTTTGCCCAGATGCTTGTCTAGAAAATAAATCTCCTTTGCCAGCGCCTGAACATTCATGCCTGGAACAGGCTGTAGCCCGGCCCCATCAAGCAGCGGCGGATAGAGCTGCTTGCCCTGGCTGTTGGTGAGCAATATAAATTGCCATTCCCGATTCTTCTTGCGCAGTTCGCCTAGGTTTTCCTGGATGAGATCAAGCTGATTGGTCAGCATCAGCGGCACCAACCCCTCGACTACCGTATCCAGATGCCGATTCACTTCGTTGAGATAGCTCTGTTTCCCGGCTTCCAGAGAACGGGGAGACCAGACCAGGTCGATATAAGCCATGGCGACCAGGCAGGCAATGACCAGTGGTAGAAGAAGTTTCAGACGCAGTGACATGAACCGGCTATTTCCCTTCTCCGGTCCAGTAGTCTTCGAGTCCCCAATTGCGCATCGCCCGATATTCGTTCATCGAAGCCGCCACCGGCTCCTTCATCGGGACATCATCGAGCAACGCCTTGCCACCAGGCGTCTTAGCCAACGCCAGGAGTGCCTGCCTGACCTGTTCGCGCGCAGCCTTGTCGACGCGGGGGTGCGCCGCCACCGGATGAGAGGGCATATCCCGCGTAGTGTAGATCACCCGCAGGGCATCGCGTATTGCCTTGTCCTGCTCGCCGAACGTCTTCTCGACACCGCCACCGGCATCGGTCAGCTTGTTCAGCACGTTGAGGTAAACCGAGCTGTGGGTTTTGACGTTCACCATCTTCATTCTGACGTGATAAAGATGCTCCAGGTCGGCACGGAGCAGCAAACTCGCCCCGAGTGCATTGGGGGAGGGAACGGCAAGCGACTTGCCATCCAGTTCCTTGATATCCTGAACCGGACTGTCCTTGCGCACCACCAGGATACCGCGCAAGGGAACGCCATCCCTGACCAGCGGTATGTAGCGCTGTGTTTCGCTCACCCGCATGATGTGGTAGGGATTGGCATAGACGAAGTCGTATGTACCCTTTTCCAGTTCATGCTCGAACTCACCTACAGTGAGTGGAACCACAAGGTTGAAATGGTTGCCGGTACGCTTTTCCAGTTCAGCCACGATCGGTTGCCAGATGCCGAACATCTTGCGCGGTTCGAACTGGGGTACGACACCGATGCTGTAGGTTGCCGCGCTGGCGGTCGTTGCCGTCAGGACCACCGCGACGAGAATGCCCGCTATCCAGTTGCAGGCGTAATGCCAGACACGCCCTGAAAACTGGAAACCCGACCAGAATTTGCTGGAATACATACGATCACCCTAATGTGACTTCATACATCCTCAAGGACCCTAAACACAGGGTAGATCGATTTCCCCCAATCTTGAAGTCCGGATGTACTGACGCACTTCACCTGACGGGGTCGAAACCGGTCTGTACAGCCGCCTGTGGCCAGTGACGAAGAATCTAGGATAATCACGGCTCGCCATCCAGCCCCTCACCGAAAAACGCCAGCCCATGACTGCCGCCTTCCTGCTCAACCTGCTGCTCCAAGTCTGGCTTCCCATTGCCGCGCTGGTCATCGCCGGCGGGTTGTGGGTCCGTTTCCGACCCGACTTTCCTGCCGCAACCTTGCGCGTCCAGCTCAACCGGCTGGTGGTCGATGTCTTCGCCCCGCCGCTGCTGTTCGCCCTGTCGGCCCAGGCCTCGATCACGCCGCAATTGCTGACCGTACCGCTGATCACGGCTGGCGGCATCGCGGTCAGCGGCTGCCTGATCTATCTGGCGCTGTTCCGCTCCCCACTGGGCCATGGCCTGTCGCGAGAAACCCGTGCCGCCATCCTGCTCTCGGGCACGTGGAGCAATGTACTGTTCATGGGCTACCCCACCCTCACCTTCCTTTACGGCGACAAGGGCGGCACGTACGCCGCCTTTGCCGACGTACTGGCCTCCACGCCCATTCTCTGGACACTGGGCGTCTGGATCGCCACCCGTCTTGGCCACGAGGGCGGCCACGGCCACAGCCTGTTCCGCACCGTATTGAAGCTGCCGCCGGTATGGGCCTTCCTGCTCGGCTTTGCGGTGAATTTCGCCGGAATCGACGTGGCTCCGCTGATCAAGGCCGCCAAGTTCATGGGCCAGGCCACCATTCCGATCATGCTGTTCGCACTCGGCCTGTCGATTCCATGGGGCAACCTGCGCCCCTCCCGACCGGTCCTGTTCGCGGTCGTCACCAAACTGGCGCTGGCGCCACTGGTCATGTGGCTGGTTGTCAGGCAGGGCTTTGCCGCAAACGGCGAACCGCAGACCGCCGCCATCCTCGAAGTGGCCATGCCAACCATGCTGATGGCCTCGTCCTTCGCCGACCGCTTCGAGCTCGATGCCCGTGCGGCGGCATTGACTGCAGGCTGGAGCAGTCTTGGGTTTCTGGTCACATTGCCGATCTGGATAGCCCTGCTCCGCTAGTCGGGGCTTCTTAAGTCATTTTTAACCCGGACAGTGCACAATCACACCGCCATCGTCGGCTACACCCTTCACAATGGAGACACATAATGAAGCAATTGATCGCCACCCTGATTTCCTCCCTGTTCCTGGTCAGCCTGGCCCACGCCGATTGCACCAGCGATGCCGCCAGCAAGAAGCTGGCCGGCGCGGCCAAGACCAGTTTCATGAAAAAGTGCGAAGCCGATGCCAAGGCCGCCGCCCCGGCTTCTGGCTGTGACGCCAAGGCCGCCGACAAGAAACTGGCCGGAGCCGCCAAGGCCAGTTTCCTGAAGAAATGCGAAGCTGACGCCAAGGCCGCTCCGGCCGCACAACCTGATGCCAAAGCCCAGTGTGAAGCCAAGGCTGCCGACAAGAAACTCAAGGGTGCGGCCAAGAACAGCTTCGTGAAAAAGTGCGAGACTGATGCCAAGGCCGGCAAGTAATCACCACGCTTCAAACGAAAACGGCGCCGATGGCGCCGTTTTTCATTGCGAAGAACGTACGGATTCAGTCAGCTTCCTCGATCCAGGCCTGCTGGATGGCTTCCAGTATCTTCTCGCCAGAGCGATTGGGATCGTCGCTGAAATCAGGCAAGTCCATGACCCAGCCATGCAGATCGGTAAAGCGGACATAGCGCGGATCGACATCCGGATGGTGTTCGGCCAGCGCTATCGCGATATCGAGGGTGTCGGTCCATTTCATCTCAGTGTCCTTCCTTCACCATGTTGATGGAGTACCTGGGAATTTCCACCACCACATCCTGGCTGCCCATGAGCGCCTGACAGGCGAGGCGGGAAGTCGGTTCCAGCCCCCAGGCCTTGTCGAGCAGATCATCTTCCATCTCGATAGCCGAGGACAGGCTTTCGAAGCCGTCCCGCACGACCACGTGGCAGGTGGTGCAGGCGCAGGATTTCTCGCAGGCATGCTCGATCTCGATGCCGTTATCGAGCAGTGTGTCACAGATGGACACGCCCTTCTGGGCATCGATTACGGCACCACTCGGGCACAGTTCAACATGAGGCAATACGATCAGCTTCGGCATTTTACGCAGCTACCTTTTGTCGGCTCGGCAATACTTCCAGAACAGCATCCCAGAAGGCGATCCGCGCATCGACCGCCTGAACGGCCGCCTCCTTGGCTTCTTCCAGTTTAGTCGAATCGTCGCCGCACAGGGCCTCCAGCAAACGCAAGGACAGCGGTGCATGGAAATCCTCATCCAGATGAATGTGGCGATGAAGATAGAAATGGAATATCGGTGCCTGCCGTTCGGTGATGGCCATCCGGGCCAGGAAGGCGCGGAACATGGCCGGGATCATGTGTTCCCGACCCAGGGCCAGCGCGGCAGCGACGTTGTGGGCCTTGCCGGAGTCGATGAAGGCGAAGGTGGTCCGGTTGAATGCGCAGGCGGGAGCGGGGGCCATGTCGCTCCCCAGCGCGGCATGAATCCCGTCAGCCGCGACCTTCTCGACAAACGCCAGCATCTGGTCGGCGTTCGCGCCGACTTCTCGCATCGCGCTGATGTAAAGCATGTAATGACTGGAAAACGCGCTGGCCTGGCCGGGTGCATTCTGGTCGGTCTCTTCCTCCAGCACCAACTCGTTGATGAACCGCTGAACCTCGGCATCCGGGCCTGGCGTCCAGGGCCAGCGAGCCGGCGCCACCGCATGTTGCAGGTACTTGATCAAGGACATGAAATCCCAGACGGAGTGGACATGGTGGGCCATGAACACACGCAGGTCGTCCAGGGTTTCAAGTGCTCCGTAGATCGGGTGATTAGCCAGCCGGTGCTGCAATTCGTGGATGAATTCAGGCTCGATATTTTTCATGGTTCAGATCCCTATTTCTTCAATCTTATGGCCGGCAAGGGCGCGCTTGACGCTGACGTCCATGCGCCGGGCGGCAAACTCGGTCGTACCCTGGTTGAGTGCCTCGGTGGCACGCTTGATCGCCTGCTGGTCGTTGCCGGCCAGGACCGTATTCAGCTGCCCCACCAGGGTTACCACAGCCTCACGCTCGACGGTACTCAGCAGTAACTGACCGTCTTCGGCCAGCGCAGCCAGCGTGGCATCTACCAGACGCTGGGCATCGACCCGCAACTCGGCCAACTGACGGGCATCGACGTCGTCCAGTGCATGATCAATCGATTCTCGCAGCATGCGGGCGACTTCGTCGTCGGTCAGGCCATAGGACGGCTTGACCTCGATATGGGACTCTACCCCGGTCCCCGTTTCCTGCGCCGAAACCGAGAGCAGGCCATCGGCATCGACCTGGAAGGTGACCCGGATGCGGGCGGCACCGGCCACCATGGCGGGTATGCCGCGCAACTCGAATCGCGCCAGGGATCTGCAGTCAGAGACCAGTTCACGTTCGCCCTGCAACACGTGAATGCTCATGGCGGTCTGACCATCCTTGTAGGTGGTGAAATCCTGCGCTCGGGCGATGGGGATCGTGCTGTTGCGCGGGATGAGCTTTTCGACCAGGCCGCCCATAGTCTCCAGACCGAGCGACAAGGGCACCACGTCGAGCAGCAGCCAGTCGTCCTCGCGCTTGTTGCCAGCCAGCACATTAGCCTGGATGGCGGCGCCCAGGGCCACTACCTTGTCCGGGTCCAGGTTGGTCAGCGGGGTCTGGCCGAAGAACTCACCCACCGCTGCCTGAATGCGCGGCACTCGGGTAGAACCGCCGACCATCACCACGCCCTTCACGTCGGAAGCCTGCAAACCCGCGTCGCGCAGGGCTTTGCGGGTCGGAGTCAAGGTCTTGTTGACCAGGCTGGCGGTCAGTTCGTTGAAAATATTCCCGGTCAGCATCAGGTCGATCAATTCACCGGTCGACAGCATGGCGGTGATGCTCACCTGCGGGTGTTCGGTCAGCGTTTCCTTGGCCTCGCGCGCCTTGCCCATGAGCAGTGCCTTGTCATGGTCGGACAACACGGACAGGCCCGACTGCTCCAGCATCCAGCAATAGACACGGCGATCGAAGTCGTCACCGCCCAGGGCCGAGTCGCCGTTGGTGGCCAGGACCTCGAACACGCCCTTGGTCAATTTGAGGATGGAGATGTCGAAGGTACCGCCACCCAGATCGTAGACGGCGAAGATGCCTTCCGCCGCATTGTCCAGGCCGTAGGCGATGGCGGCCGCAGTCGGCTCGTTGAGCAGGCGCAGTACGTTGAGACCGGCCAGCCTGGCGGCATCCTTGGTGGCCTGGCGCTGGGCATCATCGAAATAGGCGGGCACGGTGATGACCGCACCGGTCAATTCCCCGCCCAGGGCCAATTCTGCGCGCTGCTTCAGTACCTTGAGTACTTCCGAGGAGACCTCGACCGGGCTCTTGGTCCCCACCACGGTCTTTAACTGCACCATGCCCGGCGCGTCGACGAAGTGGTACGGCAGGGTGGCCAGGTCGGCCATATCCTTGAGCCCGCGCCCCATGAAACGCTTGGCCGAAACGATGGTGTTGTGCGGATCTTCGCTCTGTCTGGCCTGGGCGTCGTAGCCCACCACGGTTCCGCCATCCTTCAGATAGCGCACTACGGAAGGCAGCAGGGGCCGGCCATGCTCGTCGTTGAGCACTACGGACATGCCGTTGCGCACGGTGGCGACCAGGGAATTGGTCGTACCCAGATCGATGCCCACCGCCAGGCGATGCTCATGAGGGGCCGTGGACAGGCCAGGTTCGGAGATTTGCAGCAGCGCCATGGGTCGGGATTATTCGATGTCTTCGTATGCGTTATTGATGTCCGCCAGGAATTTTTCCAGAAAGCGGTATTTTCTCAGGGTTTCGCTGGCAGCCGGATAATCCTGCCGTGCATCCAGTTCGACTTCAAGTTCGCCGAGCAGCCTGTCAGCCTCAGTCCTGGTGGACTTCTCCAGCACTTGCAGGCCATCGTAATCCGATGCCGCCACCGCTGCCATCAGCGACTCACGCCATTCCATCTGCTGCATGAGAAACAAAGCCGGCATGGCAGTATTGCTCGCGTCCATGGCGTGTATGCCCTGCAACTCGAGCAGGTAATTCGCCCGGGCAAATGGACTTTTCAGAGTCTGATAAGCCTCATTGATCCGGGTCGACCATTGCACGGCCAAGCGCTGCTCCGCCTCGCCGGCATTGGCAAAGCGATCCGGGTGAAACTCGGTCTGGAGTTCCCGGTAAGCCTGGTCCAGCGCTGCCATGTCGAGCGCGAACACGGGCCGCAGGCTTAAGAGCGTGAAATGGTCCTGGCTGAAATCCGGCATCATGGTTGCACCGCGCACAAGGCCATGGCCGGGTTCAGCCATGCCCCACGCCTAATCAAACGTTGAAACTCTCTCCGCAACCGCAGGCGTTCTTGACGTTCGGGTTGTTGAACTTGAAGCCTTCGTTCAGGCCTTCGCGCACGAAATCCAGCTCAGTACCTTCCAGATAGGCCAGACTCTTCGGGTCCACATAGACCTTGACGCCATAGCTTTCGAACTCGATATCGTCGGCTTCAGAGGCATCGGCGAACTCCAGTTTGTAGGCCATGCCGGAACAGCCGGAGGTACGCACACCCAGCTTGATGCCGATACCCTTGCCGCGTTTGGCAATGAAGTTGCGGATATGGTTGGCCGCGCGTTCGGACAGGGTGACCGCCATGATCAATGCTCCTTGGATGGATTGCAGGCTGTGTATTCGCCGCCACCGCCATGCTTTTGCTTGTAATCCGCCACTGCCGCCTTGATGGCGTCCTCGGCCAGAATCGAGCAGTGAATCTTGACCGGCGGCAGGGCCAGTTCCTCGGCGATCTGGGTGTTCTTCAGGTTCATGGCCTCGTCCAGGGTCTTGCCCTTGACCCACTCGGTCACCAAGGACGACGAAGCGATGGCGGAGCCGCAGCCGTAGGTCTTGAACTTGGCGTCCTCGATCACGCCCTGGTCGTTGACCCGGATCTGCAGCTTCATCACGTCGCCACAGGCCGGAGCGCCGACCATGCCGGTACCGACGCCTGAGGCATCCTTCTCGAACGACCCGACGTTGCGGGGGTTTTCGTAATGGTCCAGGACTTTTTCGCTGTATGACATTTCAAACTCCTAACATATTCAATTTGAGAGCCGATGATCTGGCCGTCTGGCAAGGCGGAAGATGGCGCCGTTTACATCCAGTAAACAAACCATCCGACAACACCGCCAGGCGGTCAGAGGGCGGCTCTCAATGTGCGGCCCACTGAACCGAATTCAGATCAATGCCATCCTTATACATTTCCCAAAGCGGCGACATCTCGCGCAGCTTGCCGATCTTCTCGTGCATCAGCTTCACCGTGTAGTCGATCTCTTCCTCGGTGGTGAAGCGGCCGATCGTGAATCGGATCGAGCTGTGCGCCAGTTCGTCGTTGCGGCCCAGCGCCTTGAGCACGTAGGACGGCTCCAGGCTGGCCGAGGTGCAGGCCGAACCGGAGCTGACCGCCAAGTCCTTGATCGCCATGATCATCGACTCGCCTTCGACGAAGTTGAAGCTGGCATTCAGGTTGCCGGCGATGCGGGCATCCATGTCGCCGTTGACGTGGACTTCCTCGATATTCGAGACACCCTGCCAGAGCTTGTCGCGCAGCATGCGGATGCGTTCATTCTCCGCATGCATTTCCTTTTTCGCAATCGCGAAGGCCTCGCCCATGCCGACGATCTGGTGCGTCGGCAGGGTGCCGGAACGCATGCCGCGCTCGTGACCGCCGCCATGCATCTGGGCTTCCAGACGGATACGCGGCTTGCGCCGGACATAGAGCGCACCAATGCCCTTGGGGCCATAGGCCTTGTGCGCCGAGAAGGACATCAGATCGACCTTCAGCTTGCTCAGATCGATGTCCACCTTGCCGGCGGCCTGGGCCGAGTCAACATGGAAGATCACGCCCTTCTCGCGGCAGATTTCGCCGATGGCCGGAATATCCTGAATGACGCCGATCTCGTTGTTGACGAACATTACCGAGGCCAGAATCGTATCGGGCCGAATCGCGGCCTTGAACTCCTCCAGATCGATCAGGCCATTGTCCTTCACGCTCAGGTAGGTCACCTCGAAGCCCTGACGCTCCAATTCGCGACAGGTGTCCAGCACCGCCTTGTGCTCGGTCTTCACCGTGATCAGGTGCTTGCCCTTGCCGGAATAGAAATGCGCCGCGCCCTTGATTGCCAGATTGTTGGATTCGGTCGCGCCCGAAGTCCAGACAATTTCCTTGGGATCAGCGTTGATCAGGCTGGCGACCTGCTCGCGGGCTTCTTCGACTGCCTTGTCCGCGTCCCAGCCAAATGAATGGGAGCGCGACGCCGGGTTGCCGAAATGCTCGGTCAGGTAAGGGATCATCTTTGCAGCCACGCGCGGATCGACCGGCGTGGTCGCGGAATAATCCAGATAGATTGGTGTCTTGACCATGTATTTCTCCATCAACCTACAGCAGCCACTTTCAGGTCCGCCGTACCCACCACGCGGTGGCTGTGCGGTTTCTTGTCCTTGTCCTGGCAGGCCATCTGACCGGCTACCAGCTGGGCCAGACTGACCGCCTCCAGATAGGCATAGATATGATCGTTGAGGCCCGACCACAACTCATGGGTCATGCAAGGTTCGCCACCCTGGCAATTGCCCAGACCGCCGCACTGGGTCGCGTCGATACTTTCATCGACAGCACGAATGATCGCCGCAACATTGATTTCTTCCAGCGGCCTGGCCAGGCAATAACCGCCACCGGGACCCCGCACGCTGTCGACGATACCCTGGCGACGCAGTCGGCCGAACAACTGTTCGAGATAGGACAGGGAAATCTTTTGCCGCTCGCTGATACCTGCAAGAGTGACCGGGCCACGCTGATGGCGCATGCCCAGGTCGATCATCGCCGTCACCGCAAAACGTCCTTTGGTAGTTAGCCGCATTTTGTTCGCCTCACTTTCAATCGATCCGATACCGACAATCTACAATTCCCGATTGTTTTAGTCAACTAATCAACCATTTTATTTAATGACTCCGGATCGAAATGGTCCTGAGGCTCCTGACTGACTTCCACCGCGCAACCCAGGCGCTTGAGTTCGGCAATGATCCACTCGATGCGCTGATCGGTGGTCACCGAATGATCGACCAAGCCATGTATCGCCTTGGTCATCGGGTCGTTCATGTCGCTGGATACCGCATAGGCGGAAAAGCCGAGCTTGGTCGCTGCTTCCTCTCTCACCTTGTCCTGTTCCGCGCCCAGGATGCGAGCCGGAATGCCGACTGCGGTCGCTCCGGGCGGCACATCCTTGACCACCACCGCATTGGAACCGACCTTGGCGCCGACGCCCAGCGTGATCGGCCCCAGCACCTTGGCCCCGGCACCGATGATGACATCCGCTTCCAGGGTCGGATGGCGCTTGCCCTTCTGCCACGAGGTACCGCCGAGGGTCACGCCGTGATAGAGCGTGCAACCGTCACCGATCACCGCCGTTTCGCCGATCACGATGCCCATGCCGTGATCGATGAATACCTTGCGACCGATCACGGCGCCGGGGTGAATTTCGATGCCGGTCAGCCAGCGCGCCAGATGCGCCGACAGCCGTGCCAGCCACTTGAAGTTCCAGCCCCACAGCCGATGGGAAACCCGGTGCCAAAGAATGGCATGCAGGCCGGGATAGGTCGTCAGCACCTCGAAAAAGGTGCGCGCCGCCGGATCCCGGTCGAATACAACGCCAATATCTTCGCGCAAGCGCTGAAACATCAGACTGTTACATGAGAATTAAAGGAGCTAATTGTCTCAATTCCCGACTAGGGCGGTCAAATTTTGTTCAGGGCGTTGAAAATTCCCCGCCAGATGGCCACTTCCTCCTTCTCCACACCGGCGCGGGCGAAGAAGCGACGCAGGCGGGGCATCAGTCGCTTGGGGTGAACGGGGTCGAGAAAACCGACCTCAACCAGTTTCTGTTCCATGGCAATCATCAGCCGCTCGACCTCCTCGTGTCCGGCACGCTGGAACTCCGGCAAGGCCAGCGGCGAGTCGTCCAGCGTACAGTGCAATTCATAGGCCGCGACCTGAACAGCAGATCCCAGATTGAGCGACGCGTAATCCGGATTGGTCGGGATATTCAATAACCAAGTGCACTTCATCAACTGCTCGTTGGACAGGCCGAAGGTCTCCGAGCCGAACACCAGTGCCACCGGCGCGGTCTGGGCCTGACTGAGCAGTTCCGGTGCAGCCTGGCGCGGCGTGAAGGCAGGGTGCGGCAGATCGCGCCGTCGAGAGGTACAGGCAGCCGACAACACGGCACCGGCCAGCGACTGGTCGAGGTTGTCGCAGATGACGGCCTGCTCCAGCACATCGACTGCACCGGAGGCTCGGGCACGGGCCTCATCATCAATTTCACACTTGGGATTCACCAGATACAGACTCGACAGCCCCATCACCTTCATGGCCCGCGCAGCAGCCCCCAGATTCCCCGGGTGACTGGTTTCGACGAGGACAACACGGATATTGTCGAGTGGAGTCAACGGCTTCAAGGTAAAATCGCGTCCCAGTTAGTCAATACGTTCTTTAAAGCCATGCACCCAATGCTCAACACGGCGGTCAAAGCCGCCCGTCGCGCCGGAACCATCATCAACCGGGCCTCCAACGATCTGGACGCCCTGACGGTCCGCGCCAAACAGGATAACGATTTCGTCAGCGAGGTCGACCAGGCCGCCGAAAAGGCCATCATCGACGTTCTGCTCACGGCCTATCCCAGACACTCGATTCTGGCCGAGGAATCCGGCGCCAGCGGCGATTCCGAATACCAGTGGGTGATCGACCCGCTCGACGGCACCACCAACTTTCTGCATGGCTTTCCCCAGTACGCTGTCTCCATCGCCCTGCTGCACAAAGGCGTGCTGGACCAGGCTGTGGTCTACGACCCGACCCGCAACGAACTGTTCACCGCCAGCAAGGGGGCCGGCGCGTTCCTCAATGACCGGCGGATTCGCGTCTCGAAACGGATCAAGCTCAGCGACGCGCTGATTGGCACCGGCTTCCCGTTCAGGGATTTTACGCACCTTGACGCCTACACGAACATGTTCCGTGATCTGGTTCAGAAGACCTCCGGCCTGCGCCGACCCGGCTCCGCCGCGCTCGACTTGGCCTGGCTGGCGGCTGGTCGGGTCGACGGCTTCTTCGAAATCGGCCTGAACTCCTGGGATATCGCGGCGGGCTGCCTGCTGGTCAAGGAAGCCGGTGGACTGGTCAGCGACTTCACCGGCGATGATGGCTATCTGAAATCCGGCCATATCGTCGCCGGCACGCCGAAGGTGTTCGCTCAGTTGCTCCAGACGATCGGGCCACATCTGACCCCAGCTCTGAAGGCCTGATTACTTCATCGTCGGAATATACGCCGCAAGCGCAGCGATGTCTGAATCACTGAGGCGGCGGGCAACGCT
>JARLJM010000173.1 GCA_031291185.1 Parasulfuritortus sp. | reverse complement strand
TCTTGGCCGATAGATTTGCGTATTCCGAAAATAATGCTCATAGTTTCTGCCTAGCAGCGTTCGAGGACGCGGTAGATTTCCGGGATGTAGGGCTTGTCGTTTACGACCCTTCCGTCAACTTCAACCCATGCGTGCGACTTGAACGGAAGCACCTGAGCTCCGATGACCATTTCCGCACTCCATCCGAAACGCCGAAGGAGGATGGTAGTGGCTGCGGATCGCTGCAGACACAAGACAGGTTTCGCATAGAGAGCGCAAGCAAGATCGATTGCATGGCAGATTGCCTCCACATCTGGCGCCCTGCTACCTGTCCGAGAAGCGACGGCCTCACCTCTGACACGGGCGTGTATCTGTTGAAGCGAGCCAAATCGCATCATGAAGCCGATCTTGGCAAGCTGCGTGTAGCCTCGAAGCACAAGTAGAAGTGTCATTGGATGCTCTCCTCAGGGATGGCTATCCCAAGTTCGCTGCACAAAAATGCGAGCCTGTGTGTAAGCGCTTCGATGCGTACAGAAAGTGGCAAGCTGGGGGTATGGCCACGCTCTGAGCTATAGTCGACCAGGATGGGATGCCGCTGGTCCTGACGGTTCTGAAGTCGGGCTGCCATCTTGCGGACATGCGCGGGATCGCACTGCATATCCTTGTCACCGGTGACAAACAATGTCGCTGGATAGTTCACGTTTTCGCGGACTCGATGGTATGGCGAATAGGCATACAAAGCGTGAAAGTCATCCACGTTCTCAACTGTGCCATATTCCTCTCGCCACTTCCTGGCATTGCCAAACTGCTCGTAGCGGAGCATATCGAGGACTGGTGCGATGCATAAAACAGCCTGGAAGAGTTCGGGCCTTTGCGTCATGGCGGCGGCGACGAGCAGACCTGAGTTGGAGCCTCCAAAGATCGCAAGGCGTTCTGGCTCTGTGATGCCATTGCTGCATATCCAGTCCGCCGCCGCGAGAAAATCATCGTAGGCGACCTGTCGATTGCGGCCGCGGGCTGCTTCATGCCAGTTTTTTCCGAATTCTGAACCACCGCGAATGTTAGGCAGGGCAAAGACGCAGCCCAATTCGAGCATGATCTCGACGAGGATGGAGAACCGCGGCGTCATGGAAATCCCGAATCCGCCGTAGCTAGTGAGAATCGACGGTCGGCACTCTCCGTGTTTCGTTGTGCCGCGGGAAACAAGCCACATTGGTATC
>JARLJM010000172.1 GCA_031291185.1 Parasulfuritortus sp. | reverse complement strand
CCCGCCACAATGGTCGCAACGGGCGCACCATGTACCAGCGACAGCGCCAATTCCAGATGATCCTGCACGGTATTGCCGCCCGGCTGGGTCTGCCAACCCTGAAAGGCACGTCCGTCATATTCCAGACCGAGAACTACGCGCGCCATACCCCAACCAAAAGTACCAGCGAGGCGATCAACAGCACGGTGTCCGAACCATGCCAGGGAGTTGGCTTAATTTCGAAATGCGTGCGGCCGGGCGCAGGCTCGCGCAGACTGGCCAGTGCCTCACGCAGACCACGCCGCTGGCCCAGATTGCCTTCCATGGCCTGAAGCGTGAGTCCGAGACGCACTGTAGTGCGCTCCACGGGAAATCCCAGTTTTCTGGCTACAGAGAACAGACCGTACAGTCCTGCCATCAGACGCTCCTCTCCCATGGAGATGACCAGCCCGTCCAGCAGCCACAACAGGAGGAAGAGACGGAGCATCTGGGTTGCCCCCAGGCGGAGCCCTGGCAGGGAAGGCGAGTACTCCGCCAGCAAGGGAATGCCACTCGGGCCAGGCAAGCTATAGGCATAGCCGATACCCAACAGCAGAAACAACCAGCGAGCACGCCAGATCAAACGCCGCGCACCAGCCAGATGTCGATGAAACAGCAGCAAGACCACTACGGCAACAAGTACCAGGCCCAAAAAACTCAGCCCTGGCAAAGCCAGGGCTGCAAAAACGTACAACGCAATTCTCAACGACGGATGCAATTACCCAATCTCTGCCATCAGTTCGTTAGCCGTCTGTTTCTGTTTGGCATCGCCCTCGTTGAGCACTTCGCTCAATATCTCGCGCGCGCCTTCCTTATCGCCCATCTCCAGATAGGCCTTGGCCAGATCCAGTTTGGTATTGACCTCTTCCAGCAGGTCCGGATCAATTGCCGGCATTTCAATCTCGGCAGTGGCCGGAGCAACGGCAGGCGCAACTTGCGCCTCCGGCGTGTCATTCATCTCCAGATCGATTCCGGAGAAATCCAGGTCCGGCAACTGCACAGGTTCGTCATGGGCAGCCGCTGGTTCGGTCTTGGGTTCCTGCGCAGCGGGGGTCGAAGGCGCATTCCAGGAGGACATACCCAAGGATTCGGGTGTCAGATCCAGATCGCCAAGTTCCTCAAGCTGTTCGTCGACCGGTGCGTCTTCTGGCAAGGCCGTGGGCGCCGCAATATTGATTTCCTCCATCGCGGCAAGATCAGGTTCTGTGACGCTGCCAAACGAGGGGAACTCCTTGGATGCGGCCTCCAGTTCACTGCCTGAGTGGAAGGCAGGCAGTTCAGCGATCTCCTTGGCATGGAAATCCAACCCCGTATCCTGTACCTCTGACTCGGCAACAGGTTCAGTCTGTTCCATAGCCGGAGCCAGCTCGGTATGTGGTGAGAAATCAAGGTCCAGCCCATGTGCATCCGCTTCTGCTGGGACTGGTTTCGCCTCTGCGGCAGGTTCCTGATGGGCTTCAAACTGGGCCAGCTGTTCGATAGTGCCAAGCGCCCCTGCCGAAGCCACAGCAGCCATCGCATCATGAGTTGCCTCAGGGGCTTTTGCCGCCACGTCAGGCAATTCAGGCGTTTCACCATAAGCACGATACAGTGGATTAGTGGGATCGAGGGCTCGCCCCATCTCGGCTGCTCGTTGCCACAAGGTATTGGTTGGATCACCCAAATTGGCGTAGAGCTCGCTCGCCTGTGTTTCAAAGCTCGCCCTGTCCTGCCGGGTCGAATAAATCTCGAGCAGCTTGAGGGCAATCTCATGACGCTGAGGCTCTTTGGCCAAAGCCTCCTTGAGAATTTCCTCCGCTTGGGCATCCCGGCCGTAGGCCATATAGACTTCAGCCTCGGCAATCGGGTCCACCTCATGGGTATCGATGGAACCCAGGCCAAGTCGGCTGAAATCGGTAGTGGCACCCGACTGGGATATGACGCTGCGATCGGCCTTGGAGTCAGGCGTCGTGGTCTTGAAAATCGAGGTCTTGAACTGATCCCCGCCCGTCATGATGCTTTGTTCGAAGTTGGATAAGCCCTTGCGCCGGCGGCTTCCCACCATGAACACCCAAAGCAGGCCGGCCAATATCAGTGCGGCAATAATACCAATGACATAAAGGGGGCTAGCCAGCAATGAACTGAAGAATCCGGGTTCTTCCTGAACAGGCGGGGGCGGCATGGGCGCCTTGATCGCTGGCTTGACCTCGGGAGTGGCGGCAACAGGGGGCGGCGCAACGGGCTGGCTGGCCGTCGGCTCCGCACTCTGCCCCGTTTGCTTCGCCTTCATATCCACCAGGCGTTGCAGATCCTGCACGGTCTTTTCCAACTGTCCGACCCGGCTTTGAGCGTCTTGTAACTCACGGTTTTTGGCCGTGACCTCGTCTTGCAGGTCTTGAACTCGCTTGCTTACATCAGCCGACGCCTTGGCTGGCTGCCCCTTGGAAAGTTTGAGGACATCCTTGCTCTCAGCCGGAGCAGGAGGCTTTCCCTGGGGTTGAGCCTGAACGATCTTGCCGGATTCGGCGGATTTTTCCTTGACCGGAGGGGCAGAGGGCGTCCCAGCCTGATTGGCAAGGCGATTCTGGATTTCATGCCAGGCGTCGGTCTGCTCCTGGATCAACTGCCTGGCTTGGTGCGGGCTGTACATGCGCATGACCGAATCACGGTCCGGCACTGTAAGTGTCTGCCCTTTCCGGAGCAGATTCATGTTGTTTTTTGCAAACGCCCCTTTATTGGCGTGATAGAGACTGGCCATCATCATATCGATGGATACATCCGCCGGAACAACCTTGCCGGCTATGCTGCGCAGGGTCTCGCCCGCTTTTACCGGGCCGTAGGTCTGAGCTTCCTGACCTGAGCCTTTAGGAATGGTTTTTTCACCCGAGGATTGTTTCACCCCTTTGGACGGGGCCGCTGCCGGTGACTGAGGTTGTGCCGCTGCACCACTCACAGTAGCCACAACCGGTGGCAACGTGGCCTGATCAACGGTTTTCTGACCAGTAGCCGGATCCAGCAGAACAGTATATTCGCGCAGGATACGACCGGAACTCCAGTTCAATTCAACCAGCAAATCGACGAATGGCTCTGCAATCGGTACCGTCGAGGTGATACGTACTACCGGCTGGCCATTGGCGCGTTTTTCAATGCTGAAGTGGAGGTCAGGGAGAACAGAAGAGCGGTCGATATGTGCCTGGCGATAAGCCTCAAAGTCGGCCAGCTTGGCATCCACCGTGCTCAACTCATCGGGCGGTACCGAAAGCAACTCGATTTCTGCCCGCAACGGTTGCCCAAGGGAGGAGGACACAGACATTTTGCCCAGCCCCGCAGCCAGAACCTCGCCTGAAACCAGCAACATAAAAGCCAGCAAGCTGCTGATTTTGAACACTCTTTTCATCACTATTCCCCTGTCCTGTCGCGTCGCACCTGTGGCGCACCACATCTTAAGATTCCCAATATTCATCATAGGGTTAGGCAACCTTCCTGAAGCTAAGTTTACGTTAGCATCGAACTCGCCTATTTTTCAATCAAATTTTCCAGACTATTACCTTCCGGGCAACTAAATGGGCAGGAATTGTTGTTCCTGCGTCGGTCACGCTTCAAGGAGAATTCGCAACATGCGGCGCAATGGCTCAGCGGCACCCCACAATAATTGGTCACCCACAGTGAAGGCACTGAGGTATTGCGGACCCATTGTGAGCTTGCGCATACGGCCCACCGGCACAGTCAGCGTACCCGTAACAGCGGCGGGCGTGAGCTGCTCCATGGTGATCTGACGATCGTTCGGAACCACCTTAACCCAGTCGTTATGGGCAGCAATCAGGCCATGAATTTCGTCCAGCGGCACGTCCTTGTTCAGCTTAATGGTCAAGGCCTGCGAGTGGCAACGCATGGCACCGACCCGTACACAGAGTCCATCGATGGGGATCTGGCGGTCGGAGCGGCCGAGAATCTTGTTGGCCTCGACCTGGGCCTTCCACTCTTCCTTCGACTGACCTGATTCGAGTTGCACGTCAATCCACGGAATCAGCGAAGCCGCCAGAGGAACCGGCCAGGCATCAACGGGGTAACGGTCAGAGCGCAGGAAATCGGTGACCTTGCGGTCGATTTCAAGGATGGCGGAAGCGGGGTCATCGAGCAACGACTTCACCTCGGCGTTGACCGCACCCATCTGCTGGATCAATTCGCGCATGTTGCGGGCGCCGGCTCCGGAAGCAGCCTGGTAGGTCTGCGGTG
This sequence comes from Parasulfuritortus sp., assembly GCA_031291185.1. GTDB lineage: Bacteria > Pseudomonadota > Gammaproteobacteria > Burkholderiales > Thiobacillaceae > Parasulfuritortus. Next base: position 15,888 of record JARLJM010000172.1, on the reverse strand, counting down.
CGATCCACTCGATCAACCCTGCGTCGAACAGGCCGCCGATGGCCATCAGCATCAACGACACCGTGCAGTTGCCGCCGACGTAGGTCTTTACCCCCTTGGCGAGCCCATCCTGGATCACATTTTTGTTGACCGGGTCGAGGATGATGATGGCGTCGTCCTTCATGCGCAGGGTAGAGGCGGCGTCGATCCAGTAGCCCTTCCAGCCGCTGGCCATCAGCTTCGTGTACACCTCCTTGGTGTAATCGCCACCCTGGCAAGTAATGATGACGTCCATTGCCTTCAGTTCGTCGACGCTGTTGGCGTCCTTGAGTGGCGGCACGTCCTTGCCGATGTCCGGCCCCTTGCCACCCGGATTGGAAGTGGTGAAGAACACCGGATCGATGTGATCGAAGTCGCGTTCTTCCTTCATCCGGCCCATGAGCACCGAGCCCACCATGCCGCGCCAGCCGATCAGACCTACTTTTTTCATTTCATCAACCTCAATACATTCAATTCGTTACATCGCGGCGACAACGGCGTCGCCCATCCCGGAGCAGGATACCTTGGTGGTACCTTCGGTCCAGATGTCGGCCGTGCGCTTGCCGTCCGCGATGACCTTCTTGACCGCGTTGTCGATACGGGTTGCCGTGGCCTCGTCGTTGAAGCTGTACTTGAACATCATGGCCACCGACAGGATGGTCGCCAGCGGATTGGCGATGTCCTTGCCGGCAATATCCGGAGCGGAGCCGTGGCTAGGCTCGTACATGCCCTTGTTGTTCTCGTCCAGCGAAGCCGACGGCAGCATGCCGATGGAGCCGGTCAGCATCGAGGCCTCGTCCGACAGTATGTCGCCGAAGATGTTACCGGTGACCATCACGTCGAACTGCTTGGGCGCCCGCACCAGCTGCATGGCGGCGTTGTCGACGTACATATGGCTGAGTTCGACTTCCGGGTAATCCTTGGCCAACTCGATCATCACCTGGCGCCACAGTTCGGTGGTCTCCAGCACATTGGCCTTATCGACCGAGCAGACCTTCTTGTTGCGCTTCATGGCGATGTCGAAGGCGATTCGGCCGATGCGGCGGATCTCTGACTCGTTGTAGCGCATGGTGTTGATGCCCTCGCGCTCGCCGTTTTCCAGCGTGGCGATGCCGCGCGGCTGGCCGAAATAGATGTCGCCGGTCAGTTCACGCACGATCATCAGGTCGAGGCCGGACACCACCTCCGGCTTCAGCGTCGAGGCCGAAGCCAGTTCCGGATAGAGCAGCGCCGGACGCAGGTTGGCGAACAGGCTGAGGCCCTTCCGGATGCGCAACAGGCCGCGCTCGGGACGCATGTCGCGCGGCAGGGTGTCGTACTTCCAGTCGCCGACGGCACCGAGCAGCACCGCGTCGGCTGCCTGCGACAGCTTGAAAGTCGCCTCGGGCAGCGGGTCTTTCGCGGCTTCGTAGCCTGCGCCGCCGATGGCCGCCTGTTCCAGCTCGATCTTCATGCCGTCCGACTTGAGGACATTCAAAATCTTGACCGCCTGGGCGACGATCTCGGGGCCAATGCCGTCACCCGGCAGGACTGCGATCTTCATTGCTTTTCTTTCCTGAATTTCAGTTGAATAACCAAGGGGTAAGCTGCTTGCGCTGCATCTCGTAGGCCTTGATCCTGTCCACAAACTTGAGGGTAAGTCCAATGTCGTCCAGACCATTCAGCAAGCGGTTCTTGCGCTCGCCATCGACCTCAAAGGCGAAGATTTCACCACTAGGAGTGACCACAGTCTGCGCTGCCAGATCCACGGTCAGCGCGTAGCCTTCAGCCGCAACGGTCTCCCGGAACAACTGGTCCACCACAACTGCCGGCAGCACGATGGGGAGGAGACCATTCTTGAAGCAGTTGTTGTAAAAGATATCGGCATAGCTGGGGGCGATGATGGCCCGAAAACCATAATCTTCCAGCGCCCAGGGCGCATGCTCGCGGGATGATCCGCAACCGAAGTTCTCGCGGGCAAGCAACACGCTCGCATCCTGATAACGAGACTGGTTGAGCACGAATTCTGGGTTCAAAGGCCGTTTGCTGTTATCCATGCCCGGCTCGCCATGGTCCAGATAACGCCACTCGTCAAATGCGTTCGGACCAAAGCCGGTGCGCTTGATCGACTTCAGGAACTGCTTGGGGATGATGGCGTCGGTATCCACATTGGCACGGTCGAGCGGAACCACCAGACCCTGGTGCTGGGTAAACGGTCTCATTACTTGCTGCCCGCCTTTTCGATAGCCGATCCGGCCTTTTCGATGTCCTTGCCCACTCCTTGCACGGTGTTGCAACCGTACATGCTGTAGACAACCCCGAACGCGACAGCGATCAGGACCAGTTTCACCACGCCCAAAATAATCAGTTTTTTCGGTGTCATAGCATCACCTCTCGCACATCAACGAAATGACCGTACATGGCCGCCGCCGCCGCCATGGCCGGACTCACCAGATGGGTACGTCCGCCCTGTCCCTGCCGTCCCTCGAAATTGCGGTTGGAGGTGGAGGCGCAGCGTTCGCCGGATTCCAGCCGATCCGCATTCATGGCCAGGCACATGGAACAGCCAGGCTCACGCCATTCGAAACCTGCCTCACGGAATATCGCGTCCAGCCCTTCCGCCTCGGCCTGAGCCTTCACCAGACCGGAGCCCGGAACCACCATGGCCAGCTTCACATTCGCCGCAACCTTGTGGCCGCTGCCGGCAAGTACCCGAACCACTTCCGCCGCTTCCCACAGATCCTCGATCCGGGAATTGGTACAGGAGCCGATGAATACCTTGTCCACCGTAATTTCGGAAATCGGGGTATGGGCATTGAGACCCATGTACTGCAGGGCGCGTTCCCAGTCGGCCTTCTTGACCGCATTGGGCGCCTCGGCCGGGTCGGGCACGCGCCCGTCCACCGCCACCACCATCTCGGGGGATGTACCCCAGGTGACCTGCGGCTTGATCTCGGCGGCATTCAGTTCCACCACGGCATCGAAATGCGCCCCCTCATCGGATACCAGTGTGTGCCAGTAGGCCACAGCCGCATCCCATTGCACGCCCTTCGGGCCATAGGGACGATCCTTCATGTAATCAATGGTCTTGGCATCCGCTGCCACCATGCCTGCGCGCGCACCTGCTTCGATGGCCATGTTGCACAAGGTCATGCGGCCTTCCATGGACAGCGCACGAATGGCCGAACCACCGAATTCGATGGCATAGCCTGTGCCGCCCGCCGTGCCTATCCTGCCGATCACCGCGAGCGCAATGTCCTTGGCTGTCACGCCTTTGGCCAGCGCGCCCTCGACCTTGACCAGCATGGACCCGGACTTTTTCTGCCAGAGACACTGGGTCGCCATGACATGCTCGACTTCCGAGGTGCCAATACCAAATGCCAGCGCTGCAAAAGCGCCGTGGGTGCTGGTGTGGGAGTCACCGCAGACCAGGGTCACGCCGGGCTGGGTAAAACCCTGCTCCGGACCGATGACATGAACGATGCCCTGACGTGGGTCGTTCATGACGAACTCGGTCAGGCCGAAATCATGACAATTGGCATCCAGCGTCTCAACCTGGGTGCGGGATACCGGATCGGTGATCCCGGCATGGCGGTCCGTGGTCGGCACGTTGTGGTCCGGCGTCGCCAGCAGGGCGTCGATCCGCCAGGGTTTGCGGCCGTTGATCTTCAGGCCCTCGAAGGCCTGCGGGCTGGTCACTTCGTGCACCAACTGGCGGTCGATGTAGAGCAACGTCATGCCGTCGGGTTCCACATGAACGGCGTGGGCGTCCCAAAGCTTGTCGTAAAGGGTACGGGGCATGATCGATAAAGTGCCTGATAAAGAATGGGATTATTTCATATCCGGGCCATGCGGGACCAGCCGTTGCCCCCGGCCCCGGAAATGGAACACGACCGCACCGGCCAGGGCGAAGGCGGCAGCGATGGAATAAGTCTGCGGCCCACCGAGTATCTGCCAGGCCGCGCCGGAGTAAAGACTGCCAATGGAACCGCCGATGCCGAATGCCAGGCTGTTGTACAAGGCCTGGCCGCGAGCCTGATTCTTGCCACGGAAATGCCGGTGCACGAGGCCGATGGCGGCAGCGTGGTAAGCGGCGAAGGTCAGGGCATGGAGCAACTGGGCCAGTAGCAGCAAAGGCAGATTGCCGACGAACCAGCCGATCAACAGAAAACGCACAGAGGCGGCTATCAATGTGACCAGCAGTACCGTCTCCGGCTGGATTCGTTTGAGTACGCGGGGCATGATCATGAACACACCCACCTCGCAGATCACACCCAGCGCCCAGAGCCAGCCAGCCACCGTCTTGCTGTAGCCGGCATCGACCAGATAGATGGTGAAGAAGGTGTAATACGGGCCATGCGCGGCCGCCATCAGCATCGCTGCAACCAGCAACGCCACCACCTCGGGCCGCTTGAGCACGCCCTTCAGCGAGACATGCTCGACTTCCAACTGGGCCACCTCGGCCTCCGGGATGAACCGGGCAAACAGGACGATGCCGACCAGCAGCCCCATGATGACCCAGAGCAGCGTCCTGATCGGCCAGTGGTCGAGCACCACACCCAGCGCCACTACCACCAGGATGAAGCCAACCGACCCCCACAGCCGGATCAGGCCATATCGGTCAGTGCGATCCCTCAGGTGTGACAGCGTGGTCGCCTCGACCAGCGGCAACGAAGCGCTCCAGAAGAAGCTGATAAAGCTCATCACCCCGAACATCCACCAGAAGCTGCTGCCCCAGAACACTCCGATAAAGGATATGAAACTGACCGTTGCAGCAATCTGGACGATAGTGACCCGCCGGCCGGTACGATCGGCGATGTGGCCCCAGACATTGGGTGCAAAGATGCGCATGACCTGAAGCAGCGACATGAGCACGCCGATCTGGAACGCGTTGAACGCCAGCGAACGGAGGTATAACCCCCAATACGGTGCCATCGCCCCGACAAAGGCGAAGTAGAAGAAATAAAAGCCGGACAGGCGCCAGTAGGGAATCGGGTTCATCTTCTGCACGGCGGTGAAAAAAAGCGGCCCGGAGGCAGATCCCGGGCCGCGGCTGGATAGCGACGTACGATCAGGCTGCGACGATGATCCTGTACAACTTGTCCTTCAGGCTGACGCGCAAGCGCTTCAATTCTTCCTCATAGTGCAACGAGGCAGCCTCGACACGCTGCTCGATGCGCTGGATTTTGTGATCCACGTCATCGTAATCCCGCATCATCTTGACGAAGTCGTCATTGGCGAGCACCAATTTGCGGATTGTGTCGACATGCTCGGGAAACTCATGGAAGAGATCGTGGCTTTCGATCATTTTGCGCTCCTTAAGTACGCTTGGATTAATTAGATGAAGCGGGTAGAACAGGCGTCGGACAATGGACATCTGCATTCTGTGCCCGGTGGCGCAACGCATGGTCCATCAGCACGATGGCCAGCATGGCCTCGGCGATCGGAGTGGCCCGAATACCGACGCAGGGATCATGGCGACCGTGGGTCACCACGTCCACAGGCTGACCATCCAGGTTGATCGAACGGCCAGGGATGCGGATCGATGAAGTCGGCTTTATCGCCATCGAAACCAATACATCCTGACCGCTGGAAATGCCGCCCAACACCCCACCCGCATGATTGGACAAAAAGCCTGCCGGAGTCATCTCGTCGCGGTGCTCGGTACCCTTCTGGGCCACGCAGCGAAAGCCGTCACCGATCTCCACGCCCTTGACCGCATTGATGCTCATCATGGCGTAGGCAATGTCTGCATCAAGCCGGTCGTACACCGGTTCGCCCAATCCGACCGGGACGCACTCGGCCACCACATTGATCCGCGCACCGACCGAATCACCGGCTTTGCGCAGATCATCCATGTACTGTTCCAGACCGGCCACGGCATCGGGATCGGGCGAGAAAAAACTGTTTTCCCCAACACTGTCCCAGGACTTGAAGGCAACTTCGATCGGGCCTAGCTGGGCCAGGTAGCCGCGAATCACCGTACCGTATTTCTCGTGCAGCCATTTCTTGGCCACCGCGCCAGCCGCCACCCTCACTGCCGTTTCCCGCGCCGAGGAGCGTCCGCCGCCACGATAATCGCGGACACCGTACTTCTGCCAATAGGTATAGTCGGCATGCCCCGGCCGGAAGGTGCTGGCGATCTCGCCGTAGTCCTTGCTGCGCTGATCTTCGTTGCGAATCAGCAACGCAATGGGAGTGCCCGTGGTCTTGCCCTCGAATACCCCGGACAGGATTTCCACCGTATCGGATTCACGCCGCTGGGTGACATGGCGCGACGTACCCGGCTTGCGCCGATCCAGGTCGGCCTGGATGTCCTCCTCCGACAAGCTCATGCCGGGTGGACAGCCATCCACCACACAACCGATCGCCGGGCCATGCGATTCCCCGAAGGAGGTCACACAGTAGAGTTTGCCTATAGAATTACCGGACATTTGTATGTAGTGTGGCGAAAATAGAATTTTTCAAATTATCTCACAGCCATCGTATTGTTCGTATCTATCATGTCACGCGAGGATCCTCAGCACATGCTAACTCCCGACCTCTGGAGGAGCACTCTTGCCCGCATTGTGTTAGCCGTCCTGTTCCTGGGTACAGCCTTGGGCGGCCTGGCCTACTGGGTCGAAACCAAACGTGTCGACGACACCGTCACGCGCCTGGCTCTGCAACAGGCCAACAACTTCGTCAGCAAGCATCTGGGCGCGACCACGTCAGGCCTGGATACGCCTGACGTCGAGGCCGCCGTGCGCAACTTCATGCTGGACGATTTCCCGATCGTCGATCTGTACGATCAGGATCAGAACAAAAAGCTCGAGGTCATCGCCAAAGGCAAGGAAAACATCCAGACCGCGCTGGAAGGCAAGTTGCACGGGTTGCCGAACGACAAGCAAGCGGCAAATTATCGTATAGAGAGCAATGGCAACACCTACATACAGGTACTGATCCCGCTGAATACCGGTTATTTCGAGGGCATCTACGAACTCAATCAACAGACCAGGAGTGAAATCGCCCAAGGACTGCGGCGAACCACACTGACGGTTTTCCTGGCCGTCGTCGCGACCGGCATCCTGCTGTTTCCGTTGATGATGCGCCTCAACCGCGAAATCATCCGCACCTCCAAAGCCATCCTGGCAGGCAACATCGAACTGATGGAAGTGCTCGGCAGCGCCATTGCCAAACGTGACTCCGACACCAACACCCATAATTACCGGGTCACCCTGTATGCCATCGAACTCGCCTACGCGGTCAACCTGCCCCACAAGGCAATGCGCTCGCTGATTGCCGGCTCGTTCCTGCACGATGTCGGCAAGATCGGAATACCAGACGCCATCCTGCTGAAACCGGGAAAATTGAGTTACGACGAATACGCCATCATGAAGACCCACGTCACGTTGGGTGGAGACATCCTGGACAAATCGTCTTGGCTTTCCGCCGCTCGGGACATCGTCCTCAATCACCATGAAAAGTTCGCGGGCAGCGGCTATCCGAAAGGCATCAAGGGCAACGAAATCCCCCTTACCGCGCGTATTTTTGCCGTCGTCGATGTTTTCGACGCACTGACATCCAAACGACCGTACAAGGTGCCCATGTCGCTGGAAAAGTCGCTGGAAATACTCAAGCGCGATGCCGGCAGCCATTTCGACCCCGAACTGGTCGACACCTTCATAAAGATCGCGCCGGCCCTATACCAGCGCATGCATGAGATGCCCGGTGCAACCATCGAGGAACTGCTCCGAAAGGAAGCCGCCTACTATTACGGTATTCGTTGAAAGCGCCATTCCCCTGGCTTGATCCAGCCCGTCAGCCAATCATATCCAGCAATTCCAGTCCCAGCACCACACCAAACCCGGTCACATCCGAACCAACCGCCCCCAGACCACCCTTGCAGCGACTGGCGGACAGATCGACATGCAACCAGGGCGTGTCGGCGACAAAGCGGTTCAGGAAACGTGCAGCCAGAATGTGGTCTGCCTCTCCCTCCAACGTGCACTGCTTGACGTCCGCGACCTGCGAATCCAGTGCCTCGTCATAATCCTCCGGCAGGGGGAAGGCCACGACCCGTTCGCCGCATGCCTGCCCCGACATCACCGCCTGGGCCGCCAGTTCATCTCGATTGGCGATCACCCCGCTCATTCGGTCACCCAGAGCAACCGCCATGCTACCGGTCAAGGTCGCGAAATCGATGATGGCGTCAGGCTTTTCGCGAGCTGCCAGGGTCAGGGTATCCGCCAGCACCAAGCGGCCCTCGGCGTCTGTGTGCATGATCTCAATGGTGGTGCCATTCAGCGCGGTGATGATTTCGTTCTGGGTGTAGGCCTCGGGGCTCAGGTGGTTCTGGGCAATGGCCAGCCAGACTTCCAGACGCACCGGCAACTTCAGCCGGGTCGCCGCCAGAAGGATCCCCAAAGCCACGGCCGAACCATTCATGTCGTCATGCATGTTGTGCATGTAGCGCGCCGGCTTGAGGTTATGACCACCGGTATCGAAACAGATGCCCTTGCCGACCAGGGCGATTGTCTGCGCACGGGTACCGCGGCCCTTGTAGCCCAAGCGGACGATGGCAGCATCCTCATGGCCGCTGCCCTGCGCCACCGCGACAAACGCCCCCGCCTTCAACTTACGCAGTCGCTTCATGTCGTATTCCTCGATCGACCAGCCATGCTGCCCGGCCAGAACGCGGATACGCTCACGATACGTTGCCGGGGTCAGTGCATTTGGTGGCTCCATGGTCAGACCACGGGTCAGGATATTGCCTTCGGCCAGGGCACGCTCACGCACCAACCCGTCGACGCTTTTCGAGCCGTGCACCACGATGCGTTTCATGAGCGAGGGCTTGTGGTCCGACTTCCAGTTGGGCAGGGTCGCAGTGTTCAGCCAGGCCACATAGACAGCCTCGCGTGCCATCCGGTCGCGGAAATCGTCGTCGCCGAAGACGGCGATCTCAAGACTCTCCGGCTGTTCGTCGATCAGCGGCTTGAGCGCCTTGCGCAGTTGGGCCTGGCGTTCGAACGTCGATTGTTCAGGGTCGATCCGCAACCAGGAAGCCAGACAGCCACCCGGCAATTCAATCGTGAGCGGCTGTTTGCCGAGCGATTCCGGTTTCTTGCGCTGACGTTGCAGCGCGGTCAGGACGAGGCTGTGTTCGGGCGCATCATGCCAGCCCTTGCCGGCAGGCAGGACCACCAGCAGATGACGGGTTTGCGGGGTACGCTGAATCAGCGTTTCAGCCTGCTCGACAAGCTTGGGCAGACTCTGTTCTATTCGCGGCTGCTTGTTCATTGGCCATCCTATATATTAAGAATTGCAATAATCTGTATTGAATTGACTTAAGGCTCCTGTCGCCTCGATAATTCAATATCCTTATGCCTTATTGTTTCACGAAACTGATCGACTTCTAACCGGGAAAGCGCACCAGGCAACAACCTGCGCCTAATCACCCGGACCTATCCGGAGAATTGCTACATGTCGACTCATAGCCCTGACCTCGACCCTCAGGAAACGCGCGAGTGGCTGGACGCCCTGGCGGCAGTCATCGAAGAAGAAGGCCCCGAGCGTGCCCATTACATTCTTGAACGGCTGATCGAAAAGGCCCGCCGTTCCGGCGCCTACCTGCCCTACAACGCCACCACGGCCTATGTAAACACCATTCCGACGCATCTCCAGGAAAAACACCCAGGCGACATCCCTCTCGAGAGGCGCATCAAGGCCCTGATTCGCTGGAACGCGGTCGCCTGCGTGATGCGCGCCAATGAGAAAGCGCCCGGCGTGGGCGGCCACATCGCCAGCTTCCAGTCTTCCGCCACACTCTATGACGTTGGCTTCAATCATTTCTTCCGCGCCCAGACCCCCGAGCACGGCGGCGATCTGGTCTATTTCCAGGGCCACGCCTCACCCGGCATCTACGCCCGCGCCTTCATCGAAGGCCGAATCAGCGAGAACCAGTTCAGCAACTTCCGCCAGGAAACCACCGGCGAGGGCATCCCCTCCTACCCGCACCCCTGGCTGATGCCGGATTTCTGGCAATTCCCCACCGTATCGATGGGCCTCGGTCCGATTACCGCCATCTACCAGGCGCGTTTCCTCAAATATCTGCACGACCGGGGCATCGCCGACACCTCCGGGCGCAAGGTCTGGGCCTTCCTTGGCGATGGTGAAACCGACGAGCCGGAAACCTTGGGCGCCATCACCCTCGCCTCGCGCGAAAAACTCGACAACCTGATCTTCGTGGTCAACTGCAACCTGCAGCGTCTGGACGGCCCGGTGCGCGGCAACGGCAAGATCATCCAGGAGCTGGAAGCGGCCTTCCGGGGCGCCGGCTGGAACGTTCTCAAGGTCATCTGGGGTTCCTACTGGGACCCGCTCCTGGCCATGGACGGCAAGGGCCTGCTGCGCCAGCGCATGGAAGAATGCGTCGATGGCGAGTACCAGAACTTCAAGGCCAAGGGCGGCGCGTACACCCGCGAACACTTTTTCGGCAAATATCCGGAACTGAAGGAAATGGTTGCCGCCATGTCCGACAACGACATCTGGCGCCTGAACCGCGGTGGCCACGATCCACACAAGGTTTTTGCGGCCTACGCCGCGGCCGTCAAGCACACCGGCCAGCCCACCGTGATCCTGGCCAAGACGGTCAAGGGCTACGGCATGGGCGTCTCGGGTGAAGCGCAGAACCCGACGCACCAGCAAAAGAAGATGGACATGGAGTCGCTGCGTCACTTCCGCGACCGCTTCGACATCCCCATCTCCGACGAGGAGTTGCCCAATCTGCCGTTCTACCGGCCGGCAGAGGACAGCCCGGAAATGAAATACCTGCGCGAGCGGCGCGAAAAACTGGGCGGCTACCTCCCCAGCCGCCTGAACAAGGCGACGGCGCTGGAAATCCCGCCGCTATCGACCTTCCAGGCCATGCTGGAAGCCACCGGCGACCGTGAAATCTCGACCACCATGGCCTTCGTCCGCATCCTCACCTCGCTGCTGCGCGACAAGGCCATCGGCCGCCATGTCGTGCCGATCGTCCCCGACGAGGCCCGCACTTTCGGCATGGAAGGCCTGTTCCGCACTGTCGGCATCTACTCCTCTGCCGGCCAACTCTACGAGCCGGTGGATAGCGACCAGGTGATGTATTACCGCGAGGACAAAGGCGGCCAGATCCTGGAAGAAGGCATCAACGAGGCTGGCGCCTTCTCGTCCTGGCTGGCCGCCGCCACGTCGTACAGCACCAACAACGTGCAGATGATCCCGTTCTACATCTACTACTCGATGTTCGGCTTCCAGCGCATCGGCGACCTGGCCTGGGCGGCAGGCGATTCTCGCGCCCGCGGCTTCCTGCTCGGCGGCACCGCCGGCCGGACCACGCTGAACGGCGAGGGCCTGCAGCACGAGGACGGTCACAGCCACCTGCAGGCAGCCATGATCCCGAACTGCATCTCCTACGACCCGACCTTCCACTACGAACTGGCCGTGATCATGCATGACGGCATGCGCCGCATGTTCCAGGACCAGGAAGACGTGTTCTATTACATCACCGTGATGAACGAGAACTACAGCCACCCCGCCCTGCCCAAGGACGCGGAAGCCGGCATTCTCAAGGGTCTATATCAGCTGAGCGAAGGCGCCAAGACCAAGGGCAAAACCAAGAAGCCCAAGGTCCAGCTCATGGGCTCCGGCACCATCCTGCGCGAAGTCATGGCCGCCGCCGAGTTGCTGGAACAGGACTGGGGCGTCAGCGCCGATGTCTGGAGCGCGACCAGCTTCAACGAGCTGCGCCGCGAGGCACAGGAAACCCATCGCTGGAACCTGCTGCATCCGGACAAGAAGCAGAAGCTGTCCTACGTCGAACAATGCCTGGACGCAACCGAAGGTCCGATCATCGCCTCGACCGACTACATGCGCGCCTTCCCCGACCAGATCCGGCCCTATATCCATCGCCGCTTCGTCACACTGGGCACCGACGGTTTCGGCCGCTCCGACTCACGCGAGGCGCTGCGCCGCTTCTTCGAAGTGGACCGCTACTACGTTGTCCTAGCCGCCCTCAAGGCCCTGGCCGACGATGGCACGCTGCCTGCCTCCAAGGCAGCAGAAGCAATCAAGAAATACGGGCTCGACGCCGACCGGCCGAACCCGGTGAACGTATAACGGAGTCGAAAAGATGAGCATCAAGGAAGTACTCGTTCCTGATATCGGCAATTTCGAGAATGTCGAAGTCATCGAGATCATGGTCAAGGTGGGCGACGAGATCGTCACCGACTCCTCGCTGATGACTGTGGAATCCGACAAGGCCGCCATGGACATCCCGGCTCCCTTCGGCGGCACTGTGAAGGAAATGAAGATCAAGGTCGGCGACAAGGTTTCGTCCGGCTCGCTGGTTCTCATGCTGGACACCTCAAGCGACACCACGCCAGCCACCGCTGCACCGGTGGTCACCTCGTTCACGCCGACTGCCACGCCGGTGGTCGCCAACGTCCCGCCTCCGTCCCACCCCGCGCCGGAAGTGCCGAACCACATCCAGCCCAAGCACCGGCCGGACCCGATCGCCGCGCACGTCGAATTCGTCGCCGGCAAGACTGCCCACGCCAGCCCGTCGGTGCGCCGTTTCGCCCGCGAGCTGGGTGCCGACCTCAGCCACATCAAGGGCAGCGGCCCACGAGGCCGGATTACCAAGGAAGATGTCCAGCGCTGGATCAAGGGCGAACTAGCCAAGCCCAAGACCGAAGCCATGGGCGTCGGTTTCGGCGTCCTGCCGGCCGCGGAAATCGACTTCAGCCAGTTCGGCGAAACCGAGAACCAACCCCTGTCCCGGATCAAGAAGCTGTCCGGCGCCAATCTGCATCGCAACTGGGTCACCGCGCCGCACGTCACCCAGTTCGACGATGCCGACATCACCGATCTGGAAGACTTCCGCAAGTCGATGCTGGACGAGGCCGCCAAGCGCGGCGTCAAGCTGACCCTGCTGGCCTTCATGATGAAGGCCGTGGTCAACGCCCTGCGCACCTTCCCCCAGTTCAACGCCTCGCTGGCCACGGACGGCGAAAGTCTGATCCTGAAGAAGTACTTCCACGTCGGCTTCGCCTGCGACACGCCGGACGGGCTGGTCGTCCCGGTCATCCGCGACGTCAACAAGAAGGATGTCATGGACATCGCCCGCGAACTGGCCGACCTGTCCGAACTGGCCCGCGAGCGCAAGCTCAAGGTCGACGCCATGCAGGGCGGCTGCTTCACCATCTCCAGCCTGGGTGGCATAGGCGGTACCAAATTCACGCCGATCATCAATTGCCCGGAAGTGGCCATCCTCGGCCTGTCCCGCGCCGAGATGAAGCCGGTCTGGAACAAGGCCACCAAGACCTTCGAGCCACGTCTGGTGCTGCCGCTGGCGCTGTCCTACGACCACCGGGTCATCGACGGCGCGGACGGCGCGCGCTTCACCAGCCACCTGCGCCTGATGCTGTCCGACGTCCGCCGTCTACTGCTCTGACCATGCATGTCATCCCCGTGCAGTCGGGGATCCAGTTATTTCAATTGGACTGGATTCCCGCTTTCGCGGGAATGACGGCTAACATGCGAACCTCATCCAAGCTCAAACACGAGATAAAACCATGAGCCAATCCATCGAAATCAAGGTCCCGGACATCGGCGGCTTCAAGGATGTCGCCGTCATCGACATCCTGGTCAGCCCCGGCGAATCCATTGCAAAAGACGCTTCCCTGATCACTGTGGAATCCGACAAGGCTGCCATGGACATCCCCTGCTCGCAGGCAGGCGTGATTGAAAAATTGCTGGTCAAGGTCGGCGACAAGGTCTCCGAAGGCACGCCGCTATTGATGCTGAGCATTCCTGGTGATGCGCCGGCAGCCGAAATCAAGCCTGATGTGGCAGCGAGCACACCGGCACCGGCAGCCGTCCCTGCGCCGCCCCCCGCAGCCACTACCCCCGCCGCGATGCCGGCGGGCGACCTGCATGTCGAGGTTCTGGTCCTCGGCGCCGGCCCTGGCGGCTACACGGCCGCCTTCCGCGCCGCCGACCTGGGCAAGCAGGTCGTCCTGGTCGAACGCTATCCCGACCTCGGCGGGGTCTGCCTCAACGTCGGCTGCATCCCGTCCAAGGCCCTGCTCCACGCCGCCAAGCTGATTACCGAAACGGAAGAAATGGCGGAGCATGGCGTCAGCTTCGGCAAGCCCAAGGTCGACCTCGACACGCTGCGCAACTGGAAGGCCAAGGACGTGGTCGCCAAGCTGACCGGTGGCCTCGGCGCACTGGCCAAACAGCGCAAGGTCACCGTGGTGCAGGGCGTAGCGAAATTCACCGGCCCCAACAGCCTCGAAGTCGCCACCGCCGAAGGCACCAAGACCATCAGCTTCAACAACGCCATCATCGCGGCCGGCTCCCAGGCCATCAAGCTGCCCTTCCAGCCGGATGACGAGCGGGTCATGGATTCGACCGGCGCCCTCGCCCTGGCCGATGTACCAAAACGCATGCTGGTCATCGGCGGCGGAATCATCGGACTGGAGATGGGCACGGTCTACGATGCGCTGGGCAGCCAGGTCACCATAGTCGAACTGGGGGGGCAGCTGATCCCCGGCTGCGACGCCGATCTGGTCCGGCCGCTCGCCAAGCGCATGGAAAAGCGCTTCGCGAAGATCCTGCTCAATACCGGCGTCACCGGCATGGAAGCGAAGAAAGATGGCATCCAGGTCACCCTGAAGGCCGGCGACAGCAGCGAAACCCAGATCTTCGACCGGGTCCTGGTCGCCATCGGCCGCCGCCCGAACGGCAAGACCATCGGCGCCGAAGCCGCCGGCGTGACCGTCGACGAACGCGGCTTCATCGCCGTCGACAAGCAGATGCGCACCAACGTGCCGCACATCTTCGCTATCGGCGACATCGTCGGCCAGCCCATGCTGGCGCATAAGGCAGTGCACGAAGGCAAGATCGCAGCCGAGGTCATCGCCGGCCACAAGGTCGAATTCCAGGCCCTGGTCATTCCTTCGGTCGCCTACACCGACCCCGAGGTCGCCTGGGCCGGCATGACCGAGATCGAAGCCAAGACAAAGGGCATCGAGATTGAAAAAGGCGCCTTCCCCTGGGTCGCCAGCGGCCGCGCCCTGTCGCTGGGCCGCACCGAAGGCATGACCAAGCTGATCATGGACAAGGAAACCGGCCAGGTCATCGGCGCCGGCATCGTCGGCAGCCATGCCGGCGAACTGCTCGCCGAAGCCGTGCTGGCCATCGAGATGGGCGCCACGGCAGAGGACATCGGCCTCACCATCCACGCCCACCCGACCCTGTCGGAGACGATCTGTTTCGCCGCCGAGATGGCGGAAGGCACCATCACCGACCTGTTGCCGCCGCGCAAACATTGAACGCGCCGGACGCATGAAAAAGGACCGCATCAGCGGCCCTTTTTCATGTAACAACCTAGTCTGCTTCCTTGAGCAGTCCGGACAACACCTCCACCTGACGGTGCATGTCGTTGCCGACCAGATCGCGCAGGCTCTGCTGCACCGACGCCGGCTGCAGGCCAGCCGTCTTGACCCGCTCCAGCATCTGTTCCGGCGTAACCCGGGCAACCTCGGCCAGCGTGGCTATCGGTGCATTGGCCAGGGCGCGGGCTGGAGCCAGCGTGGGCGGCCCGTCCTTTTCCTCGCCCAATGGGGCGAAACTGAGCACCAGCAGAAGTGCGAACAGACCGATCACCGTCTTGCCCAGACCGGTTCCGAAATGCCGCTTGAAACCACTGAAGTTGGCCACGGCGTGCAGCGCCACGCCGCCGACCAGCGCCCAGCCCAACCATTCGTGGGCCGCCTTGTTCAATCCCGTGTCGAGGTGGAAAAACATCAGTACACCGGTCACTGCCGACAGCGCGAAGGCGCCGATCGTCAGCGGCGTCGCCCAGTT
>JARLJM010000171.1 GCA_031291185.1 Parasulfuritortus sp. | reverse complement strand
CGTTCGATCGGATGCGCCCCGGTCGCCATGGCCTGGCGCAGACTGACGCGCAGGGCCTTGGCAAACACCTGGTCGTACACGACGACATTGGCCTCGCGGGCCAGTAGCAGGCTGAACGGATCGATATTGCTGGAGCCGACCGTGGCCCAGCTATCGTCCACTACCGCCGCCTTGGCATGCAACTCGCTGACGTGATACTCGTAAATCTTCACGCCATGTTCCAGGAAATACCGATACAGGGCGCGCTCGGCCAACTGGAACAGCTTGTGGTCGGTACGCCCCTGCAACACCAGGGTGACCCGCACGCCGCGAGCGCAGGCATCGACCAGCGCCTGGCGAAAGCGTCGGCCGGGCAGGAAATAGGCATTGGCGATCAGGATTTCCGAACTGGCGCTGTTGATCGCCGCCAGATAGGCCTCCTCGATCTCGCGACGGTGTTTGAGGTTGTCCCGCTGCAGGAATTCGGCGCGCTGATCGCCGGCCTGCTCAGCCCATATCCGCAAGGGTGCTGCTAACCGGGGCCGGTGGCCGATCCGGCTCCAGTTCACCAGCCACCAGACCCGCCGTACGGCCGGATAAATATCCTGCAGCAAGGGGCCTTCCACCTGTACCGCATAGTCGTAGCGATAGTTGTGGCCACCGACCCCGTTCAGGTCGTCGATGATGTTGATGCCGCCGACAAAGGCCAGCCGCGCATCAATCACCACCAGTTTACGGTGCAAGCGGCGCAGACGATAACGCCGCAGCCGCCATCTCACCGTTTCGGGCCGGAAGAAGAGCAAGGTCACGCCAGCCCCAGTCAGGCTGTCGGCCAGGCTGTCCGGAAAATCCCGCGCGCCGTAGCCGTCCAGCAGCACGAGTACATTCACCCCGCGTCGTGCAGCCCGGATCAGGGCCTGGCCGATCGCGCGTCCGGCGGCATCATCGGCGTAGATATATGCCTCCAGATGGACCTCGTTGACTGCCTGATCGATTGCGGCAATCAGCGCCGGGAAATACTCGGTCCCGTTCTGGAGCAGGATGATCCGGTTGCCGTCCCTGAGTGCCATGACAACACCGATCAGACGGGCAGAGGCAGCAAATGGGCGGTCAGCGCCGCATGGTCGGACAAGCGGCGCCAGGACGAACCGTGCAGCACGCGGGCCGAGGCCACCTGGAAACCTCGTGTGTAGATGCGGTCCAGGGCGAACAATGGCAGGGCCGCAGGAAAACTCAGGGCCGGGTAGCCCTGTATCGATTCGAACACTTCAATGAGGCCCAGTTCATGCGCCAGATAGTCCGGTGCGCGCTGACGCCAGTCGTTGAAGTCACCGGCCAGGATAAGCGGCGCCTTGTCCGGCACCAGATCGCGGATGTGGCTGGACACCTGCTGCAACTGCTTGCGCCGGCCCTTTTCGTTCAAGGCCAGATGCAGGCAGATGGCATGCAGGGGCTGG
>JARLJM010000170.1 GCA_031291185.1 Parasulfuritortus sp. | reverse complement strand
ATCAGAACTGGCTTCACGCCCTCCCGAAAAAGAGGATGGTCATCCGCAAGCAAAACTCGCATCGCTCATTACCCCGCTTCTCACATTATCGAACCACAGGCATTGTCTTAAAGTTAAGACGTCTTTGGCATATATCTTAAGCCATACACAACTAGCACTTTCAGCAGATGTGCGAGTCCGGTTATCCCTATACCATCCACTTCACATGCTTCATGAACAGGGCAGGCGGTTAGGGAATACAAGCTGTATCCAACGTTATATCGCATCTCCATCTTGCCGGGCCTTGTGCCCGGTCTTTTTTTGTCTGTCTCAAGCCAAGCCAAGACGCTGCCACAAGGTCGAAGTCAATCCGGCCTGATTCAGCGTATAGAAATGTAGTCCCGGCGCTTCATTGGTCAGCAGCCGATCGCACAACTGGGTCATGACGTCGAGACCGAATGCCTTGATCGAGGCATTGTCGTCGTAATAACTCTCAAGCTTCTTGGCCAGCCAGCGCGGGATCTCCGCCCCGCACATGGCTGAAAAACGCGCCAGTTGGCCATAATTCGAGATCGGCATGATGCCCGGTACGATGGGTATGTTGATAGCCCGGGCCTGGCACTCGTCCCTGAAATGGAAGTAGGCATCGGCATTGAAAAAATACTGGGTGATGGCGGCGTTGGCGCCGGCGTCGACCTTGCGCTTGAAATTGAGCACATCCTGCTCATAGTTGCGTGCCTGCGGATGCATTTCCGGATAGGCAGCCACTTCGATCTGGAACCAGTCTCCGGTCTCTTTCCGGATGAACTCGACCAGTTCGTTGGCATAGCGGAACTCACCCGGATCGCCCTCGCCGGAAGGCAGGTCGCCACGCAACGCGACGATATGGCGGATGCCGTGCGACTTGTAGGTGTGCAATATCTGGCGGATATTTTCCTGGGTGGAGCCGATGCAGGACAGATGCGGCGCTGCCGCCACGCCCTCGCCCTGTATCTCTACCACGGTTTCCAGCGTCCGGTCGCGGGTGGATCCACCTGCGCCGAAGGTCACCGAAAAAAACTTCGGCTTCAGCTGTGCCAGCTGCCGGCGGGTCTCCCGCAACTTGGCAGCGCCCTCCGGCGACTTGGGCGGAAAAAACTCCATGCTGAAAGTATGCTCGGCCATCGGTTTGCTCAATTCGGATATCAAGAAGGATTCTAACCCAGCGCCACGCCTATCGCCCGCCCGATGGCCCAGGTAGCGGCCCCAGCGGCCGCGCCGATCAGCAGCATCCGCATACCGCCCAGCCAGGCCTTTTTGCCGGTAAACAAACTGAGCGTGGCGCCGATTCCGAACAGGCAAACCGCTGTGGCAGCGATGGCGCCATACAGCGCCCACGCCCCATGCAGCAACAGAAATGGGACCAGCGGCACGAACGCGCCGACCGCGAAGGCCAGAAACGATGAGATGGCGGCTGCCGGCGGCGAACCGAGTTCTTCCGGATTCAGTCCCAGTTCTTCCCGCGCCAGTGCGTCCAGCGCCTTGTCCGGATCACGAATCAAGGTTTCCGCCATGTGTCGGGCGGCGGCCCGCTCCAAGCCCTTTGCCTCGTAGATCAGGGCCAGTTCGGCCGCCTCCTCCTGCGGGTATTGATCAAGTTCGTCTCGCTCCAGACCAATCTGGTATTCGTAGAACTCGCGCTGGGCACGGACCGAGACATACTCTCCCGCCGCCATCGAGAAGGCCCCGGCAAGGAGCCCGGCCACGCCGGACATGACGATCACGGAGCTCTCGCCCGACGCACCGGCCACCCCCATGATCAGACTGGCATTCGAAACCAGACCGTCATTCACGCCGAATACCGCCGCGCGCAAGCTGCCGCCGCCCCGCTTGCCATGACGTTCGCCCACCTGCTCGATGCGAGTCGGCACGGCATGCGTGACCGGCGCATTGTAGAGCGCCATCCCCCTCACCTTCATGGCGGCCAGCATCCCTTTGAGCGGCGCGACGCCGAAGCGTGGAACCAGCTTGCCGACCAAGCGCGTGCGCAGATCCGGCGAGTAGCTCGCCGGCAGCGTTCCGCCAGTTTTGCCAATCACCTCCTGCCACAGCCTGGCCTGTTCCTCTGCCGCGCGGGCCAATTCCAGGAACAGTACCTGGCGCGGGGTGCCGGATTCGGCATCGGACACGATGCGATACAGGTAGGCGGAACGCTTTTCCTCGCGCCAGGATTCGAGCGCGTGAGCGGTCATGGCTCCAAAGCCCCCCTGCGATATTGCACCGCCTCGGCGACATGGGTGGCCGAGATCGTCTCCTGACCGGCCATATCTGCCAGGGTGCGCGCCAGCTTCAGTACCCGGTGATAGGCTCGCGCGGAAAGATTGAGGCGTGAGATGGCCTGCTTGAGCAGGTCGGCCCCGGCCGCATCCGGGGTGCAGTAGCTGTCCACCTCGCCCGTCTCCAGCGCCGCATTGGCCTTGCTCTGACGGTCCAGCTGGCGCTCCCGCGCAATCATCACCCGGGCGCGCACTGTTGCCGACGATTCACCGCCGCCAGCGTTCATCAAATCAGACTCGGGCAGAGAGGGTACTTCGACATGCATGTCGATCCGGTCCAGCAGCGGACCAGACAATCGGCCACGGTAGCGACTGACTTGTTCTGGCGTGCACCGGCATTTTCCGGAGGGATGACCAAGGTAGCCGCAGGGGCAGGGGTTCATCGCCGCCACCAGCTGAAACCGGGCGGGAAAGTCAGCCTGCCGTGCGGCGCGGGATATGGTGATGCGCCCGGCTTCCAGCGGCTCCCGAAGCACTTCAAGTGCCTGACGCGAAAACTCGGGCAGTTCATCCAGGAACAGCACACCATGATGAGCAAGACTGACCTCACCCGGTCGGGGACTCCCGCCGCCGCCCACCAGAGCCACCGATGAAGCCGTGTGGTGGGGGCTGCGATAGGGTCGCAGCCCCCAGGCCGAAGGCTGAAAGACCCCGGTCAGCGACTGCACGGCGGCAGACTCCAGCGCCTCGTGCTCGGTCATCGGCGGCAGGATGCCGGGCAGGCGACTGGCCAGCATCGACTTCCCGGTGCCGGGCGGTCCTCGCATCAGCATCGAGTGTCCGCCCGCAGCGGCCACCTCCAGCGCACGCCTGGCCGCCAGTTGGCCTTTCACGTCGGCCAGATCCGGATACTGCGCCACACTATCCGGCTTGATCGGATCGGGCTCCGTCAATTCGGTGCGCCCGGCCAGGTGCGCGCATACCGCCAGCAGACTGCCCGCCTGCAAAACCCGGACGCCGTCGACCAGTGCAGCCTCGGCGGCGCTAGCCTTCGGCAATACGAAGGTGCGACCTGAATTCCGTGCCGCCAGCAACATGGCCAACGCCCCCCGAACTGGCCGCAACTCCCCGGTCAGGGCCAGTTCACCGGCAAATTCATGGTTCGCCAATTGATTACCCGGCACCTGGCCCGACGCGACCAGCACGCCCAATGCAATGGGCAGGTCGAAACGCCCCGACTCCTTTGGCAGATCGGCCGGTGCCAGGTTGACAGTAATGCGGCGCGCGGGGAATTCAAAACCGGACTGAAGAATCGCGGCCCGGACCCGGTCGCGCGACTCTTTCACCTCTGTTTCCGGCAACCCCACCAGGGTAAAGGCCGGCAGGCCGTTGGCCATATGCACCTCTACCATCACCTCCGGGGCGTGCATGCCGGCCAAGGCGCGGCTGAACAGAACCGCAAGACTGCTCATTTACCTCCCCTTCCGTTATGTCCGGCTTAGCAGGCTGGTGAGAAACGCATGAATCCCCCCGGATTTTCTTCTTCCATTCGTTTTTTTCGGCACCGGAAGCGCGCCGCCGCCCATACTGCCGGGCGTTTCTGCCCTATTTCCCTGCCGCTGGGCGCCCAGCAGACGGATTTGTCCCTATGCCGTCTTCGGCCACATCAGGTTGAGCATCCGTGTCAGGTTGTACGCCGCGAAGGTCAACAGCGCTTGGCCGGAGAGTTTCTCCAGTCCCTTGTGGCGCGTCTTGCGCAACCCGCCCACGGTCTTGATCCAGCCAAACGCCTCTTCGATCATCTTCCGCCGCTTGAGGCTCAGGGCATAGCCCTTGCCCCGTGCGGTGCGGCCATCGACGGCGCTGCCCGCGGTCTTGCGGGCCACATGGGCGCGGATGCCCAGGCGCTCGATGCCGCTTACGAATTCCTCGGTGTCGTAACCCTTGTCGGCGCCCACGGTGGCGCCT
>JARLJM010000169.1 GCA_031291185.1 Parasulfuritortus sp. | reverse complement strand
GCTTCACTCAGGTTGTTGGCCTTCATCGAGGCCAGGTCGCTGACGTCGGTGGCGGGCAGCATGAAATGGTTCATGCCGCCGATGCCGAGCACCCGGTCGCGGATGCAGGCCGAGATGCAGGAACCCAGCGTGGTGGCCACACCTTCCTTGTTCCTGGTGACGTAGAACTCGCCTGGCAGGATACGGGCGGCATAGGATTCGAACTGGCTGTTCCAGGATCGGCGCACGTGTTCGAAGCCGGGCAGCGAAGGCAGCAGGGGTGGCAGCTCGGCCTTGGTCGAAACGAGTGCCATGGCCTATTGCCCCAGAAAGAGTTGTTCGATTTCGGTGAAACCTTCCTGGGCGGCGCGCACCACGGTTTCGACGATATCGGGCTCCAGCCCGGTGGCTTTCCATGCATCCGGCGTGATGGGCGGGGCGTCGTCGAGATCAAGACTGTCGACTTCCGCAAGCTGGGCCAGGGTGTTGGCGATGTGAATCAGGGAGACTTCGCGGGGATGTTTCTCGGCCTTGGCCGGGGCGTGATGCCAGGCAATGCATTCCTGCAGCACAGTCGGCAGGTTCCACTGTTTGGCCAGTGCGCCGCCGACCGCGCTGTGGTCAAAGCCGATGATCTGGTTTTCCGCCTCTGAGACGGTCATTTCTTCCTGACTGTGGATCACCATCAGCAGGGCTTCCTTGGCCTGCGCTGGCAAGCGGTTGAAGATGATCAGTTCGCCGATGTCATGCAGCAGTCCGGCGGTGAACAGGGCATCCGCATCGCAGCGTCGCGCCTCCCTGCACAAGTGACGCGCAGCAAGGGCGCACAGCAGACTGTGTTTCCAGAAGTTGCGCATCGACACCAGGTCATTGGGCAGACCTTCGAAGCTGCTGGCGACCGACAGGGATAGAGACAGGCTGCGGACCTGCGACGTTCCGATGATGGTGACCGCCTTGGTTACGGTGTCCACCGTGGATGGGAAACTGTACAGCGCACTGTTGGCGAGTTTGAGCAGTTTGACCGTGAACGAGGCGTCCTGACTGACCGCCTTGGCGATGTCGGCGCTGGAACTGTCGGGATCTTCGACCAGCCTGTTGATGCGCAGGTAGACGTCGGGCAGCGTAACCAGGCCGCTGATGTCCTTGACCAGATTTTCCGGGGTAAGGGTACTTGTATCCATGCCCGGTATTCTACGGGAATTGGGTAGCCGGGGTGGTGTGCGAGTCAGCGCGGAGGCGCACCCCGAACCGCTTGCCGGGAAAGGGCAAAGGGTTCGGGGCAGGGCTTACTTCATTGGAACGATCCTGGTTTCGGCCAGATAGGCTTCCTCAGCCGGGGTCAGGTCGACCTCGTCATAACCGGTGATCATCGGCTTCACGTGGGCGATGAAGGAATGGCCGGTGGTCAGCAGATATACGTGGGCGATGACGAAGGTCAGGATGGCGTAGGCGGCGGCGACGTGGATGTCCGACAGCCAGCCGAGAGGACTGCTGGCCACCGTACCGCCATACCAGAAGCCGTAGGTCAGGTAGGCCAAACCGGTGATCCAGATGGCCGGGAACAGGATGACCTTGAGCGACAGGTAGGCCATGGCCTGGAGCGGGTTGTGCTTGCGCCAGAACACCTTGTGGTAGGGATGCTCCTCGCCCATGAAGATGCCCAGGGTGTAGTAGCGGAAGACCGCGATCATGCCTTCACGGGTCGGCAGGTAATGCCGGTAGTCGCCGGTGGTGAACAGCCAGAACGTGGCGAACGCCCAGATTACCAGCAGGGCTAGCGCGGCGGTGGTGTGGACGACTACGGCGGTCCTGAAATCCATCAGGTGATGGATGCCGCGCACCGCAAAGCCGCTGAACAGCAGGGTCAGGATCAAGGCGACTTGCGACCAGTGCCAGAGACGCTCGAAGCGCTTGTAGACCATCAATATACGAGTGGTCATTTGTGATCTCCTTCATTGCGGCTCCAGAGCCGGATAGCGGTATGGGCGGCGATGCCCAGCAACGTCAATGCGATCAGGGCCAGGCCCAGGCGATCCAGCCAGGTCGAACCGCCATCGCGGCCGGGCATGTAGAAGCCGGTCAGTTCCTTAAGGCGGCCATTCTTGGCATGGCAGTCGTGGCAGGCGAGTGCATCTTCCTTGGGCGCCACCATGTGGGTGATCGGCCAGTAGGAATAGGTCTGGATGAAGCCGAACTCGCCGCTGTAGGGTTTGTTGAACTGCTTCATGCCCGCCGCGATGGCATTGCCCATGTTGTAGTTGCCCCAGTAGGCTTCCTTGTCGTCCGCGCTGTTTCCCCACAGGTGCATGTAGACCAGGGTGTTGTTGCCCTTGTCATAGGGCTGGATGGTATGCATCCGCTTGAACGGCCAGATACGAGAATCCTGGTCACCGGCCGAGCCGCTGAGGGCGTTGATGGCGATGGGCTGCTTGGCGTGATCGAATTTGGTGTCGATGGTCAGGTAGTTCATCGTGCCGTTGAACCAGGCGTAGTGCGGGGTCAGGTTCTCGCCGTACTTGAAGGTGCCCTTGATCGATTTATAGATGTCACGTTCTTCGCCGTTGCCCTGTTTGTAGCCGTCCACCTTGTAGCCCAAGCCGTTCTTGTCGACCGCGCCCGAGGTGCGCCAGTCCCAGTCGATCTTGGTGGCCACGCCGCCGCGCGCCATGGCCGGGATGTGACAGGTCTGGCAGGCGATCTTGCTGACATGGTCGTTCAGCTTGTTGCCGACGATGCTCAGCTTCGGATGCGGCGCCATGCCGTGGCAGGACTCGCAGGTCGAGGCTTCGCGCCGGATGCCGGGTTTGCCGGTGCCGATACTGTCCTTGGCGTCGATGTTGTAGCGGCTGCCGGAAACCTGGTGCTGATGCGAGACGTGGCACATGGTGCAGGCGAAGTTCAGTCCCTTCTCGTTCATGTGTACATCCAGCGATTCATTGGCATGGATCAGCGAGGAGTCCAGGTCGCCGTGCTTCACGCCGTCGCCGCCGCCGCCGTAGAAGTGGCAGCTGCCGCAGTTTTCCCGTCCCGGCCGGCCCACGCTTTGCGCGACCTTGGCCCAGTTGATCGGTTTCTGGCCCTCGAACATCACGGCACAGGCCTTGTTTCCGTTCGATGGCGGCAGCTTGTAGTAGGTGCCGCTGCGGTCATGACAGGCCAGGCAGTCAATGTTGTTCTGATTCTTGAAATCGAAGGTCTCGTCCTTCCAGCCATAGCCGGCGTGGCACTGGGCGCACATGCCCTCGTTGCCACGGGCGTTGGTGCAGAAGTTGTTGATCAGGTTGTGCTTGCCCAGTTTCTGGCCAGTCTTGGGATTGGTGTATTCCCAGGTCCAGTGGGTGGTCTTCATGAACTGGTGGCCGGCCTCGGTGTGGCAGGTCAGGCAGGCCTGAGTAACCTCCGGTCCGCTCGTGAACGGGCCCTGCAGCGCCTTGAATTTGCTGTGGTCGGCCGTGGTATCGGACTGGGTCCGGTGGTGGGTCGGGGACACTTCGGTCTGGAGCCGGAAATTCATGTCCGCGTTGGCGGCGGCACCAGTCGATGAGGGTGATTCGTCTGCGGGGGCAGGCCCCGTGGATAGTGTGAGCAACAGGCCGAACAGGGCCGCGACAACGCGAGTCCCGATGCGGCGCGAATGGTAACCAGACATAAAATACCTTTGTCAGTGGAAAAATTACCAGGAAGTCCAAGGCAACTTCCAAACGCAAAACACGGGACAAACAGCTTTTTATAAATTATTTTTCTAGTATATCAAGACTAACTCTGTTTGAGGAATGGCCAAGCTGAAACAGGGCGCAACTGCCTGTTCAGATTGGGTCGCCGTTCTCGTCGAGATAGAACTCGTTCAGTGCGCGTTCCACTTCGGCCATGTGGGTCAGCACGGGGCCGCCGCCCATCATGACCGCCACGCCGCAGACGTCCATGATCTCCTCCAGCGTGATGCCGACCTGTTTGCAGGCGCGAATATGCAGGGCGATGCAGTAGTGGCATTGCTGGGTCAGGGCCATGCCCAGCGACAGCAATTCCTTTTCCCGGCGGCTGAGCACGCCGGGGGCCATGGCCTCGGTCATGAAGCCCTGGATCTTGCCCATCAGCTTGGGCTTGTGCTCGGAAAGAAGTTGCAGGCCGCGATGGGCGTGTTCGAGGATCTTGCGTTCGCTGTCGGAACCTTTGGGTTTTTTGCTGGCCATGTCGATTCGGTCTTCTGGTCGGTTGGAATGGCGCTTACTATAGCGTGACCCGATGGATCGATGAACGTTTGCGCGGCACTCTTCCGTCGAGGCCATCTCTACCTGAGCAAACCCGCTTATGAATATCTTTATCCTCAACACCGGGCGCTGCGGCTCGACCACCTTCATCAAGGCCTGCCGGCACATCGTGAATTTCAGTGCCGGTCATGAAACCCGTATCAGGATGATAGGCACCGAGCGACTCGCCTACCCTGACTCTCACATCGAGGCGGATAACCGGCTCTCCTGGTTTCTGGGCCGGCTCGACCAGGCCTATGGCGACGCCGGGTGGTATGTCCATCTGACCCGCGAGCGGGAGGCCACTGCCGCCAGCTTCGCCAGGCGTCAGCAGTTCGGCATCATGAAGGCCTATCGCGAGGGAGTCCTGCTCGAAGGCGAGGCCGGCCAGTCGGCGCATGACCTTGCCTGCGACTATATCGATACCGTCGAGGCCAATATCGCCTTGTTTCTGAAAGGCAAAACCAGGCAGATGGCATTCAGTCTGGAAACGGCCCAAGCCGATTTCACCGCGTTCTGGCGCTGGATCGGCGCCCAGGGCGATCTGGACGCCGCCCTGGCGGAGTGGGACAGCCGCTATAACGCCTCCACCGAATAGCGCGGCTAAGGCTTGTCCCGGTGGATGCGCAGCATCGAACAGCCGCGCTCCAGATTGATGTATTCATGCTCGATGCCCGGAAACGCGGTCCGCCACATCTCGACGATCTCCCGTTCGTCAGGCCGGGCTGCGTCGTCCATGAAGACCACGCAGCCATCGGCCAGCTTGTCGAACAGCAAGGGCAGGGCCGGATAGCGCGAGTGACGCTGGATGAACCCCGGTGGCCCGTCGATCACCAGCATGTCGATGCGGCGGTCAGGCAGATTGTCCAGTGCATACCACTGGTATTCCCGGTCGTCGAGGCGGTGCGGGGTCAGCGGCGCGTCAATGACAGTGGCGTAGTTTTCCAGTTGATAGCGCGCGAGTTCGGTTCGTGTGCCGGCCGCGTATTCCGCGCCGTTTTCCAGGCTGAACACGTCACCCTGGTCGTTCATTTCGCAGCAGCGGGCCAGTATCAGGCTGGTCAGGCCGCTGCTGCATTCGACGATGGTGGTCGGCTTGACGGCGAGTGCATGTTCGGCGATCAGCTTGAGAAAATCCGGTGCGGCCGACCAGTTCCGGCTGTATGGCAGCCCCTGATGCAGGCCGAGCCGATCGCGCAGGGAAAGATAGGCCTCCAACTGGGCGAACACGCCATGCGTTTCGCTCTGAACCTGTGTCTGCAATCGATCGCCGAGTGCGGCGATGGCGGTGTTTTGCTTCTTGCTTTGCAGCCACAGGATGATGAGCAGCATGGCTATGAGCAGAAGCAGGGCGATGACAGCCAACTGGAAGTTCATTGAATCCATCCGTTTTCGGGTGCTGGATTTTGCCGCACGCGGTCTCCTGCTGTAAAACACACCGTATGAGTACCCTGAACAGGAGGACGCCATGCTCGACCTGAATCACCCCGAACTCTTCCGTCAGCAGGCGCATGTCGGCGGTGACTGGATCGATGCGGACAGTGGCGCCACGCTGGCAGTGGTCAACCCCGCCGATGGGGCCTGGCTTGGCGGTGTCCCGGACCTCGGCCGGAGGGAAACCGCCCGTGCGATCCTTGCCGCTCAGGCGGCGTTTCCGGCCTGGCGCGACCGGCTGGCCAGGGAACGTGCAGCGCTCTTGCGGCGCTGGCATGAATTGATGCTGGCCCATGTCGATGATCTGGCCCGGCTCATCACCCTGGAGCAAGGCAAACCGCTGGCCGAGGCACGTGCCGAGATCGTCTACGCAGCCGGCTTCCTGGAGTGGTTTGCGGAAGAGGCCAAGCGCGTCTATGGCCGGACGATTCCATCGCCATGGCAGGCGCGGCGCGTGTTGACCCTGAAGCAGCCTCTGGGCGTGGCGGCGCTGATCACGCCCTGGAATTTTCCCGCCGCCATGCTGACCCGCAAGGCCGGCGCCGCGCTGGCAGCCGGGTGTACGGTGGTGGCCAAGCCAGCCTCGAAGACGCCATTCACCGCGCTGGCCCTGGCGTCACTGGCCGAGGCGGCCGGGTTCCCGCCGGGCGTGGTCAATGTCGTTACCGGTAAGGCCGAAGCCATCGGCGCGGAGCTGGTTGCAAACCCGGCCGTGCGCAAGCTGTCCTTCACCGGCTCGACCGAAACCGGAAAGCGGCTCATGGCCGACTGCGCCCGGACCCTGAAGAGCGTTTCGCTGGAACTGGGCGGTAACGCGCCCTTCATTGTCTTCGACGACGCCGATCTCGATGCGGCGGTGCAAGGTGCCATGGCTTCAAAATACCGCAACGCCGGCCAGACCTGCGTCTGCGCCAACCGCTTGCTCGTTCAGGATGGCATTTACGATGACTTCGTGGCGCGTCTGGCGACTGCCCTGTCAGGCACAAAGGTCGGAAACGGTCTGGACGAGGGTGTGACTCAGGGACCGCTGGTCAGTGAATCGGCGGTTGCCAAGGTCGAGTCCCATATCCGCGATGCGGTCGGGCAGGGGGCCCGCGTGGTCTGTGGCGGCAGGCGCCATGCCCTGGGCGGCTGGTATTTCGAACCCACGATCCTGGCCGAGGTGACGCCGGACATGCGCGTCTGTAGCGAGGAAACCTTCGGCCCGGTCGCGCCGGTACTGCGGTTCAGTGACGAGGCTGAAGCCCTCCGGCTCGCCAACGCGACGGAATTCGGCCTTGCCGCGTACTTCTATGCCTGCGACATGGCGCGCATCTGGCGCGTGTCCGAGGCGCTGGAGTTCGGCATGGTCGGCGTCAATGCAGGAGTGATCTCGACCGAAGTCGCGCCCTTCGGCGGCGTCAAACAATCGGGTCTAGGGCGCGAGGGCGGTGCTGAGGGAATCGAGGCGTATCTGGAAAGCAAATACGTCTGCATGGCGGAGTAGCCTCCGCCAGGGGATTAGTGAAGCTGCGTGGACGCAGGCTGCCTGGCGTGGCGCGGGATGTGCTGCTCGTCCAGCAAGGGTTCGATCTGCATGAACAGGTCGGGTCGTCTGAACGGCTTTTTCATGAAGCTGTCGGCGCCGATCCGGCTGGCGTAGAACTGTTCGGCAGCCTGCTCGTTGCCACTGATCATGATCACCGGGATATCCCGGGTCAGCGGGTCGCGACGGAGTTGGCGCAAGGCCGCGAAACCATCCATGCCGGGCAGGATGATATCGAGAAAGACCAGCTCGGGCTGGTGGGCGCGCGCCAGTTCGAGCCCGCGTTCCGCGTCGAGGGCCTCATAGGTTACATAGCCCGTGGAGGTCAGGTACTTCTTGAATGCCGCGACGACCGTGGTCGAGTCGTCAATGATCAGGGCCCGTGTCCCCCTCCGGGCGTCGATCCGTTTGTGCTGACGTCGATCGGCATCCGCAGGCTGGGGTGCAGGCGTCTTGATTTCAATCCGCTGCACTTGTGTTTCCGACTTTTTCTTGCCGAATAGCGACAGGATTTTGCTGAAAAAGCTCACTTGAATCCCCTTCCGGTTTTACCTCGATTGTGTCGATCGATTGTGTCGATGTCATTTCGACGTGGGCAGGAAGACAGACCACGTTGATTGTACGGGTACTTTACCTGAATCGATTAGGCTTTTGCCAGTGGCTACACCAATTCTGCCGCAGTCAGCTCGGACTTGATGTAGGCATAGAAGATCGGCGCGGCGATCACCCCGGTCAGGCCAAAGGCGGCCTCCATGACCAGCATGGCCAGCAGCAATTCCCAGACCCTGGCCGAAATCTGGCCACCGACGATGCGGGCGTTGAGAAAATATTCGAACTTGTGGATCAACACCAGAAACACTAGCGAGCCCAGTGCCATCTGGGGCGAGTGTGCCAGGCTCACCACCACGATCACTGAATTCGAGATCAGGTTGCCGACCACGGGCAGCAGGCCGGCCACGAAGGTCAACGCGATCATGGTCTTGATCAGCGGCAGATGTACGCCGAACAGGGGCAGTACGACGACCAGGTAAAGGGCGGTAAGCGCGGTATTGATCAGGGAGATGCGCAACTGGGCGAAGACGATGTTCCGGAAGGATTCGGCCAGGCGGGTAGCCCGTTCGGTAAGGGCGGCCGACAGGGGACGCGGGTCGGTCGTCCGGACCGATGCCTGGACGGCGACCATGGCCCCGATCACCAGGCCGACCAGTATATGGGCCAGGATCAGTCCGGCCTCCTTGCCGATGAGCTGCAGTTCCCCGGCATGTTCCCGCAGCCAGGAAGCGACGATCACCCTCAGTTCCTCGACGCTGCCAGGCAGGTAGGCTAGCAGCCAGTCGGGCAGGGATTCACGCGAATTCTCCAGTATTTCCGCCATCTTGGTCGCCAGGGCGGCGAGGTGTCCGGCATCGCCGAAAAAGTCGATGGCCAGGGTCAGGGCCATGATGACGGCACCGACCACCAGCGCCGCGAAGAAAATCGCCACCACCAGTTTGGCCCGTTGGTCCGACAGCCTGCGCGCCAGCATGGGCGAAGTCAGGTGCACCAGCTCATAGACCAGAAGTCCCGCCAGCAGGGCCGGCAACAGATGGAGTTGCAAAACCAGGAACAGCGAAACTGCCGCAATGCCCCAGGAGGCGCGGGTGATGGTGTTTGAAGACATGCCGGATGTGCCGGGAAACTGGCTCAAATATCGAGTGGCTCGATGTTGCTGTAGGCCTTCTTCAGCCAGACCTTGATGCGCTGGCGTTCCAGCAGGCCGAGCCCGGTATTGGACTTGTCGGCGTTGTTCATGGCGGCCCAGAAGCTCAGGCTGTGGCCGTCGATCTTCTGCATGGTCGAGTCCTGCAGACGGGGGATGGTTATGGCCCGGGCTCCGAGCCCCTTCGCACGATCAAGCTGACCGGAGGCATCGAGTATGTCGAATCGATCGCCACGAACCTGGTTGAGCACGATGGTGAGCTTGAGCCGCTCGCCGAACTGGTCCAGAAGCTGGCGTAGCAGATCGACCGAGTCCTGGCCAGAGTCCATTACATGCCAATAGTTCAGGCTTAGTCCCAGGTCGCCACTCAAATCCAGCAAGCCCGAATCCTCGATCCATTGCACCAGAAACTGGTGGGTCTGGGCGGCGAGGTCGACCAGAATGCGACGTTCCGGCTCTTCGATCCCGCTCTCGATGATGCGATCCAGACTTTCGTACTGATCGATGACAGTGGGCGAAGTGAAGTCGGAATAGAAGCGCAGCAGCGACCCGTGCGACTTGTCCGTGTCAAAGCCGAGAAATGGCCGTTCGTGGTCGATCATGTACTGGGCCAGCACGCGCGACACCAGCGATTTGCCGACACCGCCCTTTTCGCCACCTATGAAATGCAAATTGCTCATGTTGGGTATTCCCGCTTATTGAACCGGATTGCTTTTCAGGTTCTTGGAAGAAAACAGCAGGGCCTTGTCGCCGGCAAACTTCACGTCGATGGACTGCGTATCGTCGCCCCAGGTGCAACTGCGCAGGCCCATCACGTCGTCGCATTTGTCCGGCTTGCCGATCAGTTTGACGACCTCGTCGTAAGGCATGCCGACGCTGATCTTGTCGTAGTTTTCCTGGGTCATCTTGCTGCAGCCGAGCAAGGCCAGCAGAACGGTCAGGGCAATCAAGGCGTGGATTTTCATGTGTCTCACCTGAGTTAAAGTTGAAAAGGTCTGGACCGTCAAACAACCTGGACATTCCCGTGCAGGAACCAGCCCGATAAGGAACACTACCCTAATTTTTGCCTGGCCTGTTGTCCTGAGAGCATTACAGTTGAACCGGAATGTCGATTTCCGCTGTCATGAACGACACCGCCTGCCCCGAAAGCCGTACCCGATCCCCGCGCAATTCACAGCCGATGTCGCCGCCGCGCCGGGAAATCTGCCGGGCGTCGAGGCTGTTCCGACCGAGTTTTTCGACCCAATAGGGCGTCAGTTCGCAATGCGCCGACCCGGTGACCGGGTCTTCCGGGATGCCGTATTTGGGTGCGAAGAATCGGCTGACGAAGTCGACTGAATCGCCCGGCGCCGTGATGCAGACACCGCGCAGATCGAGCCGACTCAGCAAGGCATGGTTCGGAACGATGGCGCGGATGTCGGCCTCGCTCTCGAATACCGCCAGATAATCGTCGCCGGCCAGCACCTCGACCGGTCGCCGGCCCAGGCCTTCGGTCAGCATGTCAGGGATCGCGCAGCGCCGAGGCGGACAGGCCGGGAAATCCATGACCAGTTGCACGCCATCGCGTTCGACCACCAGGTCGCCGCTGCGGGTCTCGAAGGTGATCTCGGGTTTGGCATGGCCGAGATGCTCGAACAGGACATGTGCCGACGCCAGCGTGGCGTGGCC
Source organism: Parasulfuritortus sp. (assembly GCA_031291185.1). Lineage (GTDB taxonomy): Bacteria > Pseudomonadota > Gammaproteobacteria > Burkholderiales > Thiobacillaceae > Parasulfuritortus. The sequence goes on along the minus strand of JARLJM010000169.1, from coordinate 1,196 downwards.
GCACAGATCGACCTCACTGACCGGCGTGAACCAGCGCAGCGCGAACCCTTTCCCGGAAGGCACGAAAAAGGCGGTCTCGGACAGATTGTTTTCCTCGGCGATGGCCTGGAGCAGATCGTCCGGCAGCCAGCGTTCCAGCGGACAGACCGCGGCCGGGTTGCCTTCGAATGCACGGGTGGCGAAGGCGTCGATCTGGAATTGGCGGAGGATCATGAGGCGTCCGATATAGGTTTTACCTTGCTTTTCCTGGCCTTCGACATGAGCGCGGCCTGCAACGCCTTGTTGGTCCAGAGCCGCATCGCGTCGGCATCCTCGAATACCTCAGCCGGCGCCTCGTAATACTGCATGGTCATCGTCTTGCCACGTGCCGCATAACTGAACGGGCTAAGGCCCTTAGCCTCGAAATCGGCTCGCGTCGCGTCGTTCGCCTTCAGGTACAGCATGTCATCAACGATGATTGCGAAGAAGACCTCGTCCTGATAAAGACCGTGACCGCCGAACATGGCACGGGCATGCAGGCCGTGCAGAAAGGCCATCTGGTCGAGGACGTAACTGACGAATTCGTTGTCGCGGGGCATGGCAGGCTCCGTTATGCGGATGACTTCGAATTGTCGCGCCATGCCGCGACTATGGACACTCCATTTACGCGGATTCCTGTGACAAATGTTTGTTTGTTGCCAAAGGTCCGCGACTGGGCGATTGGGTGTCTGCCCCGCCGGACGTGAGGTGAGCGGGTTGTCGCATATCGCCGACAACCCGCTTCAGGCTTCGTTCAGCCTCGTCTCTGGTTGCGGCCAAACGCCGAGGCGGAACTGAGTTCTTCCGGTTCCTCAGCCATGTCCTGAACCGATTCGGGCACCGGGACTTGTGTCGGAGTGTCAGGCACCTTGGCCAGGCTGGGCCCGGCTCCATGCTTCTCCATTTTTCCGCTGATCATGCCACCTTCCTCGACCATCAACGCACCATAGCGGATGGTGCCGATGACCCGACCGGTGGAATACACCACCAGCCGCTTGCGGGCAGTCAGTTCCCCTTCAAAGGTACCGCGAACCTCCGCCACGTCGATCTCGGCCTTGCCGGAAAACACGCCGCCTTCGGCGATGCGGATAACGCGGCTGTTCATGGACGCTTCTACACGGCCTTCCACCACCAGGATTTCGCAATCGGTGATTTCGGAGCCCTTCAGCTTGATGTTC
>JARLJM010000168.1 GCA_031291185.1 Parasulfuritortus sp. | reverse complement strand
GGGGACCGAGATGGTGATGCCTGGCGACAACGTGTCGATCACGGCAGCCTTGATCGCCCCGATCGCGATGGAAGAAGGACTGCGTTTCGCCATTCGTGAAGGCGGTCGTACCGTCGGCGCCGGTGTCGTCGCCAAGATCGTCGAATAATCGAAAGAAAAACATGCAAAGCCAGAAAATCCGCATCCGCCTCAAGGGTTACGATTACAAGTTGATCGACCAGTCCGCCCTGGAAATCGTTGATACCGCGAAACGTACAGGTGCCGTGGTCAAGGGCCCAGTTCCGCTGCCCACCTCCATCGAGCGTTTCGATATTTTGCGTTCGCCACACGTCAACAAGACGTCCCGTGACCAGTTGGAAATCCGTACCCACAAACGTTTGATGGACATCGTGGATCCCACCGACAAGACCGTTGATGCGCTGATGAAGCTCGATCTGCCGGCAGGGGTGGATGTAGAGATCAAGTTGCAGTAATTATCAAGTTGGACAAATCCTGAAGGGTGGGTATAATCCCGCCTCTTTTGCATTTCGCAGTATTTTTGTAATCCGCCGGCCAATTGAAGTCGGCGCCTTGAAAAGGGAACTAGAAAATGAGTCTAGGCCTTGTCGGTCGTAAGATCGGCATGACCCGCATTTTTGCCGATGATGGGGCTTCCATCCCGGTGACCGTGCTGGACATGTCGAGTAACCATGTCAGCCAGATCAAGACGGTTGATGTGGATGGCTACGACGCCATTCAGATTGCCTACGGTACACGTAAGGCAAGTCGTATCAATAAAGCTCAGGCAGGTCACTTCGCTAAGGCTGGCGTGGAAGGTGCGCGCGGCATGGCGGAGTTCCGCGTTGCCGCGGATGTGGCTGCCCAGCATCAGGCTGGCGCTGCGGTGAGCGTTGAAATTTTCCAGGCGGGTCAGTTGGTTGACGTCTCGGGTGTGACGCAGGGTAAGGGCTTTGCCGGTACCATCAAGCGTCACCACTTTGGCTCCCAGCGTGCTACCCACGGGAACTCCCGTTCGCATAATGTTCCTGGTTCTATCGGCCAGGCACAGGATCCTGGTCGAATCTTCCCGGGTAAGCGTATGTCGGGTCATTTGGGTGCTGCTGCCCGCACGGTGCAGAATCTGGAAGTGGTTCGCGTTGATGCTGAGCGTCAGCTTCTGTTGGTCAAAGGCGCTGTGCCTGGTTCCAAGGGTGGCGATGTGGTTGTTGCCCCGGCTATCAAAGGGGGTGCCTGATGGATATCAAGCTGATTAACGACCAGGGTCAGGATGCTGGCGCGGTGGCCGGTTCAGATGCGTTGTTTGCGCGCGATTACAACGAGGCGCTGGTGCACCAGTTGGTGACCGCCTATATGGCCAATGGCCGGAGTGGTGATCGCGCTCAATTGACGCGTGCTGAAGTGCGCCACTCGACCAAAAAGCCGTTCAAGCAAAAGGGTACGGGTAATGCCCGTGCTGGTATGACTTCCAGCCCGTTGTGGCGTGGCGGCGGTCGTGCCTTCCCGAACAAGCCGGACGAAAACTTCACGCAGAAAGTCAACCGCAAGATGTTCCGTGCGGGCATGGCAGCGATCCTGTCGCAACTGGTGCGCGATGGTCGTCTGCGTGTTATCGATGGCTTTGCGGTCGATGCACCCAAGACCAAGATGCTGGCCGGCAAGATCAAGAATATGGGCATAGATAATCGCGTGCTCATCATCACACCGGAAGTGGATGACAACCTGTGGCTGTCATCGCGCAACCTGGCAAATGTGATGGTGTTGGAGCCGCGCCATGCCGATCCGGTTAGTTTGATCCGCTTCGACCAAGTGCTGGTTACGCGCGATGCGATCAAGAGTTTTGAGGAGATGTACGCATGAACGCCATGAAATTCAGCGAGACGCGTCTGCTACAGGTCATCCTCGCGCCGGTTATTACCGAAAAGGCAACCATGATTGCGGACAAGAACGAGCAGGTGGCCTTCCGTGTTGCGCCCGATGCGACCAAGCCGGAAATCAAGGCGGCGGTTGAGCTTCTGTTCAAGGTTCAGGTCGAAAAGGTTGCGGTTACCAACGTCAAGGGCAAGGTGAAGCGCACTGGCCGGTTCATGGGTCGTCGTGACAACTGGAAGAAGGCCTATGTCTGCCTGGCTCCGGGCCAGGAACTCAACTTCGTGGCGGGGGAATAAGCGATGGCTCTGGTTAAAGTCAAACCTACTTCCGCCGGCCGTCGTGCGGTCGTCAAGGTCGTTACGCCCGGTTTGCATAAAGGCAAGCCGGTTGCGGCTCTGGTCGAAAAGCAGAACCGCAAGTCTGGCCGTAACAACAACGGTCATATCACCACTCGCCACAAGGGCGGTGGCCACAAGCAACATTATCGTTTGGTCGACTTCAAGCGAAACAAGGACGGTATTCCGGCCAAGGTCGAGCGAATCGAATACGATCCCAACCGCAGCGCGCATATCGCCCTGTTGTGCTATGCCGACGGCGAGCGTGCCTACATCATTGCCCCGCGTGGCGTTGAGGCGGGTGCTGCGCTGATGAATGGGTCGGAAGCTCCGATCAAGCCGGGCAATTGCCTGCCGTTGCGTAATATCCCTGTGGGTTCGACGATCCACTGCATCGAGATGCTGCCCGGCAAGGGTGCCCAGCTGGCTCGCTCCGCGGGTGCCGCGGTGCAGTTGCTGGCGCGAGAAGGCAGCTACGCCCAGCTTCGTCTGCGCTCCGGTGAAATCCGCAAGGTTCACGTCGACTGCCGTGCCACCATCGGTGAGGTCGGTAATGCCGAACATAGTCTGCGTTCCATCGGCAAGGCTGGTGCAATGCGCTGGCGCGGTGTGCGTCCGACCGTTCGTGGTGTGGTCATGAACCCGGTCGATCACCCGCATGGTGGTGGCGAAGGCAAGACAGGCGAAGGTCGTGTGCCGGTATCGCCTTGGGGTCAGCCTACCAAGGGCTACCGTACTCGCAGCAATAAGCGCACGGACAGCATGATCGTCCGCCGCCGGCAGAAATAAGAGGTAAGTCGATATGGCACGTTCTGTAAAAAAGGGTCCGTTCATCGACGGTCATCTGTTGAAGAAAGTGGAAGCGGCTCAGGCTGGCTCTGACAAGCGTCCGATCAAGACCTGGTCGCGTCGTTCCACCGTTCTGCCGGATTTTGTGGGGCTGACCATTGCCGTGCATAACGGCAAGCAGCATATCCCCGTGTATGTCACGGAAAACATGGTTGGGCACAAGCTGGGCGAGTTCTCACTGACTCGTACCTTCAAGGGTCACGCCGCCGACAAGAAAGCCAAGAAGTAGGAGCCGAGCATGGAAGTTTCCGCTATTTTGCGCGGTACCCGGATGTCCGCACAGAAGGCCCGTCTGGTGGCTGATCTGGTGCGCGGCAAGCCCGTGGACAACGCATTGAGTATTTTGACCTTCACCCCGCGCAAGGCTGCCGAGGTGATCCGCAAGGTTCTGGAATCTGCGATCGCCAACGCCGAGCACAACGAAGGCGCAGACATCGACGAATTGACGGTCAAGCGCATCTTTGTCGACGAAGGTCCGACCCTGAAGCGGTTCACCGCACGAGCCAAAGGCCGTGGCAACCGTATCCACAAACCCACCTGTCACATCACTGTGACTGTTGGCGACTGAGGTAGAGCATGGGACAGAAAATACATCCGACCGGTTTTCGCCTGAGCGTTAACCGCAACTGGTCCTCCAAGTGGTATGCCAACAGCAAGAACTTCGCTGGCACCCTCGCAGAAGATCTGAAGGTTCGTGAGTTCCTGAAGAAGAAGCTGGCACATGCTTCCCTCAGCAGGATTCTGATTGAGCGTCCTGCCAAGAATGCGCGTATCACGCTGTTTTCGGCTCGTCCTGGTGTCGTGATTGGCAAGAAGGGCGAGGATATTGAAAATCTGCGCAAGCAGCTTGCGGCCATCATGACCGTGCCCGTGACCTTGAACATTGAGGAAGTGCGGAAGCCCGAGCTGGATGCTCAGATCATCGCGGCATCAATTGCTACTCAACTGGAAAAGCGGATCATGTTCCGTCGCGCCATGAAGCGCGCCATGCAAAGCGCGATGCGTTTCGGAGCGCAGGGCATCAAGATCATGAGTTCGGGTCGTTTGAACGGGGCCGAAATCGCCCGTACAGAATGGTACCGAGAAGGTCGCGTGCCTCTCCATACGCTGCGTGCTGATATTGACTATGGTTTTGCCGAGGCTAACACGACCTACGGCATTATTGGTGTCAAGGTCTGGGTCTACAAGGGTGAAACCTTGGCTAGCGGCGCCAAGCCGGTGGCTGCTCCCGAGCCTGAGCGCAAGAGCCGCCGGCCTGCCGCGCGGGCAGGAAAGGAATAAGAAATGCTGCAGCCCAATAGAAGAAAATACCGCAAGGAACAGAAGGGCCGGAATACCGGTCTGGCTACCCGTGGTGCCAAGGTTAGCTTCGGAGAGTACGGCCTCAAGGCTATTGGCCGCGGTCGTCTGACTGCCCGCCAGATTGAAGCGGCTCGTCGCGCCATGACCCGGCACATCAAGCGGGGCGGACGTATCTGGATTCGCATCTTTCCTGACAAGCCCATTTCGCAGAAACCTGCTGAAGTCCGTATGGGTAACGGTAAGGGTAATCCGGAATACTGGGTCGCGGAGATCCAGCCTGGAAAGGTGCTGTATGAAATGGATGGTGTGACTGAGGAATTGGCGCGTGAGGCTTTCCGCCTGGCTGCGGCCAAGCTGCCTATCGCCACCACGTTTGTTACCCGTCATTTTGTTGGGGCCTGACCATGAAAGCTAACGATCTCCGTAGTAAGGGTGTTTCCGAGTTGCAGAACGAACTCAAAGAGTTGCTGCGCGCCCAATTCAGCTTGCGTATGCAGGTTGCTACTCAGCAGACCAACAAGACCCATGAGCTTCGCAATGTTCGTCGGGATATTGCCCGTGTTCATACCGTGATGCATGAATCGAAGCTGAAGGCCGGGAACTGACGAGGTAGATGAAGATGGTTGAACAGGAAAAATCCAAGATTGCCCGCTCACTGACCGGTACTGTCGTGAGTGACAAGATGAACAAGACGGTCACCGTGCTGGTCGAGCGTCGTGTCAAGCACCCGCTGTATGGCAAGGTGATTCGCCTTTCCAAGAAATATCACGCACACGACGAAGAAAACGGCTGCCATGAGGGCGATACCGTGGTGATCGAAGAATGCCGCCCATTATCCAGAACAAAAGCCTGGAAAGTGGTTCGAGTAGTAGAACAGGCTAAAGTAATTTAATAATTTAGCTTGCAAGGTTGAGTGGCCGCAAGTATACTTGCGGTCTTTCCTTGCCCCATTTATTAAAATCTGGGGCTTAACCCTTCGGGATCCAAAACTGCCTGACCACTATGTGGCGGGGTAAGTTGGAGTAAAGATCATGATTCAAATGCAGTCTAGGCTCGACGTAGCCGACAATACTGGTGCGCGTTCGGTTATGTGCATCAAGGTGTTGGGTGGCTCCAAGCGCCGTTACGCCAGTGTTGGCGATATTATCAAGGTCACCATCAAAGACGCTGCTCCGCGCGGACGTGTTAAGAAGGGTGATATCTACAATGCCGTGGTGGTGCGTACTGCCAAGGGTGTGCGTCGTCCGGATGGTTCGCTGGTCAAGTTTGATGGCAATGCGGCTGTTCTGCTTAATAACAAGTTGGAGCCGATCGGTACCCGTATCTTTGGGCCGGTCACGCGCGAGTTGCGTACGGAGCGATTCATGAAGATCGTTTCCTTGGCGCCCGAAGTCCTGTAAGGAGCCGACTATGAACAAGATTCGCCGTGGCGATGAGGTCGTTGTTCTGACCGGTAAGGACAAGGGTAAGCGTGGTACCGTGCTGTCAGTGCTAGAAGGCAAGGTGGTGGTTGAGGGTGTGAATCGCGTCAAGCGTGCCGCCAAGCCGAATCCTATGCGTGGCACGACGGGCGGATTTGTGGACAAGGATATGCCTATCGACATCTCGAATGTCGCCATGTTCAATCCGGCGAACGGCAAGGGTGATCGAGTGGGAATCAAGACGTTGGAAGATGGACGCAAGGTGCGTTTCTATAAGTCCAGCGGCGAAGTGATGGATGCGTGAGGTGACCATGGCCCGTCTAAAAGAGTTCTACAAAGAAACCGTAGCGCCGCAGCTGATGCAGCAATTTGGTTATAAGACCGTCATGCAGGTTCCGCGGATCGAAAAGATTACCCTGAACATGGGTGTCGGCGAGGCGGTGGGTGACAAGAAGGTGCTTGAGTATGCCGTTGGTGACATGACCAAGATTGCTGGTCAAAAGCCGGTGGTGACCAAGGCGCGCAAGTCGATCGCCGGTTTCAAGATTCGTGATGGCTATCCGATTGGTTGCAAGGTGACCCTGCGCAAGGAGCGCATGTTCGAGTTTCTCGATCGTCTGGTGGCTGTGGCTATTCCTCGTATCCGTGACTTCCGTGGCATAGGTGGGAAGGGCTTCGATGGTCGTGGCAACTACAACATGGGCGTCAAGGAACAAATCATGTTCCCCGAGATCGAGTATGACAAGATCGACGCGCTGCGTGGCATGAACATCACTATCACCACAACTGCGAAGACGGATGCGGAGGCCAAGGCCCTGCTTGCTGCCTTTAAGTTCCCGTTCAAGAATTGAGGTCGAGATGGCCAAGAAATCACTGATCAACCGCGAAGAAAAGCGCCGCAACATGGTAAAGAAGTTTGCTGCCAAACGTGCTGATCTGAAATCCGTGTATGACGACCAGGGGCGTTCTGACGAGGAGCGTATGGCTGCTCGCCTCAAACTGCAGGCACTGCCGCGTAATTCCAGTCCGAGTCGGACGCGCAATCGTTGCGCTCTGACGGGGCGGCCGCGTGGTGTGTTCCGCAAGTTCGGCTTGTGCCGCAACAAGATCCGTGAGCTCGCCATGCAAGGCGATATTCCCGGCGTCACCAAGGCTAGTTGGTAAGGAGCAAGACGATGAGTATGAGTGATCCCATCGCCGATATGCTGACCCGCATCCGCAACGCTCAGTTGATGGAAAAGATTTCGGTCCGCATGCCTTCCTCCAAGCTGAAGAAGGCGATCGCGCAGGTATTGAAAGACGAAGGTTATATCGATGATTTCGCTGTTCGCGATGTCAACGGTCTGCCTGATTTGGAATTGGCTCTCAAGTATTACGCCGGTCGCCCGGTTATTGAGAAGATCGAGCGTATCAGCAAGCCTGGCCTGCGTATCTACAAGGGCCGTGAAGATCTGCCCAAGGTCATGAATGGCTTGGGTGTGGCAATTGTTTCCACCTCTCGTGGGGTAATGACCGACCGCAAGGCGCGTTCCCTGGGTGTGGGTGGTGAAGTGTTGTGTTTGGTGTCGTGAGGTAGAACATGTCCCGAGTAGCCAAGAATGCGATTCCTGTGCCGGCCGGGGTTGAGGTCAACCTCAGCGCTACGGCGATTACCGTCAAGGGCCCCCAGGGTGTGCTGACCCAGGCTTTGACTTCTCATGTCACTGTTGAGCATGCCGATGGCAGGCTGCAGGTGACTGCGGCAGGTGAGAGCAATGCTGCCAATGCCATGTCTGGTACGACGCGAGCATTGCTGGCCAATATGATCATGGGTGTTTCAAAGGGTTTTGAACGCAAGCTTAACCTGGTCGGTGTGGGTTACCGTGCTCAAGCTCAAGGTAACAAGCTCTCGCTGAGTTTAGGTTTTTCTCACCCCGTCGAGCATTTGATGCCCGAGGGGGTGAAGGTCGAGACCCCGACGCAGACCGAAATCCTGATCAAGGGGGCCGACAAGCAAAAGGTCGGTCAGGTTGCGGCGGATGTGCGGGCCTACCGGTCACCCGAGCCCTACAAGGGTAAAGGCGTCCGTTATGCGGACGAAGTGGTTTCTCTCAAAGAAACCAAGAAGAAATAATCTGGAGTTACGAGCATGGACAAGAAGATCAGACGTCTGCGCAGGGCGCGCAAAACTCGCGCCAAGATTGCAGAACTGGCGGTGGCCCGTCTCTGCGTACATCGCAGCAACTGCCATATTTACGCTCAAATTATCGCTGCGAGTGGCGACAAGGTGTTGGTTAGCGCTTCTACTCAAGAAAAGGACGTGCTTGGCCAAGTCAAGAACGGTGGCAATGCTGAAGCAGCGAAGCTGGTTGGACAGCGCATTGCCGAGAAGGCCAAGCAGGCTGGCATCGAGCAAGTTGCTTTTGATCGTAGCGGCTTCATCTACCATGGTCGGGTCAAGGCCTTGGCCGAAGCAGCCCGTGAACACGGTCTGCAATTCTGACGCGAGGTTTTGAGAATGGCTAAAGTTGAACAAAAGCAGGAAGAAACCGGCGACGGCCTGCGCGAGAAAATGATCTCCGTGAATCGGGTTACCAAAGTTGTAAAGGGTGGTCGGATTCTGGGCTTCGCCGCACTAACCGTGGTTGGCGATGGCGATGGCGGTATCGGCATGGGTAAGGGCAAGTCTCGTGAAGTCCCGGTTGCCGTGCAAAAGGCAATGGAAGAAGCCCGCCGCCGTTTGGTCAAGGTTTCTCTCAAGAACGGCACTCTGCATCATGCCGTGATCGGCAAGCATGGCGCATCCGTTGTGTTGATGCAGCCAGCCTCCGAAGGTACCGGCATTATCGCTGGCGGCGCAATGCGTGCCGTGTTCGAGGTGATGGGCGTGACTAACGTGCTGGCCAAGTGCCTGGGCTCGACAAATCCCTACAATGTGGTTCGCGCCACGTTGAACGGCTTGACCCAGATGAATACGCCGGCTGAAGTGGCGGCCAAGCGCGGCAAGTCCATTACTGAGATTCTGGAGTAAGCCATGGCTACTGACAAGAAAATCAAGGTTACTCTTCTGAAGAGCACCATTGGTACCAACCAGAAGCACCGCGCATGTGTTCTCGGTCTGGGCCTGAAGCGTCTGAATCAAACGGTAGTTCTCGAAGATACCCCTGCTGTTCGCGGTATGGTGACCCACGTGAACTTCCTCGTGAAATGTGAGGCTGTCTAAATGCAACTGAATACTTTGAAGCCTGGTGAGGGTAGCAAACACGCTTTGAAGCGTCTCGGACGCGGTATCGGGTCGGGATTGGGAAAAACGTGCGGCCGAGGTCACAAAGGCCAAAAATCCCGGGCCGGTGGTTTTCACAAGGTCGGCTTTGAGGGCGGTCAGATGCCCATGCATCGTCGTTTGCCCAAGCGTGGTTTCATTTCACTGAATCGCGCTTTCAAGGCCGAGGTTCGCCTGGATGACCTGAATGCCTTGCCGGTTGATACAGTCGATATACTGGTTCTCAAGCAGGCGGGCGTTGTTCCTCAGCTCTCCAAGACGGTGCGCGTGATTTTGGCTGGCAAGATTGAGAAATCCATCAAGCTGGTCGGCATAGCTGCTACCAAGGGTGCCAAGGCCGCTATTGAAGCTGCCGGCGGTAGTGTCGCAGAAGCCTAAGAGCGGAGACTGCACTTGGCCAACGCTGCGGCTAACCTCCTACAGATGTCAGGAAAAATGGGCGACCTCAAGCAGCGCCTGTGGTTCTTGGTGGGTGCGCTGATCGTGTATCGGATCGGTGCCCATATTCCTGTGCCAGGGATTGATCCCATGGTCCTGGAGCAACTGTTCAAGAGTCAGCAGGGCGGTATCTTGGGCATGTTCAACATGTTCTCGGGCGGTGCCTTGAAACGGTTTACGGTTTTTGCCTTGGGGATCATGCCCTACATCTCGGCGTCCATTATTTTGCAGTTGTTGACCGTGGTGTCACCTCAAATGGAGGCTTTGAAGAAAGAGGGCGAGGCTGGTCGCCGAAAGATTACCCAGTACACACGTTATGGAACGGTTTTTTTGGCGGGTTTCCAAGCGTTGGGTATTGCCATTGCACTTGAAGGCCAGTCGGGCCTGGTTCTTGATCCCGGTGTTATGTTCAGGCTCACGACGGTTATTACCTTGGTGGCTGGAACTATGTTTCTTATGTGGCTTGGTGAACAGATTACAGAGCGCGGTATCGGCAATGGTATATCGATCATTATTTTTGGCGGTATCGCGGCCGGTCTGCCACAGGCGGTAGGTGGAACACTGGAGTTGGCGCGTACGGGTGCGTTTTCCATTCCTCTTGTGCTGTTGCTTTTTGTCGCCGCGTTGCTGGTGACTGCACTAGTGGTTTTCGTTGAACGTGGTCAGCGCAAGATATTGGTCAACTATGCCAAGCGTCAGGTCGGCAACAAATTGTATGGTGGGCAAAGTTCGCATTTGCCCTTGAAGTTGAATATGGCTGGTGTGATACCACCCATCTTCGCATCCTCCATCATCCTGTTTCCTGCGACGTTGGGCGGCTGGTTCGGTAGTAGGGACAGCATGCATTGGCTTAAGGATGTGGCCTCCGCACTCTCTCCAGGGCAACCTGTCTATGTGATGATGTACACGGTTGCGATTGTTTTCTTCTGCTTTTTTTATACAGCTCTGGTGTTCAATCCCAGGGAAACAGCGGACAACCTGAAAAAGAGCGGTGCCTTTGTTCCTGGAATTCGGCCTGGTGAACAGACATCCCGATATATTGACAAGATCATGACCCGCCTGACCTTGATCGGTGCAATCTACATTACGCTGGTTTGTCTGCTGCCGGAATTCCTGATTGTCAATTGGAACGTGCCCTTCTACTTTGGTGGTACGTCATTGCTGATTATCGTCGTGGTTACCATGGATTTCATGTCTCAGGTTCAGGCCTACGTCATGACACACCAGTATGAGAGCCTTTTGAAGAAAGCTAACTTCAAAGGCGGGAACTTCCTAGCCCGCTAACCCCGGCTATGAGTAAGGAAGATGTGATTCAAATGCAGGGAGAGATTCTTGAAAATCTCCCGAACGCCACTTTTCAGGTCAAACTGGAAAATGGCCATGTGGTTCTGGGGCATATCTCCGGCAGGATGCGCATGCACTACATCCGCATCCTGCCAGGTGACAAAGTCACCGTGGAGTTGACTCCCTATGATCTGAGTCGTGCGCGTATTGTCTACCGCGCCAAGTAATAGTTGAAAAGGAGTCGAACATGCGTGTTCAAGCCTCGGTGAAGAAGATCTGCCGTAAATGCAAGATCGTTAAGCGCAAGGGTGTGGTCCGCGTTATTTGTAGTGAAGCGCGCCACAAGCAGCGTCAAGGCTGATGGATAACTTGCAATAGCAAGTCATCCATTGATATAATATTTTGTTTTAGTCCGCACGGAGTTATTCATGGCCCGTATTGCCGGGGTGAACATCCCGAATCACAAGCATGCCGAGATTGCGCTTACCGCCGTCTATGGTATCGGACGCTCGCGTGCTCGTCTCATATGCGAACAAGCTGGCGTAAATCCCGCCACCAAGATCAAAGACTTGAACGACGATGCGGTCGACAAGTTGCGCGATGGTGTAGGTAAATTCACGGTGGAAGGCGATCTTCGCCGTGAAATAACAATGAACATCAAGCGTCTCATGGATCTGGGTTGCTATCGCGGTGTACGTCACCGTCGTGGCCTGCCGTTGCGCGGCCAGCGTACCCGGACCAATGCCCGCACCCGCAAGGGCCCGCGCAAGCAAATGCAAGTCAAAAAGTAAGAGCAGGTAGAGCATATGGCTAAGGCAACAACCGCCCGCGTGCGGAAAAAAGTTAAGAAAAACGTGGCTGATGCAATAGCGCACATCCACGCCTCCTTCAACAATACCATCGTGACCATCACGGACCGTCAGGGCAATGCCCTGTCATGGTTCACGGCAGGTGCTGCTGGCTTCAAGGGTTCTCGCAAGAGCACGCCCTTCGCGGCCCAAGTGGCTGCCGAGAATGCCGGCAAGCAGGCGCTCGAATATGGCGTCAAAAATATCGAAGTGCGCATCAAGGGACCCGGGCCCGGTCGCGAGTCGACCGTCCGTGCCCTGAATGCGCTTGGTTTCAAGATCACCAGCATCTCCGACGTGACTCCCATGCCGCACAACGGCTGCCGTCCGCCGAAGAAGCGCCGCGTCTGACCGATTAAGGAGATCCCCGTGGCTCGCAATACCGATCCCAAATGCCGTCAGTGCCGCCGCGAAGGCGAGAAGCTGTTCTTGAAAGGCGAAAAGTGTTTCACCGACAAGTGCTCCGTAGAGCGCCGCAACCAGCCTCCCGGCCAGCATGGAGCCCGCCAGACTCGTCTGTCCGGCTACGGCATACAGCTCCGTGAGAAGCAGAAGATCCGCAAGATCTACGGCGTGCTCGAAGCCCAGTTCCGCCTGACCTACAAGAAGGCCGACAAGCTGAAGGGCGTGACTGGCGAGAACCTCCTGCAGTTGCTGGAATCCCGTCTAGATAGCGTGGCCTATCGTATGGGGTTTGGCGCTTCCCGTACAGAGGCTCGCCAAGTTGTCCGTCACAACGGCATCCTGGTCAACGGCAAGCGTGTCAACATCCCCTCGTATCAGGTGAAGCCGGGCGATGTCGTGGAAGTTGCCGAGAAAGCCAAGAGCCATCTGCGTATCAAGGGTGCTTCCGAAGCGGCCGAAGGTCGTGGTTTCCCTGAGTGGGTTGCTGTCGATATCAAGGCGCTGAAGGGTACTTACAAAGCGCGTCCGCAGCGTTCTGAATTGCCGCCCACGATCAACGAATCGCTCGTGATCGAACTGTATTCCAAGTAATCCAGCGGCCTGATTGAAGGATTTGCACTATGTCGAATACCGGTGAACTGCTGAAGCCTCGTAGCGTGGAAGTCAACAGCATTTCCCCCCGCCAGGCGCGTATTGCGCTTGAGCCCTTCGAGCGTGGCTATGGCCACACTTTGGGTAATGCATTGCGTCGTATCCTGTTGTCTTCGATGCAGGGCTATGCCCCGACCGAAGTCAAGATTGCTGGCGTCGTACACGAATATTCAGCTATGGACGGCGTTCAGGAAGATGTTGTCGACATCCTGCTGAATTTGAAGGGTTTGTCAGTCAAGCTCAATAATCGCAGCGAAGCGCTGGTCCATGTCAAGAAAGACGGTGAAGGTATCGTTACTGCCGCTGACATCCAGACCGGTCATGATGTCGAGATACTCAATCCCGACCACGTCATAGCTCACGTTACCAAGGGCGGAAAGCTGGAGATGGAAATCAAGATCGAGGCTGGTCTTGGTTACGTCCCCGCCAGTAGCCGTCGGCTGGATGACGAGAACCGTTCAGTCGGCACCATCCTTATCGATGCCTTGTACAGCCCGGTCAAGAAGGTCAGTTTCAGTGTCGAAAGTGCGCGTGTCGAGCAGCGTACAGACTTGGATAAGCTGATCCTTGAAATCGAGACCAACGGTGTTGTCGAACCTGAAGAGGCTGTGCGTCATGCATCGCGTCTGCTTATCGAACAGCTGACTCCGTTTGCCGACCTCAAGGGCGTGACGTTGCCTAGCGAACAGCCCAAGACGACCAGCCCGCAGATGGATCCCATCCTCCTGCGTCCGGTGGACGAGTTGGAACTCACTGTCCGTTCTGCCAACTGTCTGAAGGCCGAAAATATTTACTACATCGGCGACCTGATCCAGCGTACCGAAACCGAGTTGCTCAAGACCCCGAACCTAGGCCGTAAGTCCTTGAACGAAATCAAGGAAGTGCTGGCTGCTCGTGGTTTGACCCTCGGCATGAAGCTGGAAAGCTGGCCGCCTGCGGGCTATGACAAGCCCTGATTGACCGCGAGGTATATAGAAAATGCGTCACCGCCTGTCCAACCGTAAACTGAATCGCACCAGCAGCCATCGTCTGGCTCTGTTGCGCAATCTGTCCAATGCACTGCTCAAGCATGAGCAGATCAAGACGACCCTGCCCAAGGCCAAGGAATTGCGCCGTGTGGTGGAGCCTCTGATCACGCTGGGCAAGACCCCGACCCTGGCCAACCGTCGCCTGGCTTTCGACCGTCTGCGCGATCGCGACATGGTGGTCAAGCTGTTCGACGACCTCGGCCCGCGTTTTAAGGCGCGTCCGGGTGGCTATCTGCGTATCCTGAAGTTTGGCTACCGCGTGGGCGATAATGCGCCCATGGCGCTGGTCCAGCTGGTGGATCGCGGCGAAGAAGCCGCTGCTGCCGAGTAAGGTACAGTAGGCTAAAAAAGGCCGGCTTTTGCCGGCTTTTTTGCTTTCTAGGAGCGGAGAATGATCGTTCTATTTACGGATTTCGGTTGGCAGGATCCCTATGTCGGGCAAATGAAAGCTGTGCTGTCCCGACTTGCTCCTGATACGCCGATCATTGACCTGCTTCATGCCGTACCCGATTTCAATGCACACGCTGGGGCGCATCTGATTGATGCCCTCCGGCATGGCTTCCCGGCTCGGTGTGTCTTCCTCTGTGTCGTTGACCCGGGCGTGGGCGGCCCGCGTCAGCCAATCGTCATTGAGGCGGATGGCCAGTGGTTTGTCGGTCCGGATAACGGGCTGCTCACGGTCGTGGCCGGACGCTCGAAACAAGTCCGCTATTGGCGCATCGACTGGCGCCCAGAGGCGTTGTCCAGCAGTTTCCATGGTCGCGATCTGTTTGCACCCATCGCTGCGGCGCTAGGGAACGGCCCCTTCCCTGCCGACAAATTAAGCCCGATCAATGCGCCCGAGGTGCAGTTCGATACGGCGGAATTGCCCCGCATCATCTACATCGACCACTACGGCAATGGCTGGACGGGGATACGGGCCGGGCTGCTGGAAGATGTTGCTACCCTTGAAATCAAGGGCAGATCGCTGCCCCGCAAAGTGGTCTTCCATGAGGCGGCCAAGGGAGAAGCGTTCTGGTACATCAACAGTGCCGGTTTAGCTGAAATCGCCATCAACCGTGGCAATGCGGCAGGATTGCTGGCCCTGAACGTAGGCGACCCGGTTCGTCTGCCGGCTGCACCGGCCAGCCACTAGAACCGCTCGTCGTCCCTGAGTAATCGCCACTGGCCGAGTGGTAAATGGCCCAATTTGACCTGGCCGATGCTGACCCGTTTAAGACCGGTGACTCGCAGTCCCACCAGTTCACACATGCGACGAATCTGGCGCTTGCGGCCCTCCTTCAAAATGAAGCGCAACTGGTCTTCGTTCTGCCAGGTCACCTTGGCGTGTTTAAGTCGCTGACCATCCAGCGACAGGCCATGATTGAGCAGCGCAAGGCCGTTGTCGCTCAGCGTGCCTTCGACCCGGACCAGATATTCCTTCTCGATCTCTGAGTCCTCGCCAATCAGTTGCCGAGCCACCCGGCCATCCTGGGTGAGGACAAGCAGGCCGGTGGAGTCGATGTCAAGCCGTCCGGCCGGGGCCAGCCCTTTGACTTGTGCCGGGTTGAAGGCCTGGGCATCTTCCTTCCAGCGGTTTTCCGGGGTAATGAGCACCACGGCAGGCTTGTAGCCAGGTTCAGGCTGGCCGGAGACGTAACCGATCGGCTTGTGCAGCAGGATGGTGGCACGCTGTTGTTGCTGGTTCTTGGCCTGGCCGGAGAGCGTGATTTCGCAGCCTGGATCGACTTTGGTGCCAAGTACGTCGATCTTTTTTCCATCGACGAAAACCCAGCCCTTCTCGATGTAGACATCCGCCTCGCGGCGCGAGCAAATGCCGCGTTCGGCCATCAGTTTGGAGAGTCGGATGGGCTCAGTCATGGTGACGCTCCAGCACAGGTTTCAGATAGCGTCCGGTGTGGCTGGCCGGATTGGCCGCCACCTGTTCCGGTGTGCCTTCGGCAATGATGCGGCCACCACCGTCGCCACCCTCCGGGCCGAGGTCGACGATCCAGTCGGCGGTCTTGATCACGTCAAGGTTGTGCTCGATGACGACCACGGTGTTGCCGTGCTCGACCAGGCGCTGCAATACGCTGAGCAGCAGCGAGATGTCGTGGAAATGCAGGCCGGTGGTCGGCTCGTCGAGGATGTACATCGTCCTGCCGGTATCGCGTTTGGATAACTCCAGCGCCAGTTTGACCCGCTGCGCTTCGCCGCCGGAAAGCGTAGTGGCGGACTGGCCCAGACGGACATAGCTGAGGCCGACATCCATCAAGGTTTGCAGCTTTCGGGCGACGGTCGGCACCGGGTCGAAAAAGGCGCGCGCTTCCTCTACGGTCATTTGCAGAATCTGGTGGATGTTCTTGCCCTTGTATTCCACGTCGAGGGTTTCTCGGTTGTAGCGCTTGCCGTGACAGACGTCGCAGGGCACGTAGATGTCGGGCAGGAAGTGCATCTCGACCTTGATCATGCCGTCGCCCTGGCAGGCTTCGCAGCGGCCGCCCTTGACGTTGAACGAGAACCGGCCGGGATTGTAGCCGCGTTCGCGGGCCTGGACGGTGCCGGCGAACAGCTCGCGAATCGGCGTGAACAGGCCGGTGTAGGTGGCAGGATTGGAGCGCGGCGTGCGGCCAATCGGGCTTTGGTCGACGTTGACGATCTTGTCGAAGAATTCGGCGCCTTCGAGTGTTGCATAGGGCGCCGGTTCGAGCGCCGAGCCGTTCAGCTGGTTGGCCAGAATGGCGTGCAGGGTGTCGTTGACCAGGGTGGATTTGCCCGAGCCGGACACGCCGGTGACGCAGACCAGCACGCCGGTGGGCAGGCTGAGGGTAACGTCCTGCAGGTTATTGCCGCTGGCGCCGGTCAGGGTCAGCACCCGGCCCTCGCGGGGCGTGCGGCGTTGGGCCGGCAGGGCGATGGACTTGCGTCCTGACAGGTAGTCGGCTGTGAGCGAGGTCTCACAGGCCAGGATGTCCGCCAGCAGGCCTTCGCAGACAATCTCGCCGCCGTGTTCGCCAGCGCCGGGGCCCATGTCGACAATGTAATCGGCATGGCGGATGGCATCCTCGTCGTGCTCGACCACGATCACGGTGTTGCCCAGGTCGCGCAGGTGTTTGAGCGTGCCCAGCAGGCGGTCGTTGTCGCGCTGGTGCAGGCCGATGGATGGCTCGTCCAGCACGTACATCACGCCGGTCAGGCCGGAGCCGATCTGCGAGGCCAGACGGATGCGCTGGGCCTCGCCGCCGGACAGGGTATCCGCGGAACGGTCCAGGCTTAGGTAATCGAGGCCGACATCGTTCAGGAAGGACAGGCGGGATACGATCTCCTTGGCAATCTTGTCGGCAACCTGGGCCTTCTGGCCGGTCAGAGCCAGCTCGTCGAAGAACTTCAGCGACTGGTGGATGGGCAGCCGCGACAGGTCGTGCAGGGTACGTCCGCCGACGGTGACGTTGCGTGCCTCCAGGCGTAGCCGGCTGCCGCCGCATTCCGGGCAGGGGCAGCTGGCGATGTAGTGGGCCAGATCCTCGCGCACCATTTGCGACTCGCTTTCCTTGTAGCGCCGTTCCAGGGTCGGGATGACGCCGTCGAAGGTGTGTTTCCGGGTCGTGCGACGCCCGTTCTCGCCCATGTAGATGAAGGGGATGACCTCGTGGCCGCTACCGTGCAGGATGACCTGCTGGGTGGTTTCGGGCAGTTGCTCGTACGGCGTATCGATGTCGAAGCCGTAATGCATGGCCAGCGATTCCAGCATCCGGTAGAAGAAGGCGTTGCGCCGGTCCCAGCCCTTGAT
>JARLJM010000167.1 GCA_031291185.1 Parasulfuritortus sp. | reverse complement strand
TTCTACTTCAACGCGGACGACAAGGTCGATGTGGCCCGCAAGCTGGCGGCCAAGGTCTACCAGTCGGGCAAGCGGGCGCTGCTCTATGCCACCGATGCCCGCGTGGCCAGCGAACTCGATGCGGCGATCTGGACCCGGGACAAGCTGTCCTTCATCCCGCATGTGCGCTGTGGTCATCCCTTGTCGAAACAGACCCCCATCCTGATCGGCACTGATGCCGACCAGCTGGCTTCGCCCGATGTGCTGGTCAACCTGGAGGTAGAACGACCGCCGTTCTTCGGTCGTTTCGAGCGGCTGATCGAGCTGGTCGGCCGGGATGAGGCCGACCGCGAGGCGGCCCGGCAACGCTACCGCTTTTACAAGGAGCGGGGCTACGAGATCAACAACGTGGACCTGGATAAACATGGCTGAGGAAACCGGCGACATCTTCGGCAAGATCGACGCCATCCTCGGCCGGCGTGCAGGGTTCGCCGGCAAGCGGCCGGATCTGGACGACGATTTCCCCATGTTGACCGAGGTGGTCGAGGAACACCTGCCCGTCAGCCCGGCGCCTGTCGCGGATGCCATGTCCGCGTCCTCGAAGCCGGTGGAACCGCCACCGTCGGTTGCCGCATCGGCTGGTCAACTGACCGAAGTCGAGATCGACCGCCTGGCTGCAGCACTCGATGCCCGCCTGTCCGAGTTGTTCATCCGCCAGCAACTGCGCATTGAAACCCTGGTTCGAAGGGTGGTGCGCGAGGAACTGGACGCCCGCAAAGACGAGGTTCTGCCTCGGCTATAATTCCGGCCTTTCCCGGCGCGGCGCGCCATCTGAATAGCACAGGTCATCATGGAACTCGCGAAAAGCTTCGAACCCCACGACATTGAAAAACGCTGGTATGCCCACTGGGAGTCGGCCGGCTATTACAAGATGGGCGAAACCCCGGACCGCGACCACTACTGCATCCTGCTGCCGCCGCCCAATGTGACCGGCACCCTGCACATGGGCCATGCATTTCAGCATACCTTGATGGACGCGCTGACCCGCTACCACCGGATGTGCGGCGACAACACGCTGTGGCAGCCCGGCACCGACCATGCCGGCATCGCCACCCAGATCGTGGTGGAACGCCAACTCGATGCGCAGAAGATTTCCCGTCATGACCTGGGCCGGGAAAAATTCCTGGATAAGGTCTGGGAGTGGAAGGAACATTCCGGCTCCACCATCACCCGCCAGATGCGCCGGCTGGGCACCTCGCCCGACTGGTCCCGCGAGCGGTTCACCATGGACGACGGCCTGTCGCAGGCGGTCACCGAGGTCTTCGTCCGGCTCTATAGCGAAGGCCTGATCTATCGCGGCAAGCGCCTGGTCAACTGGGACCCGGTGCTGGGCACGGCGGTGTCGGACCTGGAAGTGGTCAGCACTGAGGAAGACGGCTTCATCTGGGAGATCAGCTATCCGCTGGAAGACGGCAGCGGCTTCCTGACTGTGGCTACCACCCGGCCCGAGACCCTGCTCGGCGACACGGCCGTGGCCGTCAATCCCGCCGACGAGCGCTATGTCCATCTGGTCGGCAAGTCGGTGCGCCTGCCGGTGGCCGAGCGGACCATCCCGATCATCGCCGACGATTACGTCGACCGCGAGTTCGGCACCGGCGTGGTCAAGATCACCCCGGCCCACGACTTCAACGACTGGCAGGTCGGCCAGCGCCACAGGCTGGCCGCGATCAGCGTGCTGACCCTGGACGCCAAGATCAACGACTTCGGGCCGTCCGAATATCAGGGCTTGGACCGTTACGTCGCCCGCCAGAAGATACTCGACGAGTTGCAGGCCAAGGGCCTCCTGGTCTCGGCCAAGCCGCACAAGCTGATGATCCCGCGCGGCGACCGCACCCATGCCGTGATTGAGCCCATGCTCACCGACCAGTGGTTCATGAGCATGGAAGGCTTGGCCAAGCAGGCGCTCGGTGTGGTCGATTCCGGCGAGCTGAAATTCGTGCCGGAGAACTGGACGACCACTTACCGGCAATGGCTGGAAAACATCCAGGACTGGTGCATCTCGCGCCAACTCTGGTGGGGCCATCGTATCCCCGCTTGGTACGATGAGTCCGGCAACATCTACGTCGCCCATACCAAGGCGGAGGCGCTCAAGAAGGCCAATGGCGCGCCGCTGACCCGCGACAACGACGTGCTCGATACCTGGTTCTCCTCGGCACTGTGGCCGTTTTCGACACTGGGCTGGCCGAACGATACGGTGGAACTGAAAAATTACCTGCCGACCTCAGTGCTGGTCACCGGTTTCGACATCATCTTCTTCTGGGTGGCGCGCATGGTCATGATGACCCTGCACTTCACCGGCAAGGTGCCGTTCAGGGAAGTCTACGTCACCGGCCTGGTGCGTGATTCGCACGGCAACAAGATGTCCAAGTCCAAGGGCAACGTGCTCGACCCGATCGACCTGATAGACGGCATTTCACTGGAAGATCTAGCGGCCAAACGCACTACCGGCCTGATGAATCCGAAGGATGCGCCCAAGATCGAGAAGGCCACCCGCAAGGAGTTTCCGGAGGGTATCGCCAGCTTCGGGACTGACGCCTTGAGATTTACCTTCGCCTCGCTGGCGACCCATGGCCGCGACATCAAGTTCGACCTGCAACGCTGCGACGGTTATCGCAATTTTTGTAATAAATTGTGGAACGCGACCCGCTTCGTGCTGATGAACTGCGAAGGCCAGGATACTGGCCTCGATGAGGCACTGCCGCTGGAGTTCTCCTTCGTCGACCGCTGGATATTGGGCCGCCTGGAAACGGCCAAACAGGCCGTCCACGAAGGCTATGCTCAATACCGGTTCGATCAGGTGGCGCGGGCGATTTACGAATTCGTCTGGGACGAGTATTGCGACTGGTATCTGGAACTGGCCAAGGTCCAGATCGGCACGGGCTCGGAAGCGGCGCAACGGGCGACCCGCCGCACCCTGGTCCGTGTGCTGGAAGAGGTGCTGCGCCTGGCCCATCCGGTCATCCCCTTCATTACCGAGGAACTCTGGCAGTCGGTCGCTCCCCTGGCCGGCGCGCAGGGTGCCAGCATCATGCTGGCCCGCTTCCCCGAGGCCGACCTGAATCGGGTCGATGCCGCTGCGCTGGCCGAGATGGACCGGCTCAAGTCCTTGATCAACGCCTGCCGCAACCTGCGCGGCG
Source organism: Parasulfuritortus sp. (assembly GCA_031291185.1). GTDB lineage: Bacteria > Pseudomonadota > Gammaproteobacteria > Burkholderiales > Thiobacillaceae > Parasulfuritortus. Next base: position 8,357 of record JARLJM010000167.1, on the reverse strand, counting down.
AGATGAATGTCGCTCCGTCGGTGAAAGTGCCGCTCTATGCCGAAGGCGACGCCGAGCGGGTGGCTGTCTACGCGCCCTACATGCAGTTGCTGGCCCGGCTGGCAGAGGTCCAGGCCCGTTCGCCGCTGCCGGAGAGCGATGCACCGGTGGCCATCGTTGGCGACTGGCGGCTGATGCTGCATATCGAGGTCGATCCGGAGGCCGAGAAAGCGCGTCTGGACAAGGAGATCGCCCGGCTTGAAGGCGAGATCGCCAGGGCCGGTGCAAAACTGTCCAACGCCAGTTTTGTGGACAAGGCGCCGGCTGCCGTGGTTGAACAGGAACGCAAGCGGATGGCAGACTTTGCGGCTACAGTGGAGAAAGTGAAGACACAGCGGGCCAAATTGGCCTGATTCTATTCAGCACGGTTTGACGGAGGGGGAGAACATGAGCTGGAAGTACGCCTGGCGTTATCGTTGGAAAGTGTTCACTGAAACCGTTACGACTGCCAATTTCTGGTGGACCGTGATCGGCATCTGCGGCGCGCTGGTGGTGTGGTTCTACCTGTTCCATCTGGCCATCAAGCTGATTGATTCAAGCATGGCATTGCGTACCACGTTCTGCTCCAACGATGTACAGCGCGACCGTCACCTCCTGGTGATCATCATGCTCACGCCACTGTTCCTGGTCGGTATGCTTGGCGTAATCGGCGAGTGGATGACGCTCATGGACAACCGCAAGGCAGGACGCAAGAGCAAGTACAAGGCTCTTGTCGTGTTCTCCATTCTGATGATGGTGACGTCGCTTTCCATCCTGCTTGCGCTGCAATGTTGAAAGCCGCCTTGCGGCGAGCCGTGCAGTCATGGATGGCCTTGCTCAGGCAACCTGGATTTTGGGAGTGGCTGTTCGGCATCCTGCTGTTGGCAGTGTTTTTCGGTCTGCTGCTGGCCTTTGCAGTGAGCCGTCATGACGCCTATCTTCGCCTGAAGCCGCTGATCTGTACCGAAGACCTGTCGGATCGCCAGTTCTTCACCGTTGCCATGGCCTCGCCGATCAGCATTTTGCTGATGCTGGCCTCGGTCGGGGAGTTATGGGTTCAACTGGAGAGCCGTCGCGCCGGAATCCGGATGCGCTGGTTCCATATCCTGCTTTTTTTCGGTCTGGCCTTGGGGTTGGCCATCCTGGTTTTGTTTGCTCTGGGGTGCTGAGGCAGGTGCGACGGGATCGCACGGTCCCTGCAGCGTCGCCTTGGTGTGCTCGACGAAACCGAGTATCGAATTGCCTTCGGTGTGGATGTCCAGAGTGAACAGTTTCCGGTTCTCGGGACGCAGTTCAACGCTCACCGGGATGGGCTCGCCCTTCCACCATTTCAATTCGCACTCGCCGCTCATGCGGTAGACATTGTCCTCGAACGCCTCTTTGTGGACGGTACAGCCTTTGCTCTTCAGCCAGTCGATGATCTTGGTGCGAGGGTCGCCGTCGATGCAGGTATAGCTGGTCCCATTGTCGTTGTGTTTGAGATGAAGCGGCTTGAGTTCGGCAGTGCGCTGGTAGGCCAGGGCCCATTTCCCGGGACCGATCCGGGATGCCAGATCGATGTCTGCGGCCTGCGTCATCAAAGCCGGGAAAAAGAAAAGCAGAAACAGGCAGCGGTTCACGAGGTTACCTTGATTCATATGCCGATATCAGGCAGTTAGACCGGGGGTGTGCGTCCTGGTTGTTGGTATTAACATCACAATCACGCACGCCTTATAGTAGCGCCAGATTGTCCCGATGAATCAATTCGGGTTCGTCCATATAACCCAGGATCGAAGCTATTTCAGCGCTCGATTTCCGGGTGATTCGGCGCGCTTCTTCGGCACTGTAGTTGACCAGGCCGCGGGCGATGTCGCGGCCGTTCTGGTCGACACAGCCGACCACTTCTCCGCGCTGGAATTCACCGACGACTTCGACCACCCCAATGGGAAGCAGGCTTTTGCCTTGGCCGGCCAGGGCCTGAACGGCTCCGGCATCCAGGACCAGTCTGCCCGCGACCTGAAGGTGATCGGCCAGCCATTGCCGGCGTGCGGCGAGCGGCAACTGACGCGCGGTCAACTGGCTGCCAATCATTTCACCAGTGGCAAGACGTTCCAGGACATTGTCTTCGCGGCCACTGGCGATAACCGTGTGGGCACCGCTGCGGGCGGCCCGTTTCGCGGCCAGTATCTTGGTCAGCATGCCACCGGTGCCGACACTTGAGCCGGCGCCGCCGGCCATCTGTTCCAGTTTTGGGTCTCCGGCTGTGGCTTCGTGGACGAATTCGGCATCGGGATTCTTGCGCGGGTCGGCGGTGTACAGGCCGGGCTGGTCGGTCAGGATGATCAGGGCATCGGCCTCGATCAGGTTGGCGACCAGCGCACCGAGCGTGTCGTTGTCGCCGACCTTGATTTCGTCGGTGGTGACCGTGTCGTTCTCGTTGATGATCGGGATGACCTTGAGTTCAAGCAGCGTGCGCAGGGTGCTGCGGGCATTCAGGTAACGCTCGCGGTCGGCCAGGTCAGCATGGGTGAGCAGAATCTGTGCCGTTTGCAGGCCATGGCCGCGGAAGCAACGTTCGTAGGCTTCGATCAGGCCCATCTGGCCGACGGCGGCGGCGGCCTGCAGCTCGTTTAGCGCGGCCGGCCGTTTTGTCCAGCCCAGACGGTTGATGCCCTCGGCAATGGCCCCGCTGGAGACCAGCACGACTTCCTTGTCCTGCTTGACCAGGGCAGCGATCTGTTCGGCCCAGCGGGCCAGCCGGGCATGGTCCAGGCCGCGCCCATTATTGGTGACCAGGCTGCTGCCGACCTTGACGACGATGCGCTGGGCGAGGGCGATGACGGACTGGCTCATTCTTCGTCGGGTTCGGCGGTGCGCTTCATTTCTTCCAGATGGCCCTGGATGGCATAGATGAGCGGCTGGCAGTTCTCGCCGCTGATCGCCGCGATGGCGAACACGGGACCGGTCCAGTCATAGTCCCTGATGAAGGCGTCGACGCGCGCCTTGCGCTCGTCCTCGGGGATCAAGTCAAGCTTGTTCAGCACCAGCCAGCGCGGCTTGCGGTACAGGTCTTCGTCGTACTTGCGCAGTTCCTCGACGATGGCTCGGGCTTCGTGCACCGGGTCGGCATCGGGATCGAACGGAGCCAGGTCGACCAGATGCAGCAGCAGTCGGGTACGGGCCAGATGGCGCAGGAACTGGTGGCCGAGGCCATGGCCTTCGGCGGCGCCTTCGATCAGTCCGGGGATGTCGGCGATGACGAAGCTGCGGTCGGCATCGACCCGGACCACGCCTAGATTCGGGTGCAGCGTAGTGAACGGGTAGTCGGCAACCTTGGGTTTGGCCGCGGAGACAGCGCGGATGAAGGTGGACTTGCCGGCATTGGGCATGCCCAGCAGGCCGACGTCGGCCAATACCTTGAGCTCCATTCTGAGCTGGTGTTCTTCGCCGGCCTCGCCCGGCGTGAACTGGCGCGGCGAACGATTGGTGCTGGACTTGAAATGCAGGTTACCCAGGCCGCCCTTGCCACCTTTGGCGATCAGCGCGCGCTGGCCGTCCTCGGCCAGGTCGGCGAGCAGTTCGCCAGTGTCGTCATCATGGATGACGGTGCCGACTGGCACGCGCAGAGTCATGTCTTCGCCGCCCTTGCCATAGCAGTCCGAGCCGCGCCCGCCCTCGCCGTTCTGGGCGCGGTAGTGACGGGTGTAGCGGTATTCGACCAGGGTGTTGATGTTGCGGTCGGCGACCATCCAGATGCTTCCCCCTCGGCCGCCGTCACCGCCATCCGGGCCGCCCATGGGAATGTATTTTTCGCGGCGGAACGAGGCCGCGCCGTTACCGCCCTTTCCGGCAATGACTTCGATGCGGGCTTCGTCGATGAATTTCATGGTCGGCTGAGTGTAACCAAAAAGCGGGGTGAAATAAAAAAGCCCTATCCGCGGATAGGGCTCTCTTGCTACGGCGTGTTGATCAGGCCTGGGCCGGGATCACGCTCACCGTGCGACGCTTCATGGGGCCCTTGATGCGGAATTCCACGGTGCCGTCGACCAGTGCGTAGAGGGTGTAGTCATTGCCTACGCCGACATTGGTGCCGGGGTGGAACTGGGTGCCACGCTGGCGGACCAGGATGTTGCCGGCGGGTACGAACTGACCGCCGTAACGCTTGACGCCAAGCATTTTTGGCTTGGAATCGCGGCCATTACGTGAACTGCCGCCTGCTTTCTTGTGTGCCATGGTTCAATTCTCCAAATCAGGCGGAAATGCCGTCGATGCGGATTTCCGTATAGTTCTGGCGGTGGCCCTGGGTCTTGCGGTAGTGCTTGCGGCGACGCATCTTGAAGATCATCACCTTTTCGCCACGACCGTGGGACAGGACGGTTGCCTTGACGCTGGCGCCGGCGACGACGGGGGCGCCGATCTTGATGTTGTCGCCGTCGGCGACCATCAGAACGTCATCGATTGTGATTTCGCTGCCGACTTCGGCAGTCAGGGTTTCAACCTTTAGTTTGCCACCGGCGGCAACCTTGTATTGCTTGCCACCAGTACGAATAACCGCGTACATGCTTCGCTCCAGGAAAATTTCAGCTATGCAGAGAACGGCGGATTATATCTACCTCAGGTGGGAATCGCAAATGAAAATAGCGGTATAGTTTCAGGCGTTCTGTAAATGCCTATTCTCATGACAGTGCCTACCATCAAGCGTCGCCTAATTTGTCTGATATACGAGGCCTTGCTATTTGCAGCAGTGCTCTTGGTATCGGCTTTGTTGCCGTTCATGGTGGGTTTGGCAGTGTTCGGATTTCAGCCAAACGTTAGTACCGGTTTTACCAAGTGGCTGCTCTATGGCTATTGGTTTGTCGTGGGGGGATTCTATTTGACATGGTTCTGGGGTGCAGGCGGCCAGACCTTGGCGATGAAGACCTGGCGGATCCATCTGGTCGATATCTCTGGCGGCCCGGTCAGCCTGGCCAAAGCTTGGCAGCGTTATACCGTGGCGGCGTTGACCTTCGGTGCCTGTTTCATCTGGGCGGCGTTCGACCGCGACCGCCAGTTCCTGCACGACCGGCTGGCCGGCACCCGTCTGGTCATGAAGGAACGCTAGCGGGCCTCGACCCGCCAGAGGGCCAGCAGCGCGGCGCCGGAAAACAATGTCAGGGGTAACAGGGCGCTGAGGACCGGCGGCCAGTCGTTGAGCAGGCCGATATGGCCGAACACCCGGTTGAGCAGGTGAAAACCAAGGCCGATCATGATCCCGAGCAGGACCTTGCTGCCCAGCTTGCCGCTGCGTGGCTGCTGGTAGCCGAAGGGCAGGGCGAGCAGGAGCATCACCGGCGCGGCGAGCGGCGCGGCCAGTTTGTTCCAGAGGGCGATTTCATAGCGGGTGGCCTTCTGCTGATTGTTCTTCAGATAGTTCACATACGACCACAAGGTAGTCAGGGCCATCCGGTCCGGGTTCACCATCAGGGCGGAGAGCAGGTCCGGGGTGATGGGCGATTTCCATTTCGCCAGGTGCTGGCGCTCGATCTGCGTACCTTTGACATCGATTAGCGTGTCGGTGACATTTTTCAGTTCCCATAACGATTCATTCGTCCAGTGAGCCGAGTCTGCGAGCCGGATGCGGCGTAGCTGGAAATGGTCGTCGAATTCGTACATGCGCAAGCCGACCAGGCTGGCGTCGGGCAGCATCTGGCGGATGTTTATGAAAGTGTGGCCGTCCTTGGCCCACAGCCCGGATCGAAATTCCTGGGCCACGATGCCCTGAGTGCTGCGGATCTTTATCTGCTGGGCCAGGCGTTCTGCAGGTGGGGCAAGGTATTCGCCTACCACCAGATTGGCCATGCCCAGCAGAAGTCCGAGCAGGGCCATGTGACTGGCCAGTCGTCCGATGGAAAGTCCCGAAGCCCGCATGACGGTGAACTCCGAGTTCATCGCCAGCCGGACCAGTGCGAATATGGCGCCGATCAGCGCAGCGATGGGTAGGAGCTCCTGAATGCGTCCTGGTACCCCGAGCAGGACGAACAGGAAGGCGAGGCTGGCGGTGTAGCCCTGGTCGTGGATCTGGTCCAGTTCGCCGATCATGTCGAACAGGCCGAACAGCAGCAGCAGGGCGCCCAGCGTCATGGCGAATGAGCCGAGGATCTGGCGGGTCAGGTAGCGAAACAGCAGGCTCAACGTGTCCCCCGGCCAAGCGGGCGGCCATAGCGCCACCAGAACGCAGCAGCCAGGGCGGCAAAGGCAACGCCATGGACCAGAAGCTGGCTGCTCCAGGCGCTCATCAGGCCGCGCGAGACCCAGGTCTGGCTGAGTCCCATGACGTTGTTGTAGAGGGTGTAGATCAGCGCGGCCATGAGGATGTTGAACGACCGGCCGACGCGCGGGTTGTAGACGCTGAGCGGAATGGCGAACAGAGCCAGGATCAGCGCGCTGACCGGGTAGCCCATGCGCCAGACCAGTTCCGACTGGTTGACTGAGGTCGGGTTGCGCAACAGAGCGGGCGTGCTGAGCTCACGTGATTGGGGGACTCTTTGTGCCAGTTGGGCCGGGTCGAGCCGGAAGCCATAGTGGTTGAATTCCATGACCCGGTAATCGGCATTGCCCGGCGTGCCCTCGTAGCGACGCCCCTGCTGCAGGACCAGGAAATGGTCGCCATTGGGCATGACCTCAACCTTGCCGTGGGTGGCGATGACGATGCCGATTCGGCCATTCTGTTCGGACTGGATGAAGATGTTGCCGACGCTGGGGTTGTCTTCCTTGATGTTTTCCACGAAATAGACCCGGTTGCCCTGGCTTGTCTCGGCGAACACGCCGGGTGTGAGCCTGGTGGTGTCCTGTTTTTGCTGGGTCACGTACGACTCGTAGTCGGCCTTCTGCCGTGAAACCCAGGGTATGACCACCAGGCTGAGGCCGGCGATGATCAGTGTGATGGGTACGGCGAAGCGCATGATCGGTTTCGCCCAGGCCATGGGCGGCAGGCCGGCGCCGAACCAGATCACCATTTCGCTGTCCTGCCAGAAACGGGCCAGGGTGAGTAGAACCCCGGCGAACAGGGCCAGCGAAAGGAGGATGGGCAGCAGGCGGAGATAGCCGAAGCTGATGAAAGGGACGACTGCGGAGACATCAAATTCGCCCAGGGCGGCGGTGCCCAGTATGCGCACCGACAGGGTGACCAGCAGGATGGCCGAAAGCACGCCTAGGGCAATGCCGGAGGTGGTCGTCATTTCTTTCAGCAGGGCTCGCTGGTAGAGACGCATTGTTTTGACTTTTGCTGGCCGCGCTGGAAAGATGGATGAACCGAAGCGTATCCCCGTTCAGATTGGGTGAAACGCGCTATTTCTCTCAGAATTCATTCAGGAGTTTGCCGTGGAATTTAGCATAAAAAGTCGTAGCCCAGATAAGCAGAAGTCCGCTTGCGCGGTGGTGGGTGTCTATGAACAGCGCAAATTGACGCCGTCTGCAAAAATCCTGGACCAGGCTTCGGATGGTGCCCTGACCCATCTGCTCAAGCGCGGCGACATCGATGGCAAGGCCGGTTCGACGCTGCTCTTCCACGCTCCGGCCGGGCTGGTTTGCGAACGGATACTGCTGGTCGGACTGGGCAAGGAAAATGAAGTCACCGACAAGGCATACCGCGATGCCGTCCGTGCTGCAATCAAGGCGGTCAGCGGTACTGGTGCCGGCGAAGCCGCGGTCTATCTGGCCGAAGTACCGGTCGGTCAGCGTGATATCGATTGGAAAATAGAACAGGCCGCCCTGGTGGCTGGCGATGCGCTGTACACCTTCGACCAGCTGAAAAGCGAGAAGAGTAAAGATAAGCCTGTCTTGCGCAAGCTGGTCCTGATGGTCGCCGCCGATTCGGTCAAGGCCGCAGAGGCCGCCGTCGCCCGTGGTCAGGCCATCGTCAACGGCGTCAATCTGGCCAAGGATCTCGGCAATCTGCCCGGCAACTACTGCACGCCGACCTACCTGGCCGATCAGGCCAGGGTGCTGGCCAAGGGCTCCAACCTGAAGGTCCAGGTCCTGGAGCAGAAGGAGATCGAGAAGCTGGGTATGGGTTCCTTCCTGTCCGTAGCCATGGGTTCGGATCAGCCGCCCAAATTCATCGTGATGCAATACCACGGTGGCGCCAAGAATGAAAAGCCGGTCGTCCTCGTCGGCAAGGGCATCACCTTCGATTCCGGCGGCATTTCGATCAAGCCCGCCGCCGAGATGGACGAGATGAAGTACGACATGTGCGGTGCCGCCTCGGTGCTGGGCACGATGCAGGCCGTGGCTGAACTGAAATTGCCGCTGAACGTGGTCGGCCTGATCCCGACCTGCGAGAACCTGCCCTCGGGCAGCGCCAACAAGCCGGGCGATATCGT
>JARLJM010000023.1 GCA_031291185.1 Parasulfuritortus sp. | reverse complement strand
GGCCCGCCGAATGGTGTGTATAAGTCAACGCTAAACTTTTGGGAAAAATTGACATTTCCGCTGGATCAGTGCAGCTAATGTCTGCCGTGCATCGCCCACGTCAGTACCGCCGCCTGCACATTGTCCACATTACGGTCACCCATATCGCTGATGAAGAGTACCACCGCCTTGCGCCGACCGTCGGCGTCCAGCACATAGCCGGCCAGATTGTGCACGCCATCCAGACTGCCGCTCTTCAGCCAAGCCCGGCCAGCCAGCGGCGAATCCTTGAGTCGATGCCGCTGCGTGCCCTCCAGTCCGAGTGCCGGCAGGGAAGCCGCGAATTCGTAATAAAGCGGCTGCCGGGAGGCCCAGACCAGCAGTCTGGCCATCGATGCGGCCGAGATGCGCTCGGTTCGGGAGAGGCCGGAGCCGTTCTCAAGCACCAGTTCCAGCATGTCCAGATCCTTCTCGCTGAGCCATTCGCGGATTGCGCGCTGGCCCTTGTCCCACGTGGCCGGCGCTCCAAACCGGGCGGCGCCAAGGTCGAGAAACAGCATCTTGGCCATGACGTTGTTGCTGAATTTGTTGGTGCCGCGCACGATCTCGGACAACGGCGGCGAGTCGAAATCCAGCAGCGGCGTGGCGCTTGCCGGCGTTTCGCCTTGCCGGACCTGTCCGGTCAAAACGCCACCTTGTACAGCCCAGTCGGCGCTGAACAGCGCTGCGGCGGTGGCAGCGGGTTGCATCAGATTGAGCCACAGGATGCGGTCGCCGCAGGCGGTCTGGAACTGTCCGGTAAGGTTCAGCCGATCACCGTCGCGGCTAAACGTCAAACCATCCTGCCAATCCACGCACCCTGCTTCATTGCCGACGCGTATCCCGTTTACGACCGGTAACGCAGGGGGATCAAAATGGGCCTCGATTCCATTCTTCTCCGGCATCAGACGCAGTGGCAGGACGTTGTAATTGACCAGCAAGGCTGCCGGTTCGGCGTTGTAAGGCTTGAGCGGTTCGCCGTCGAATGAGCCGGGGTCCGTGGCGTCGATGGCGAACAGGCTGTTGTCGAAAATGACGTCGCCATTGATCTTCCGGATGCCCTTTTCGCGTATCTCGTGCAGCAGCGTCTGGAAATGCTCCAGGTTCAGCGCCGGGTCGCCACTGCCCTTGAGGATCAGGTTTCCGTTCAAAGTGCCATCGGTAACTGTCCCGTCGACCAATACATGGGTTTTGAAGGTATGGGCCGGACCAAACGAATCCAGCGCGGCCAGCGTGGTGACGACCTTCATCACGGAAGCCGGATTGAACGC
>JARLJM010000022.1 GCA_031291185.1 Parasulfuritortus sp. | reverse complement strand
GGGTTTTGACGATTCTGTAAGTCATTGTTGTCATTAAAAAAATTGGGATTTTCGGCTTGACGTTGGACTGATACTTTCTCTATAGTGGGCATTGGTGGGAGAAAGTGGAGGAAAGTGGGGTTTGGTGGAGATGCTGGACCTCGTGAATAGAGATGTTTCGTGGCGCAACACCCCTAGCCCTGGACGGTAAGGCCCGATTGGCGATACCGACCAAGTATCGCGACCTGCTGACGCAGCGTTGCGGGGGACATCTCGTTCTGACGCTGGACCCGAGTGGCTGCCTGCTTTTGTACCCCTTCCCAGAATGGGAGCCGATCGAGCGCAAGCTCAATGCGCTGCCCAGCTTCAATCCCGTGAGTCGCCAGATGCAGCGTCTGCTGGTTGGCTCGGCAACCGATGTGGAAATGGATGGGGCGGGCCGCATCCTGCTGCCGACCTTGCTGCGCGAACGCGCAGCGCTGGAGCGGGATATCGTCCTGGTCGGCCAGGGCAACAAATTCGAACTTTGGAGCGCGGCCGGATGGCAGGCGCAGTGCGATGCGGTGGCCGATCTTCCGGCCCTGCTGGGTGAGGCGATGCGCAAGGGCGAGGTTCCGGATGATCTCAAGGACTTCTCGTTGTGACTTCGGCCCAGGATACGGGCCACGCCTCCGTTCTTCTGGACGAAGCGCTGGCGGCACTGAACGTGCGGCCGGAGGGCGTTTATGTGGATGCCACGTTTGGTCGCGGCGGGCACAGCCGGGCAATACTGCAACGGCTCGGACCGTCCGGCCGCCTGTTGGCGCTGGATCGCGATCCGCAAGCCGTGGCTCAGGCGCGGACCTGGAACGATGCACGCTTCGTCATTGCCCATGTGCCGTTCAGCGAGCTTGCCGCTCAGGCAAAGGCGCAAGGAATGAACCAGGTGGACGGCGTGCTGTTCGATCTTGGGGTGTCGAGTCCGCAGATCGATACACCGGAGCGCGGGTTCAGCTTTCGCCACGATGCGCCGCTGGATATGCGCATGGATACCAGCCGGGGAATGAGTGCCGCAGAATGGTTGAGCGCGGTACCGGAAGCCGAGTTGGCGCAGGTGGTGCGTGACTATGGCGAAGAGCGGTTTGCTAAGTCTGTTGCAAAAGCGGTTGTCGCAGCGAGAGCGGAGCAACCGATCGCAACGACAGGTCAGCTTGCGCGGATCGTGGCGGGGGCGGTGCGTACCCGCGAACGCGGCCAGGACCCCGCCACGCGTACCTTTCAGGCTATCCGGATTTACGTTAACCGGGAACTTGATGAGATCGCCGAGGCATTGCCACAAGCGGTCGATCTGCTATGTCCGGGCGGGAGGCTTGCGGTGATCAGCTTTCATTCCCTGGAAGACCGGATGGTGAAGCGCTTCATGCGAGGCGAGGCAAAAGGCGAAGATCTGCCGAAAGAGATTCCGGTGCTGGCGGGGCAGTTGAAGACCGGCCGGTTGCGACTGGTCGGTCGCTCGATCAAGGCCTCGGATCAGGAGGTGGCGCGCAACCCGCGCTCGCGTAGCGCGGTGCTGCGAGTGGCCGAACGCACGCTGGCCGATTATCCGGAGGCGGCATGAGCCGGATAAATCCCATCTTGGCTGTGATTCTTGTTTTATGTGCCTTGGCCGTCGTCACAGCGCGCTACCAGGCGCGCGAATTGTTTATGGAACTCCAGGCAGGACAGAAAAAGAGCCGCGACCTGGATGTCGAATGGGGACGCCTGCAGCTTGAACAAAGCACCTGGGCCATGCACTCCAGAATCGAGCAGATAGCCCGCGGCCAGTTGCATATGTCGGTACCGGATACGAAGCAGATTCAGGTGCTCAAGGCTCCGGAGAATAAATCATGAGCCGGGCCCGGAACCCGATTCTGCGCCTTGACCTGCAGCGTTGGCGGATGCGGCTGGTGATGGGGCTGGTATTCGGCGGCTTTGCGGCGCTGACTGCGCGTGCCGCCTATCTCCAGGGCTGGCAGAACGACTTCCTGAACAAGCAGGGCGATCTGCGGGTCCAGCGTGTGGTCGAGATACCGGCTCACCGTGGCATGATCACCGATCGCCGCGGTGAACCGCTGGCCATCAGTACGCCGGTCGAGTCGATCTGGCTCAACCCGCGCGAGGCCGGCGCGACCCCAAGCCAGATACAGGCTCTGGCCAGCCGGCTGGATCTGGATCCGGATGCGCTGGCAAAACAGTTTGCGGACAAGGCCAAGGCCTTTATCTATCTGAAACGCCAGGTGCAGCCCGAGATTGCCGACGCGGTGCAGGTCCTGGATATCAAGGGTGTCCATTCGACTTCGGAATACCGCCGCTATTACCCGGCCGGTGATGTGATCGGCCAGGTGCTGGGTGTGACCGGCGCCGACGACAACGGCCTGGAAGGACTGGAATATGCCTATCAGTCCTGGCTTGCTGGCGAGCCGGGTGCCAAGCGAGTGGTCAAGGATCGCCGGGGTAATACCATCGAGGATCTCGATCTGGTCCGGTCGCCCAAGCCGGGTCAGGATCTGACGCTCAGCCTCAATCTGCAATTGCAGTATCTGGCCTATCGCGAGCTGACCGCCGCCGTCGAGGAGAACAAGGCCAAGGCCGGTGCGCTGGTGGCATTGGATGCCCGTACCGGCGAGATACTCGCCCTGGTCAATGTGCCGACCTACAACCCCAACAACCGCGCCACGATGACCCCGGAGCGGGACCGCAATCGCGCGGTGGCTGACACCTACGAGCCGGGTTCCACCATCAAGCCCTTTCTCGTCTCGGCAGCGCTGGAAAACGGCAGCGTGACGCCGGAAACCCGCATCGATACCGATCCGGGCTGGCTGCAGATCGGCGACAAGCGTATCCACGACGTCCATGCCAAGGGCCTGATCAGCGTCGCCCAGATCATCCAGATATCGAGCAATATCGGTGCCGCCAAGATCGCGCTGGGCATGAAGTCCGAGGATTACTGGAACATGCTGAACCGCGCCGGTTTCGGCGCGCCGCCGGGGTCGGGTTTTCCGGGCGAGGCGGGCGGACGGCTACGGCCTTATGAAAGCTGGCGGCCGATCGAAAAGGCCACCATGGCCTTCGGTATGGGCATGTCGGTCAGCCTGCTGCAACTGGCGCGCGGCTATTGCGCCTTCGCCGATAACGGCGTGCTGCCCAAAATCACCATCCTGAAACGCGATACACCCGCTACCGGGGCGCGCCTGATGTCGGCAAAGACAGCCAAGGAAATGCGCGACATGCTGGAGATGGTGACCCAGCCCGACGGTACGGCTCCCCAGGCCAGAATCACTGGCTACCGCGTCGGCGGCAAGACCGGTACGGCCCATAAGGCGGCGGCGGGCGGTTATTCGGCGACCAAGTACATCGCCTCGTTCGTGGGGATGGCGCCGATGTCCAACCCGCGCGTGGTCGTGGCGGTGATGATCGACGAACCGGAAGGCAAGGAATATTACGGCGGCCTGGTGGCGGCGCCGGTGTTCGCCAAGGTGATGGCGGATACCCTGCGCTTCATGGCCATTCCACCGGACAAGCCATTGGAAACCGTGCCGGCGGCGAGCGGCAGCGAAGAGGAGCCGACCTGATGGATGTCGCTGCCCTGATCGCCAGATTGCGCCAGCTCCCGGCCAAAGCCAGCCTGACCGCCGACAGCCGGCAGGTGTGCCCGGGCGACATCTTTCTGGCCATGCCTGGTGAGGTTCATGATGGCCGGACCCATATCGCCTCGGCAGTCGCGGCCGGCGCCGCCGCCGTGGTCTGGGAGTCCGACGACTATGACTGGCCGGCCAATCTGGCGGTGCCCAATTTTCCGGTCGCCGATCTGAAGGCGAGGGCGCCGGCCATTGCCGCCGCCTGGTGGCACGATCCGTCGCAGGCGCTCTGGATGACCGGCATCACCGGCACCAACGGCAAGACCTCGTGCAGCCACTGGCTGGCCGAGGCCTTCGGCCGACTGAATCGAAAAACCGCTGTTATCGGCACCCTGGGCAACGGGTTTCCGGGCGACCTGCAAGGCGCCAGCCACACCACGCCCGACGCGGTCACCCTGCAGGGGTTGCTGGCTGGCTACAGCAATGCCGGCGCGGCGGGCGTGGCCATGGAGGTGTCTTCCCATGCGCTCGATCAGGGCCGGGTCGAAGGCGTGGCCTTCGATGTGGCGGTGCTGACCAATATTTCCCGCGACCATCTCGATTATCACGGCGACATGGCGGCCTATGCCCACGCCAAGACCAAATTGTTCGACTGGCCCAGCCTGAAATGGGCGGTGCTCAACCTGGAAGACGACCTCGGCCGCCGTCTGTATGGCGATCTGGCCGGACGCGACGTGCATCGTCTGAGCTACGGCATGGAGGTAGGCGAGATCCGCGGTCATGCCCTGCGTCTGAGCGCCGAAGGCCTGGCCCTGAAGGTGGATACGCCTTGGGGGCACGGCGAACTGCAGACCGGGTTGATCGGTCGTTTCAATGCCGAGAACCTGCTGGCCTGCCTGGGTGTCCTGCTGGCCAGCAACATCAGCCTGGACGATGCTCTGGCCGTACTCGAAAAGACCCGCCCGGTAGCCGGGCGGATGCAGCGTCTGGGTGGCGGTGTCCAGCCAACGGTCATCGTCGACTACGCTCACACGCCGGATGCCCTGGACAAGACCCTGTCAGCACTGAGCGACCTGACCGCCGGCCGGTTGATCTGCGTGTTCGGCTGTGGCGGCGGCCGGGACAAGGGCAAGCGTCCGCTGATGGGTGAGGCTGCCTCCCGTCTGGCCGACCTGGCCATCGTCACCAGCGACAATCCGCGCAGCGAGGAGCCGGCCGACATCGTCGCCGATATCCTGGCCGGAATGCCTCCGGGCCAGACCGTGGAACTGGATCGTTCCTCGGCCATTCGTGCGGCGATCGCAGGAGCCGGGGCTGGAGACGTGGTGCTGATTGCCGGCAAGGGACATGAGGATTACCAGGAGATACACGGCGTGCGCCATCCGTTTTCTGACGTGGCGGAAGCCGAGCGGGTATTGAAGGAGGTGGGCCATGCGCTTGCATGAAGTAGCAAAGGCCCTGAACGCACGCGCGATCGGTGCGGATGTGGAATTCGAGGTTGTATCCACCGACAGCCGCAATCTGCCTGCGGGTGCGCTGTTCATCGCCCTGCGCGGCGAACGTTTCGACGGCCATCGCTTCGCGGCACAGGCGCTGACGCTGGGCGCGGCGGCGGTGATGGTCGACGACAAGGCCGATCTGGACCTGTCGCCCGCGATCGTGGTGCCGGATACCCGGTTGGCCCTGGGTCAGCTGGCGGCCTGGCATCGCAGCCGGATGCCGGCCAGGGTGCTGGCCATCACCGGAAGCAACGGCAAGACCACGGTCAAGGAAATGCTGGCCGCCATCCTCAAGGCCGAGGCCGGCGAAGCGGCGGTGCTGGCCACCACCGGCAACCTCAACAACGACATCGGCATGCCGCTGACCTTGCTGCGCCTGACGCCGGAACATCGCTATGCCGTGCTGGAAATGGGCATGAACCATCCGGGCGAACTGGACTACCTCAGCCGCCTGGCCCGGCCCGATGCGGCCTTGGTCAACAACGCACTGCGCGCCCATCTGGAAGGGCTGGGCAGCGTGGAGGCAGTGGCCAGGGCTAAAGGCGAGATCTACGCCGGCCTGCAGGACGACGGCGTCGCCCTGGTCAATGCGGACGATCCGCAAGCCGCAGTCTGGCGCGGGCTGGCCGGTGGCCGGCGCATCGTCGAATTCGGCCTGGCCCAGGGCGAAGTCCGGGTGGATTACCGGCTCCATGATTTCAGTTCGGAACTGACCCTGCATATGCCAACCGGCGATGTCGCGCTGACCCTGAATGTGCCGGGCCTGCACAACGTCCGCAATGCGCTGGCCGCCGCGGCCATGGCCCATGTTGCGGGCGTGTCGCCGGGCCACATTGCGCAAGGGCTGACCAGTTATGCCGGGGTCAAGGGCCGGCTCCAGCCTCATCCCTGCATCCTGGGCGCGCGCCTGATCGACGACACCTACAACGCCAACCCGGATTCGGTCGCCGCTGCGATCGCAGTGCTCGCGGCACAACCGGGCAAACGCATCCTGGTGCTCGGCGACATGGGCGAACTGGGCGACGATGCGGCCGGGCTGCATCGCGAAATCGGCGAGACCGCCAGGCGGTCCGGCCTGGATCGGCTGCTCTGCCTGGGCGAGCTGACCGCGAACACGGTCGAGGCCTTCGGTGCAGGTGCCATGCATTTCGAACGTATCGAGGAACTGCTGGCCGAGACGGAGCAGGCACTGGGGCCGGACGTCACGGTGCTGGTGAAGGGTTCCCGGTTCATGCAGATGGAACGGGTCGTGAAATCGTTCGTGGAGGCACACGTATGCTCCTGATGCTGTCACAGTGGCTCGGCCACGACATCCGTGCCTTCAACGTCTTTGGCTACATCACCCTGCGCGCGGTGCTGGCGGCGCTGACCTCGCTACTGATCTCGTTCCTGCTCGGGCCGTGGATGATCCGCAAGCTGACCGCGCTCAAGGTCGGCCAGCCGGTGCGCGACGACGGCCCGCAGACCCATCTGGTCAAGGCTGGTACGCCGACCATGGGCGGTGCCCTGATCCTGGCCTCGATCAGCGTGACCACGCTGCTCTGGGCCGATCTGTCCAGTCACTACGTCTGGGCGCTGCTGCTCACCCTGATCGGCTTCGGCGCCATCGGCTGGGCCGACGACTGGCTCAAGGTGGTGAAGAAGAATCCCAAGGGGCTGGCCTCGCGCTGGAAGTATTTCTGGCAGTCGGTCATCGCCATCATCGTGGCCTCCTGGCTGGCCTGGTCGGCCCATCTGCCGGCCCAGACCGAACTGATCGTGCCCTTCTTCAAGCACATCGTCATGCCGCTGGGCACCACCGGCTTCGTCGTGCTGGCCTATTTCGTCATCGTCGGCACCAGCAACGCAGTCAACCTGACCGACGGCGCCGACGGTCTGGCCATTCTGCCCACGGTCATGGTGGCTGGCGCACTGGCCATCTTCTCGTATGTGGCCGGCCATGCCGTGTTCTCGCATTATCTGGGCCTGCCCCACATCCCGGGCGCGGGCGAACTGGTGATCTTCTGCTCGGCCATCGTCGGCTCGGGCCTGGCTTTTCTCTGGTTTAACGCCTATCCGGCCGAGGTGTTCATGGGCGACGTGGGCGCACTCTCGCTGGGTGCGGCGCTTGGCACCGTGGCGGTGATTGCGCGCCAGGAAATCGTGCTCTTCATCATGGGCGGCGTGTTCGTCGCCGAGGCGATCTCGGTCATGCTCCAGGTCGGTTCGTTCAAACTGCGCGGCAAGCGGGTGTTCCTGATGGCGCCGATCCACCACCACTTCGAAAAGAAGGGCTGGAAGGAGACGCAGGTCGTTGTCCGGTTCTGGATCATCAGCATGATGCTGGTGCTCATCGGTCTGTCATCGTTGAAGCTGAGGTGACCATGGCCGCGCGCAAACTCGACTACACCGGTATCAAGGCCCTGGTTGTCGGCCTGGGCGATACCGGTGCGTCCTGCGTGCGCTGGCTGGTCGAGCATGATGCCCAGGTGCGGGGCACCGATACCCGCGCCGCGCCGCCGCATGCCTTGCATCTGCGTGAGGCCTTTCCCGAGGTGGCACTCACCCTCGGTGCCTTCGCTGCCGAGGACTTCGCCTGGGCCGATCTGGTCGTGGTCAGTCCCGGCGTGGCACTGGCCACACCTGTGATTCAGGCCGCACAGGCTGCCGGGAAGGACATTGTGGGCGATGTCGAACTGTTCGCCCGGGCCATTGCCGGCAGCGCCGCCAAGGTCATCGCCATCACCGGCTCCAATGGCAAAAGTACGGTCACGGCGCTGGCCGGTCATCTGTGCGAGGCCGCGGGTCTGGATACGATCATCGCCGGCAATATCGGCCTGCCGGTGCTGGATGCACTGGCAGAGCGCGAGATCGAGGACCGCATGCCCGATGTCTGGGTGCTGGAATTGTCCAGCTTCCAGCTGGAAACCACGGTAAGCCTGAAACCGGATGCGGTAACGGTGCTGAATATTTCCGAGGATCACATGGATCGTTATGCCGGCCTGGCGGACTACGCCTCCGCCAAGGCCCGGATCCTGACCGCCGGCACCCAGGTGCTCAACCGCGACGATCCGGCGGTGATGGCCATGGCCCGTCCTGGCCTGGCATTGCGTACCTTCGGGTTGAACCAGGGCGATTACGGCTTGCTGACGAAGCAGGACCATCTCTGGCTGGCCGAAGGCGAACAGGCCCTGATCCCGGTCGACGAACTGAGCATCGCCGGTCTGCACAATGCCGCCAACGCATTGGCCGTCCTGGCCCTGTGCCGCGCCATCGGCCTGGAATACGAAGACCTGCTGCCGGCCCTGCGCAGTTTCAAGGGCTTGCCGCATCGGGTCGAGAAGGTTACGACAGTCGCAGAACGCACGTTCTACGACGACTCCAAGGGCACCAATGTGGGCGCCACCGCGGCTGCCCTGATGGGATTCACCGTGCCGGTCGTGCTGATCGCCGGCGGCGATGGCAAGGGCCAGGATTTCTCCCCGCTGCGCGAAGCGGTCAGGAACGCCCGCGCCGTGGTCCAGATTGGACGTGACGGGCCGCAGGTGGAGGCGGCAATCGCCGGTGCGTGCCGGGTGCTGCGCGCCGAAACCATGGCCGAGGCCGTGCAGCGTGCTTACGATCTGTCCCAGCCAGGCGATGCCGTGCTGCTGTCGCCGGCCTGTGCCAGCTGGGACATGTTCCGCAACTATGCACATCGCTCTGAAGTTTTCATCGCTGCCGTGCAGGCCCTGAAAGCGGAGGTGGAACGTGTTTCATAACGTTGCCGCCGTCCGCCGGACGACCCTCGAACCCTATGACTGGGCGCTGCTGTGGACGGTGTTCGCCCTGCTCGGCCTCGGTCTGGTGATGGTCTATTCCGCTTCCATCGCCATTGCCGAGGCCAAGAGCGCGAACCATCAGCCGGCCTTCTACCTGATTCGCCACCTGATGTATCTGGTGGTCGGCCTGGGGGCGGCTTATGGCGCCTTCCAGCTGCCGTCCAGCCTTTGGCAGAAACTGGCGCCCTATCTGTTCATCGGCGTGGTGCTGTGCCTCGTGGCGGTGCTGATTCCGGGCATCGGGCATGTGGTCTACGGCAGCCGGCGCTGGATTCCGCTCGGGCCGCTGGGAAATTTCCAGCCCTCCGAACTGGCCAAGCTGTTCACCGTGATCTACGCCGCCGACTACACCGTGCGCAAGGCCGCGCTGATGCACGACCTGCGCCAGGGTTTTCTGCCCATGTTCATGGTCATGCTGCTGGTGGGCGGCTTGCTGCTTATGGAGCCCGATTTCGGTTCCTTCGTGGTCATCGTGGCGATCGCCCTGGGCGTGCTGTTCCTGGGCGGTCTCAACTGGCGGCTGTTCGTCGGCCTGATCGTCATGCTGGCGATCGGCTTCGTCATGCTGATCTGGCTGTCACCCTATCGCCTGCAGCGGGTGATCGGTTTCCTGGACCCCTGGGCTGATCCCTACGGCAAGGGTTACCAGCTGTCCCATGCCCTGATTGCGCTGGGCCGGGGCGAGTTGTTTGGCGTCGGCCTGGGTGAGAGCGTGGAGAAACTGTTCTACCTGCCCGAGGCCTACACCGACTTCCTGCTCGCGGTGACCGGCGAGGAACTCGGCTTTGTCGGTGTTGCCGCCATCATCGCCCTGTTCGCCTGGCTGATCTGGCGGGCCTTCTCGATCGGCTGGCAGGCTGCGCTGATGGGCCGCAATTTCCAGGCACTGGTGGCCCAGGGCGTCGCCATCTGGCTGGGCACTCAGAGCTTCATCAACATGGGCGTCAATCTCGGGCTGCTGCCGACCAAGGGCCTGACCCTGCCGTTGATGAGTTACGGCGGTTCCGGCATCGTTGCCAACTGTCTGGCGATCGCGATTCTGGTGCGTATCGATTACGAGAACCGGTGCCTGATGAAAGGGAAGCGGCAATGAGCATCGCCCGCGAAGCCACGCATCCGCGCCCCCTGCATACCGCCTTGGTCATGGCCGGCGGCACGGGGGGTCACGTCATGCCGGCCCTTGCGGTGGCCGAATCGCTGCGCGACGACGGCTGGCGGGTGGCCTGGCTGGGCACGAAGCAGGGCATGGAGGCGCGAATCGCCAGGGAACGCGGCTTCGAAATGGCCTGGATCGACTTTGCCGGCGTCCGGGGCAAGGGGCTGTTGCGTCTGGTCAGACTGCCATTCCAGATGCTGGCTGCCTTCTGGCAGGCGCGCCAGGCTATCAGGCGTTACAAGCCCGATGTGGCGGTCGGTCTGGGCGGCTACGTGGCCTTCCCGGGCGGCATGATGGCCTTCCTCAGCGGCAAGCCGCTGGTCATCCATGAACAGAATGCCGTGGCGGGGTTGACCAACCGGGTGCTCGCCTGTCTCGCCAAGCGGGTTCTGCTCGGCTTGCCCGGTGCATTCAGCCAGGGCATGGACAAGCCGCTGCTCTGCGGCAAGGTCAACGCCGAATGGGTGGGCAACCCGGTGCGGCCGAAAATAGCCGGTGTGCCTGCCCCGGCGGAACGCTATGCCGGACGCGAAGGCCGCCTGCGCCTGCTGGTGATCGGCGGCAGCCTGGGTGCCACGGTGTTGAACGATGTCGTGCCGCGCGCCCTGGCCCAGATGCATGCCGAAGTCCGGCCCGAAGTCAGGCACCAGGCCGGCGCCAGGAATATCGACGCGCTCAGGGCCAACTATGCGGCCGCAAATGTTAGCGCGGAGTGCCTGCCCTTCATCGAGGACATGGCCGAGGCCTATGCTTGGTGCGACGTAATCGTCTGCCGTTCCGGGGCGTCGACCGTGGCCGAGCTGGCCGCCGCCGGGGTGCCGGCCGGACTGGTGCCTTATCCGTTTGCCGTGGACGACCACCAGACCCTGAACGCCCATTTCCTGGTCGACTCCAATGCGGCCTGGTTGCTGCCCCAGAACAAACTGGGTGCCGACGAATTGGCAACCTGGCTGGGCAGCCTGACCCGGGCCGAATTGCTGCATCGGGCCGAAAGCGCCCGTGCCCTGGGCAAGTCCGAGGCCACCCAGGTGATGGCCACTATCGTCAAGGAGACTGCCCGGTGAAACACAAGGTCAGACGGATTCATTTTGTGGGCATAGGCGGGGCCGGCATGAGCGGCATTGCCGAAGTGCTGATAAACCTGGGCTATCAGGTGTCCGGCTCGGATGCCGCCAACAACGCGGTCACCCAGCGTCTGGCCGGCATGGGGGCCAAGGTGTTCCAGGGGCATGCCGCAGAGAATATGGCGGGGGTCGATGTGCTGGTGATCTCCAGCGCGATCAAGGAGGACAACCCCGAGGTGCAGGCCGCCCGTGCCACGCGCATCCCGGTGGTGGCGCGGGCCATGATGCTGGCCGAACTGATGCGCTTCAGAAAGGGCGTAGCCATTGCAGGCACCCATGGCAAGACCACGACGACCAGCCTGATCGCCAGCGTGCTTTACGAGGCCGGGCTGGATCCGACCTTCGTCATCGGCGGCAAGCTGCTGGCGGCGGGTGCCAATGCCAAGCTGGGTACCGGTGAATGGCTGGTGGCAGAGGCGGATGAATCGGACGCCTCCTTCCTGCACCTGTCGCCGGCGGTGTCGGTGGTCACGAATATCGATGCCGATCACATGGAAACCTATGGCCATGACTTCGAGCGTCTGAAGTCGGCCTTCGTCGAATTTCTGCACCGGCTGCCGTTCTGGGGCATGGCGGTGCTGTGCGCCGACGACCCGGTGGTGCGCGAGTTGCTGCCCCGGATCGAAAAGCCGGTGATGACCTACGGTACCACCGACGACTGCTCGATCCAGGCCGTCAACATCCGCTCCGAAGATGGCCGGATGGCCTTTACCGCCTTGCGCAACGGCACCCGCTCGCCGATCGACGTGACGCTCAATCTGCCCGGCATGCACAATGTCCTGAATGCCCTGGCCGCGGTCGGGGTGGCCTGGGAACTGCAGATTCCGGATGCGGCAGTGCAACGCGCACTGGCCGGTTTCTCCGGCGTCGGCCGACGCTTCCAACGGTACGGCGAAATTCGCCTGCCCGATGGCCGGACCTTTACCCTGGTCGACGACTACGGCCATCACCCGGTCGAGATGCGCGCGACCCTGGCCGCCGCGCGCGGCGCCTTCCCCGGCCGGCGTCTGGTTCTCGCCTTCCAGCCGCACCGCTATACCCGTACCCGTGACCTGTTCGAGGACTTCGTGCAGGTCCTGTCGCTGCCCGATGCGTTGTTGCTGACCGAGGTCTATGCCGCCAGCGAGGCGCCCATCGTGGCCGCCGACGGTCGAAGCCTGGCGCGCGCGGTGCGCGTGGTAGGCAAGGTGGAGCCGGTCTTTGTGCCGGAGGCGACCGACTTGCCCCAGGCGATTGCCGATTTTGTCCAGGATGGCGATGTGGTGCTGACCATGGGCGCCGGATCGGTCGGCCAGGTTCCGGTCAGGCTGGCTGCGTTGGGGGAGGCCAAATAATGGTCGAGCGCCCGATCCCGACCGGGCCCCTGCGCGGCACGCTGGCGACCGATGTCGACATGAGCCGCTACGTCAGCTGGCGGGCCGGCGGCAAGGCGGAACGGGTCTATACACCGGCGGATATGGACGATCTGCGCGCCTTTCTGACGACATTGCCGGAAGCGGAACCGATCAACTTCATCGGTCTGGGCAGCAACCTGCTGGTGCGCGATGGCGGCGTTCGGGGCACGGTGGTCTATCTGCATGGAGTCATCAACCAGATTCGCCTGGATGGCCCCCAGGATAATGCGCGGACCACCTTCGGCATGGTCTACGCCGAGGCCGGTGTGGCAAGTCCCAAGGTGGCCCGCTTCGCCGCGAAACATAACCTGGTCGGGGCCGAGTTCCTGGCCGGCATCCCCGGTACGGTAGGCGGCGCACTGGCCATGAATGCCGGTTGCTATGGCCATGAGACGTGGGGCCATGTTTCGCAGGTGCTGACCGTCAATCGGCGCGGCGAACTGAAGCGCCGGAGTCCGCGCGAGTTCCGCGTCGGTTATCGCCACGTCGAGCCGGATACCGCCCGCAAGGAGTGGTTCGTCGCCGCCTGGTTCATCCTCGAACACGGCGACGGTCAGGCCAGCCGGCGAGAGATCACCCGCCTGCTGAAACAACGGATCGCCAGTCAGCCCCTGCAATTGCCCAATGCCGGTTCGGTGTTCCGCAACCCAACCGGCGACCATGCCGCGCGCCTGATCGAGTCCTGCGGCCTGAAAGGCATGCAGATCGGCGGCGCGCAGGTGTCGGAGAAACACGCCAATTTCATAGTGAACCGGGGCGGGGCAAGCGCCGCGGATATCGAAAACCTGATCGACACGGTGGAGCGAACGGTGCTCGAAAAGACCGGCATCCACCTGCAACGGGAAGTGAGGATCATCGGTGAAAGATAAGTTTGGAAAAGTCGGGGTGATGATGGGTGGGGCAGTCCTGACTCGGTGCCCGCGGAGCGGGATGGTGCGGGAAGGGCTGCCTGCGGCCGCCTCGAACACGGTTGGGAAGGCGGTGCGTCATGCTTGATTTCGGCAAGGTCGGGGTGATGCTGGGCGGCCGATCCGCCGAGCGGGAAATTTCCCTTTTGAGCGGCAATGCGGTGCTGGCCGCCCTGCGTGAAAAAGGTGTGGACGCCCATGCCTTCGACCCAGCCGAGCGCGATCTGGCCGAACTCAAGGCAGAAGGCTTCGACCGTATATTCCTGATCCTGCATGGCCGGGGTGGCGAGGACGGCACCATGCAGGGCCTGCTGGAACTGCTCGGCATACCCTACACCGGCAGCGGCGTCATGGCCTCTGCGCTGGGCATGGACAAGTGGCGCACCAAGCTGATCTGGCAGGCTGCCGGCATTCCCACTGCGCCGTTCGTGATGCTGGACGAGAACACCGACTTCGATGCTGTGGTCGCGAAGCTGGGCCTGCCCCTGTTCGTCAAGCCGGCAACCGAAGGTTCCAGCATCGGCATCACCAAGGTCAAAAAGGCCGAGGATCTGCCAGCCGCGTATCGGGCCGCTGCCGAATACGACAAGCTGGTCCTGTGCGAGAGCTTCGTCTCCGGGCGCGAGGTGCAATTCCCTGTGCTGGGCGATCAGGTGCTGCCCTCGATCCGGGTCGAGACGCCGTGCGAGTTTTACGACTACCAGGCCAAGTATTTCCGCGATGACACGGTCTACCACTGCCCGGGACTCCCGGCCGATGAAGAGGCCACGCTGGACAAGACCGTCCTGCACGCCTTCAGGGTGCTGGGCTGCAGCGGCTGGGGCCGGGTCGACGTGATCCTGGCCGACGACGGCACCCCCTGTTTCCTGGAAGTGAACACCGCGCCTGGCATGACCAGCCACAGCCTGGTGCCGATGTCGGCCCGTACCCTGGGCATTGACTTCCCCGATCTCTGTCTGCGCGTTCTGGAACTGGCCCATGTGGGATAACCCCGACGCCTTGAACGGATTGAGCCGGTTGATCCTGGCCGCGACGCTGCTGTTCGCGCTCTGGATGACCGGCCGGCAGGTGGCCGAGACCTGGCTGCCGATCCGCGAGGTGGAGGTGACGGGTGCCTTGCATCCGGAAACCCGTCAGGCCATACGGCCGGTGTTGGCCGGTTTGTCCGGCGGCCTGTTTTCGATCGATCTGGACAAGGCCCGGCAGGGTCTGGAAACACTGCCCTGGGTGAGATCGGCCAGTGTGCGCCGGGTGTGGCCGAACGGTCTGGCGGTCACGCTGGAAGAGCATGTGCCGTCAGCGTCCTGGAACGATACGGCGGTACTGGATGTTCATGGCGAGGCCTTCCCGGTGACTCCGTGGAAAGACTTGCCGCGGCTGTTCGCGCCTGAGGGCATGGAGAAGGAAGTTGCCCAGCGCTACGGCGAATTCACGGCGGCCTTGGCCCCGGCAGGCTGGCATATCGGCCAGATTCGGGTCGATGCGCGCCATACCTGGCAGCTGACGCTTGCCGACGGCATGACCATCGAGCTGGGGCGTGAACGGCTGGATGAGAGATTGAAACGGTTTGTGACGTTTTACCCGCTGGCGGCCGAACGGATGGCCGGCATCCGGCGGGTGGATAT
Organism: Parasulfuritortus sp.; assembly: GCA_031291185.1. Classification (GTDB taxonomy): domain Bacteria; phylum Pseudomonadota; class Gammaproteobacteria; order Burkholderiales; family Thiobacillaceae; genus Parasulfuritortus. The sequence goes on along the minus strand of JARLJM010000022.1, from coordinate 3,271 downwards.
GCGTTATCCAAACGGCTTTGCCGCCCAGGCTGGAGCCTCGAACAGCGCGGCGCCAGAGAAGAAACGAACATGAGTTTAGCGGGTGTGAACAAGATGCGAGAGAGCAAGGATCTGATCGTTGGCCTGGATATCGGGACATCGAAAATAGTGGCCCTGGTGGCTGAAGTTCCGCCGGAGGGTGGCGTCAACATCCTGGGCATGGGCTCGGCGCCGTCGCGCGGCCTGAAAAAGGGCGTGGTGGTCAACATCGAGGCCACCGTGTCGGCCATCCAGCGCGCGCTGGAAGACGCCGAGCTGATGGCCAACTGCAAGATCGGCCAAGTCTACACGGGGATTGCAGGCAGCCATATCCGCTCGCTCAACTCGCACGGTATGGTGCCGATCCGCGACCGCGAAGTGACCCAGAACGACATCGACCGGGTGGTCGAGACCGCCCGCGCGGTGAACATCTCGACCGACCAGCAGATCGTCCACGTCCTGCCGCAGGAATTCATCATCGACGGCCAGGAAGGGGTGCGCGAACCGCTCGGCATGTCCGGCGTCCGGCTTGAGGTGAAGGTGCATATCGTGACCGGCGCGGTATCGGCCGCGCAGAACATCGTCAAGTGTGTACGTCGCTGCGGCCTGGAAGTGAAAGACCTGATCCTGCAACCGTTGGCTTCGTCGCTGGCCGTGCTCAACGACGACGAGAAGGATCTGGGCGTTTGTCTGGTCGACATCGGCGGCGGCACCACCGATCTCGCCGTGTTCACCCGCGGCGCCATCCAGCATACCGCGGTGCTGCCGATCGCCGGCGACCAGATCACCAACGACATCGCCATGACCCTGCGCACTCCGACCCGCGAGGCCGAGGATCTGAAGATTCAGCACGGCATCGCCCTGCGCCAGCTGGCCGATGCGCGGGAAATGATCGAGGTGCCGGGCATCGGCGAGCGTGGCGCCCGGATGCTGTCGAAGCAATTGCTGTCCGAGGTGATCGAGCCCCGGGTCGAGGAGCTTTACAACCTGGTTCAGGCCGAACTGCGCCGCTCGGGGTTCGAGGAACAGATCTCCTCGGGCATCGTGCTCACCGGCGGTTCGAGCCAGATGCAGGGCATGGTTGAACTGGCCGAGGAGGTATTCCACGTGCCAGTGCGGGTCGGCGTGCCCGAGTACGTCGGTGGTTTGTCGGAGCGGGTACGCAGCCCGGCCTATGCCACGGGCGTCGGCCTGTTGCTGGCCGGCATGGAGAAACATGAGCTGGACGAAGCGGCAAAGATTCAGAACGCCAGTTTCGGCCAAGTGATGGAACGAATGAAGTCGTGGTTCAAGAACACTTTTTAGGTTTGTTTTTTCGCGCGCGCAAAGGAGAGGGAAATGCTGTTTGAATTGGAAGAAATGGATATACAGGACGCCATCATCAAGGTGATTGGCGTGGGCGGTTGCGGTGGCAATGCCGTGGACCACATGATCAGCAAGGGCATGACCGGGGTTGAGTTCCTGGCATTGAATACCGATGCCCAGGCTCTGCGCCGCAATCAGGCGCCGATCCAGTTGCAGATCGGCACGAACGTGACCAAAGGTCTAGGCGCGGGCGCCAAGCCCGAGATCGGCCGTGAAGCCGCGCTGGAAGACCGCGAACGAATCGCCGAACTGATCGACGGCGCGGACATGCTGTTCATCACCGCCGGCATGGGTGGTGGTACTGGTACCGGTGCAGCTCCTGTGGTGGCGGAAGTGGCCAAGGAACTGGGCATCCTGACCGTGGCCGTGGTGACCAAGCCCTTCGTGTTCGAAGGCAAACGCATGCGGGTGGCCGAGCATGGTCTCAAGGCCCTGGCCGAGCATGTCGATTCTCTGATCATCATCCCCAACGACAAGCTGCGTGCGGTGTTGGGCGGTGGTGTGAAGCTGAACGAAGCCTTCATGGCGGCCAATGACGTGCTGCACAGCGCGGTCGGTGGCATTGCGGAAATCATCAGCAACCCGGGCATGATCAACGTCGACTTTGCCGACGTCCGGACCGTGATGAGCGAAGTGGGCATGGCCATGATGGGTACGGCCCAGGCCGAAGGCGAAAGTCGCGCCCGCGAAGCGGCCGAGGCCGCCGTCAAGAGCCCGCTGCTGGAGAACGTCGATCTGCGCGGTGCGCGTGGCGTGGTGGTCAACATCACCTCCGACGACAGCCTGACCATGGACGAGTTCTACGAAGTCATGAACACCATCCAGTCTTTCACCGCCGAAGAGGCAACGGTCATCGTCGGGACGGCGATGGATCCGGCCATGGGCAGCACCTTGCGTGTCACCATGGTGGCGACTGGTCTGGGGAGCCCGCTGTCCAACAAGGCCAACAAGCCGCAAGTGGTGGTCAATAACGATCAGGCACAGGCCACCGGGACCTATGGCCCTCAGGGTGGTAATCGGGGTGAAGATGGTGGACCGGACTACGACATCCCCACCCATCTGAGGACCAACCCGAATCGTGGTCGCAGTTCTGCAGCTATCGATGCTGCGTTGCAACAGGGCATCGAAACGCTAGACATACCTGCTTTCCTGCGTCGTCAGGCGGATTGAGATGTCATTATCGGAGTGAATAAAGCTAAAATTGCTGCATGATTAAGCAGCGAAGTATCAAAACTCTTGTACGCGCAACCGGTGTCGGCTTGCATTCGGGACAGAAGGTGGCAATTACCCTGCGCCCAGCACCCCCCGACACCGGGATTTTTTTCCGTCGCGTCGATTTGCCCGAACCGGTTTCATTCCGGGTCGAGCCGCATCTGGTCAAGGACACCCGCCTCTGCTCCGCGCTGGAGTCTCAGGGCGCTCGGGTCGCCACCGTAGAACATCTGATGTCCGCCCTGGCGGGCCTGGGCATCGACAATATTTTCATCGACATTGACGCTTCCGAAGTCCCTATCCTGGACGGTTCGGCCGCGCCCTTCGTCTTTCTGCTGCAATCGGCCGGCATCGAAGAGCAAAATGCGCCACGCCGGTTCATACGGCTCAAGAAAGCGGTACGGGTCGAGGACGGCGATAAATGGGCTGAAATCACGCCCTACATGGGGTTTCGCCTATCGTTCAAGATCGATTTCGAACATCCTGTCCTGCAACGCTCCGGCAACGAAATCAGCATCGATTTCGCCGAGACTTCCTATATCAAGGAAATCAGCCGAGCCCGAACCTTCGGCTTCATGCAGGAAGTCGAATATCTGCGCGCCAATGGCCTGGCCCTTGGCGGCAGTCTTGATAACGCGATCGTCATGGACGAGTTCAGGGTGCTGAATGCGGACGG
>JARLJM010000166.1 GCA_031291185.1 Parasulfuritortus sp. | reverse complement strand
TGCTGGCTTTGCAGCTTGCGGGCCACGTTGAGCAGCGCCTTGGCGCAGACCACCATGTTGGCCTCGGCCCGGTGCATGGTCTGGATGTCGCGGAAGCGCGCGTCGCCGGACAGGTTGCCCAGGATGCGCAAACCCAACTCGTCGAACAGCGGCGCAACGTGCCAGAACTCGCCGGCGATGTTGTACTCGCCGACCATGCAGACATCGTGGGTGGCGATGCCGGCCGGGTGCGGCCTGGCCGGCTCCGGCTCGCGGGTACCGATGACGTATTTGAACATCGATTCGCCGGCCATGCGGTTGCCCAGGTTCTTGGTGCCGTAGAAGCCGGCCGCGTCGACTGGAACCACAGGCACGCCGACCCGCTCGGAAGCCGCCTTGCACACCGCCTCCAGATCGTCGCCGACCAGGGCCGGGACGCAGGTGTTGTAGACGAACACGGCGGGCGGATGATAGTCGTCCACCGCCTGCTTGATGGCGTGGAACAGGCGCTTTTCACTGCGGCCCATGATCACGTCCTGTTCGGTCAGGTCCGTGGTCATGCCGATCTTGAACAGGGTCGGGCCACTGGACCGGGTACCCCGGTTGTCCCAGCTCGACCCGGCGCAGGCTATGGGCCCGTGCACGATGTGGGCCACGTCGGCGATCGGCAGCAATGCAATCTGTGCGCCGTCAAAGGCGCAACCGCCGGCGGTCGCACCCGGCTTGGGCTTGGCGCAGCCGGATTTGGACTTGGTGTTGTGCGTACACGCAGGCTCGTTGAGAAGTTCGGCAATCTGTTTGTTGGTTTGCATGGTGGCACCCGTTGATTACGCATTCTTCCATGCATGTCCCGTGCCAGAACATAAGCCCATGATTTATCTGAATTTAGCAAACCATAAGAATGTCGCCAACCCGACAATACCCAGAACCGAGGCGTCGCTGGCGCTACTGGTTTCCTGCCGGGAGGCCTGAACATTGACTGCCCGCATACCCGACCGGCGGAATACGGTATAGTCCCTGCTACCGCTACGGCTTCCCACAAAAAACCCGCTACGCCCATGCGAACAAACCTGCCAGTAACCGGACGCGAATGCCCCTTGCCCGACGGCATCGCCATCATCTCCCACACCGACGACAAGGGCCGCATCACCTATGTCAACGACGGCTTTGTCGAAATCAGCGGCTTCAGCCGGGACGAACTGATCGGCCAGCCACATAACATCGTGCGTCATCCGGACATGCCATCCGAGGCCTTCCGCGACTTCTGGAACACCCTGAAAAACGGCCAGCCCTGGCAGGGCATCGTCAAGAACCGCTGCAAGAACGGCGACCACTACTGGGTGAGCGCAACCGTCACCCCTACGGTGGAAGGGGGCTACATGTCGATACGGAGCCCGGTATCCCGACAGCAGATCGACGACGCCGAAGCGTTGTACGCAAAAATAAGGGCGAACCCACGTATCAGGCTGCAGCAGGGCAGGGCTCACCCTTCCGGTCTGGCCGGCCTCTGGTCCTCTGTATGCCGTCGGGCCCGCAATCTGCCGCTGTTCTGGAAAATAATCCTGCCGCTGATAATCGGTGGCGCAATCATCAGTGCCATCTTCATCACCCAGGTCCTGCATCTGGAAAAGCGCGTGCTGACGGAATCCGGCCACTCAACGGCCTTGAGCCTGATCA
>JARLJM010000021.1 GCA_031291185.1 Parasulfuritortus sp. | reverse complement strand
TCCAGCAAGCCGCAGACTACGCGCCACCGCATCCTCGGGGTGCGCACCGAAGGCGAGGCGCAATTCGTCTTCGTCGATACGCCGGGTTTTCAGACCGAGCATCGGAACGCGCTCAACCAGTCCATGAACCGGGTGGTCAAGAACGTGCTGTCCGAAGTGGACGCCGTGCTGTTCCTGATCGAGGCGATGCGGCTCACCCCGGCCGACGAGAAGGTGCTGAAGCTGCTGCCGGCCGACAAGCCGGTCATCCTGATCGTCAACAAGGTTGACACCATGGCTGACAAGACCCGGCTGCTGCCGTTTCTCAGGGAGACCGCGACCCGCTTCGATTTTGCCGAGATCGTGCCCATGGCCGCTGTGGAGCGGAAGGACGGCGACCGTCTGCTCGGCATCCTGGGCAAATACCTGCCCGAGTCCGAAGGCTTCTTCGAGGAAGACGCCATCACCGACCGCAGCGAGCGATTCCTGTCGGCCGAGATCCTGCGCGAGAAGGTGTTCCGCCTGACCGGCGACGAGATTCCCTACGGCGTGGCGGTCGAGATCGAGCAATACGAGACCGAGCCCTCCGGCCTGCGCCGCATCCACGCCGTGATCTGGATTGACCGCGACGCGCACAAGCCCATCCTGCTCGGCAAGGGCGGCGAACACCTCAAGCGCATCTCCACCGAAGCGCGTCAGGACATGGAAAAGCTGTTCGACGCCAAGGTCTTCCTGCAATGCTGGGTCAAGGTGAAAAGCGGCTGGGCCGACAACGCGGCGCTGATCAAATCGCTCGGTCATGAATAGGCATGGGCGAGCGGGTCGATAACGAGGCGGGGTTCATTCTCCACACCCGGCCGTACCGGGAAACCAGCCTGATCGTCGATGTCCTGAGCCGCAACCACGGTCGTCTGGCTGTGGTTGCACGCGGTGCGCGGCGGCCCATGTCCTCGATCAAATCCCGACTGCTGGGCTTCCAGCCGCTGCTCTTGTCCTGGTTCGGCAAGGGCACCTTGCGTACCCTGCACGATGCCGAATGGCAGGGCGGCGACCTGCGTCTGCAGGGCGATGCCCTGATGTGCGGCTTCTACCTCAACGAACTGCTGCTCAAGCTGCTGCCGGCAGATGACCCGCATGAACGTCTGTACGACCGCTATGCCGAAACCCTGGCCACATTGTCGGCCGGCGCCGTGGCCGAGCCCGTCCTGCGCCGGTTCGAACTCGATCTGCTGTCCGAACTCGGCTATGCCCAGACCCTGAGCCACGACGCCGAGGGCGAGCGGCTTCAGCCGGACCGGCGTTACGGCTATGTCTTCGATCAGGGCGTGGTCGAGGCCGGCCGGACCGGACAGGCGTACGCCGGCAAGACCCTGCTCGACATGGCGGCCGGGGATTTTTCCGACCCGCGCACCCTGGCCGAAGGTAAACTGCTCATGCGCGCGCTGCTCAACCACTACCTGAGCGACAAACCGCTGCTCACCCGTCAACTGCTTATCGACCTGCAACAACTATGATCAAACTCGGTGTCAACATCGACCACGTCGCCACCCTCCGTCAGGCGCGCGGCACCCGCTACCCCAGTCCGGTGCAGGCCGCGCTCATGGCCGAGAATGCCGGCGCCGATTCCATTACCCTGCACCTGCGCGAAGATCGCCGCCACATCCAGGACGCCGACGTGCATATCCTGCGCGGCATCCTGCGCACCAAGATGAATCTGGAGATGGCCGTTACCGACGAGATGATCGGCATCGGACTGCACGTCAATCCGCAGGACGTCTGCCTGGTGCCCGAGCGGCGTCAGGAACTGACCACCGAGGGCGGACTCGACGTGGCCGGCCAGATGGAACGGATGACCGATGCCTGCCGGCGCTTCGCCGAAGCCGGCATCCGGGTGTCTCTGTTCATCGATCCGGACCCGGTCCAGCTGGAAGCCTCGAAGGCGGCCGGCGCACCGGTGGTGGAAATCCACACTGGCCGTTTCGCCGATGCGGTCACCGAGGCCGAAGCCGAACACGAACTGGCCCGCATTCGCGCCGCCGTCGAGAAAGGTCGCGCACTCGGCTTGCAGGTCAACGCCGGCCACGGCCTGCATTTCCATAATGTCCAAGCCGTCGCGGCGATTCCCGGCGTGACCGAACTCAACATCGGTCACGCCATCGTTGCCGAGGCCATTTTCATGGGCTGGGACAATGCGGTGCGGGAGATGAAGCGGCTGATGGTGGAGGCGGCGGGGAACGCAGGTCGATAAGGGCGGCCCTGCGGGCTGTTTTTTCTGGCGGCTGAACGGGAATTGCGCCGGGAGACGCCTGGGGCATCTCGGTCGGGTATTCTGCATAATTGAGCCAGTCAAGCTGGCTCGTGGTGGCAATAAAGTCGTAATTATTTTCAGGGAAATCAAATGAGATTCTTGTTGATCCTTTCAATCATGGCCGGTCTTCTTGCATTCGGGCCCTCAGTCAATGCCGAAGACGTCGCTTCTCATCGGGCGTTGGTTCTTGCAGTCAGCGAGGGGACATCAGGGGGTATCGATAGCGAGACCGCCCTGAAAAAGTACAAGGCATTGGCCGACATGATTGGCAAGGCCTTGCAGACCAGGGTGTCACTTGTTTTCGTCAGGGAATTTGCCCAGCTCGAAGAGGGCATGCAGAAGCAACGGTTCGATATCGTGATGGCCAGGCCGTCCGATTATCCGGCGCGGGGGGTACGCGATTATGGCTATCACTTTATCGCAACGGCAGATCCCGCCGGGCACTGCGAGCTGATCGTGCCGAAGAACTCGCCATTGCGGAGCGTCAAGGATTTGAAGGGCCGGTATTTCATTTTTCCGGAGAAGCAGGCCTACATGACCCGTTTTTGCCGCGCCGCGCTCCGCGACGAGGGAATCGCACTGGATGACGCCCATGTGTTTTATGTCCGCGAACAGGGCGCCATCCCCTTCTCCCTTAAAAACGGCATTGCCGATGTGGGCGGTGTTGCTTCCTATTCCGGGGCATACACGAAGTGGCTGGAGTCCGGTCAACGTGTCTTGTATGAATCCCGCGCCCAACCTTATTTTCCCGTCATCGCTTCTTCTGCTGTCGATGAGAAGCAGCGCAAGCAGATTCAGGATGCGTTGACCGGCATGGGCGCGACCGCAACGGGCCAGAACGAACTTGGAATCCTGTCGATCAAGGGTTTCGTTACCACGGATGAAGACCGTTTCAGTAAGCTGCTGAGCTGGCTGGCGGTAGATTGACCCTACCCCGGCAGGCTACTCATCCTTGTTGGCTGTGTGCTTGCGCCCGCGCTGCGCTTATTAGTTGATCCCGAGGCGCTGCTTTGCCCCTGCCAGAGCCTCCGGCGTGCCCCTCAGGATCACAATGTCGCCTGCCTCAAGCTGGGTTTCCGGTGTCGGATTCGTAGCCCGGATGCCATGCCGGCGCACAGCCAGGATGGTGACGCCCACGGATTCAAGATCGAGTTCACCCAGGGTGCGGCCTACCCCGCTCAATCCGGCTTCCATATGCAGTGAGGCCAGGTGCTCCTGGCTGATGCGCTCTTCTTCCTCGTCGTCGGTCAGCCCCTTGAAGTAGCCGCGCAGGGTGCTGTAGCGCAGTTCACGCATGGTGCGGATGCGCTTGAGTACTGTACCGAGCGGCACGCCGGCCATGAGCAGGGTCTGGGAGCCCAGCATCAGTGCGCCTTCGAGTACCTCCGGCACTACTTCCATGGCGCCGGCTTCCATCAGTTGGTCGAGATCGGCTTCATCGAGGGTACGGACGATAATCGGCGCGCCGGGGCGCAGGCGGTGCGCAGTGGCGATTACCTTGAGCGCAGTGGGTGTGTGGGCGAAGCTGATGACAACGGCGCGGGCCCGGTTGATACCCGCGGCAGTCAGCACCTCGGCCCGGGTGCAGTCGCCGAACACCACGTTATCACCGGCGGCAGCGGCTTCGTGGACCCGCTTGGGATCGTCGTCCAGGGCGATGAAGGGTACGCCTTCAACTTCCAGGATGCGGGCCAGGTTCTGGCCGCTGCGGCCATAGCCGCACAGGATGACGTGCTTGCTGACGCCGAAGCTTTTGACCACGATTTCATGCACGCCCCTGGCTTGTTCCAGCCAGGCGCCGCCAGCCAGGCGGCGGGCCAACTTTTCACTGTGCAGCATGAGGAAGGGAGCGACCAGCATGGACAGGATCATGGCGGCCAGGGCAGCTTGTTTGATGCCGACCGGGATCAGGCCGTATGTGCCGGCCAGGGCCAGCAGCACCAGGCCGAATTCGCCCGCCTGGGCCAGGCCGAGGCCGGTTCGCAGCGCGATGCCCCAATCGTCGCTGAATCGCCGGGTCAGGGCGGTGATCAGGAGCAGTTTGCCCAGGATCAGGAGGGCCAGCATGGCCAGCGTGCCGGGTAGCTGGTTGAGCACGGCCACTGTGTCCAGTTGCATGCCGATGGTGACGAAGAACAGCCCCATCAGGATGTCGCGGAAGGGCCGGATGTCGCTTTCCACCTGGTAGCGGTATTCGGTTTCCGAAATCAGCATGCCGGCGACGAAGGCGCCCAGGGCTAGCGACAGTCCGGCCAGATCGGTGACGTAAGCAAGTCCCAGGGTGATGAGCAGCACGTTGAGCATGAACAGCTCGGGCGATTTGCGCGCGGCCACAACGTGGAACCATGGCCGCAGCAGCCGCTGCCCAAGGACCAGGATCAGGCCCAGGGCCAGGACGGCCTTGGCGCCGGCCCAGGCCATGGCCTCGGCCATGTTCGCCCCGCTGGCCAGGGCCGGGATGAAGATGAGCAGGGGGACCACGGCCAGGTCCTGGAACAGTAGCACGCCGATGATGCGGCGGCCGTGCCGGGTGTCGAGCTCGTTGTGTTCTGCCAGGAGCTTGACCACGATGGCGGTTGAGGACATGGCCAGTGCGCCACCCAGGGCCAGTCCGGCCCCGATGCCGAGTCCGACGGCCAGGCCCAGCGCCGTGGCCAGCAGCATGGTGAGCAGGACTTGCAGCCCACCCAGGCCGAATACCAGGCTGCGCATGGTCTTGAGCTTGGCCAGGGAAAATTCCAGACCGATGGAGAACATCAGAAAGACCACGCCGAATTCGGCCAGGTTGCGGGTCTGCACGTCCTGCGGGGCGACGTTGAAGCCGGATGGTCCGAGCAGGATGCCGACCACAACATAGCCCAGCAGCGCCGGGAGCTGGAGCGCCCGGAACAGCGAAGTGGCCAGTACCGCAGTGGCCAGCAGAAGCAGGATTAAGGCCAGGGTGGAATGCATGGGTGGAAGCGATAGGGCTCGGCACGTATACTTCGGTCATTATGACATCCCGCCCTGTAACCGCCTCCGACATCCTCGACCTGGCCCGCCGCACCCTGGCCATCGAAGCCGATGCCGTATCCGCCCTCAAAGATCGGCTGGACGACTCCCTGGTCCACGCGGTCGATGTGCTGCTCGCCTGCACGGGCCGTGTGGTGGTCACCGGCATGGGCAAATCCGGCCACATCGGCAACAAGATCGCCTCGACCCTGGCCAGCACCGGCACACCCTCCTTCTTCATGCATCCGGCGGAGGCCAGCCACGGCGACCTGGGCATGATTACCGGCCAGGACGTGGTGCTGGCCCTGTCCAATTCAGGTGAGAGTCCGGAGATCATCGCCATCCTGCCCCTGATCAAGCGGCGCGGCGCGAAGTTGATCACCATGACCGGCCGGACCGACTCGACCATGGCGCGGGAGGCGGACATCCACCTCGATGCCGCTGTCGCGCAGGAAGCCTGCCCGCACAATCTGGCACCGACCGCCAGCACCACGGCGGCACTGGCCCTGGGCGACGCCTTGGCCGTGGCCGTCCTGTATGCGCGCGGCTTTACCGCTGAGGACTTCGCCCGCACCCATCCCGGCGGTGCGCTGGGTCGCCGCCTGCTGGTTCACGTGCGCGATGTGATGCATATGGGCGACGCGTTGCCTGTGGTTCAGGAGGGCACGCCGTTCAAGGAGGCGCTGCTGGAAATGACCCGCAAGAAGCTGGGCATGACCGCCGTGGTCGATACCTCCGGCAGTCTGATCGGGGTGTTCACCGATGGCGATCTGCGTCGCTGTCTGGACCGGGATCTGGATATGGCCACCACCCGGGTCGAGTCGGTCATGACCCGTTCGCCCAAGACCATCTCCGAAGATGCACTGGCGGCCGAGGCTGCGCGATACATGGAAGAGCGCCAGATCAACGGTCTGCTGGCCGTGGATGTGGCCGGACGGCTGACCGGGGCCTTCAACATGCACGATCTGCTGCGAGCCGGGGTCGTATGATCGACGAAGCGGTCCTGGACCGCGCCCGTGCGGTCAAGCTGCTGGTTTTCGACGTGGATGGCGTGCTGACCGACGGCAGTCTGTTCTACGGCGACGATGGCCAGGAATACAAGGCCTTCAACTCCCGTGACGGCCACGGTATCAAGATGCTGCGCGATGCCGGTGTCGAGGCGGCCATTCTGACCGGCCGAAGTTCGAAGGTTGTGCTGCACCGGGCACGAAATCTCGGGATATCACGCATCATTCAGGGTGCGCACGACAAACTGGTTTCCTATCAGGCGATGCTGACGGAAACTGGCCTCAAGCCGGTGGAGATTGCCTACATGGGCGACGATCTGGTCGACTTGTCGGTCATGCGCCGTTGCGGCCTGGCCTGCACCGTGCCCGATGCACCCGAGGCAGTGAAGGCACGGGCGCACTATGTTGCCAAGGCCGGGGCCGGACGCGGCGCAGCGCGCGAGGTGTGCGAACTGATCATGCAGGCCCAGGGTAGCTGGCAGACTCAATTGGCGCATTACGACCGATGAGCGGCGGCAATCTGAACCAGATTCAGCATTATTGGCTACCGCTAGTCATCGTCGGTGCGTTGGTGTTGCTGACCACCTGGCTGGGGCAGTTGTCCGAACAGCATCCAGTGCAGGCTGGCGCAGCGCCAGGACACAATCCGGATTATTTCGTCGATGACCTCCACGCCACGGCCTACGATGTTGCCGGCACCCCCCGATACCATCTGACGGCGAGCAAAATGGTGCATTACATGGATAACGATACCTCCACCCTGGAGTCGCCGGTCTTCCTGCGCGACGGTCCTGGGGTGCCGCGCGTGACTGCACGATCCAGTCATGGACTGGTCTCGGCCAATGGCGAAATCGTCACGCTTCTGGACGAGGTGCACGTGACCCAGGACAGCGAAACGGGTGCGCCGCCAATGGAGTTGACCACGGAATATCTGAAAGTCATGCCGAATGCGGACAGTCTTTCCACCGATAAACCGGTTATCCTGCAGCAGGGTTCCAGCGTGCTGACGGGGAATTCGATGGCGGCGGATGGCAAGGCACGAACGCTGCAATTGAGCGGCCGTGTGAAAGGGATATATGAGATTCATCATTGAACGCGTCCTGCTCGCGTTGTTGTGCGGCGCGTGGTTGGCCGGTCCGGCACTGGCCGAAAAGGCGGATCGGGAGCAGCCTGTCCATATCGAGGCGGATGCCGTGCACATGGACGACGCCAGGAAGACCGCTCAGTATGAAGGTCACGTGATCCTGACCCAGGGCACGATGTCGATGCTGGCCGACCGCATCGACGTGAGCCAGGATGCGCAGGGCATGGACTCCGGCGTAGCCACGGGCAAGCCGGTGCATTTCAAGCAGAAAATGGATGGCAGGGACGAATTCATGGAAGCCGATGCCCTCCGGGTCGAATACGATGCCCGGACCGAACTGGTCAAGCTGATCGGTTCTGCCCACCTGAAGCAGGGCGGCGACGACTTGCGCGGCGCCCTGATCACCTACGACATGAACACCGAGCGTTACCAGGCTCAGGGTTCCGACAGCGGCAGCCCGGCGGGCCGCGTTCATGCCGTGATCCTGCCACGCAACAAGGGCTCGGCCGGGTCGACAAAACCATGAGCATCCTCAAGGCCTCGGGTCTGAAAAAACACTACAAGTCGCGCCAGGTGGTCAATGACGTGGCGGTTGAAGTGCGCAGTGGCGAGGTGGTCGGACTGCTCGGCCCCAATGGTGCGGGCAAGACGACCTGCTTCTACATGCTGGTCGGACTGGTCGGCGCCGATGGTGGCCGCATCCATCTGGACGAGCATGAGATCACCCATCTTCCGGTCTACAAGCGGGCTCGGCTCGGTCTCAGCTATCTGCCGCAGGAGGCGTCGATCTTCCGCAAGCTGACGGTGGCTGAAAACATCGCCGCCGTGCTCGAGCTGAAGGGCTTCGATGCCGATGGGGTCGAAGAGCATCTGGAATATCTGCTCCAGGACTTGAACATCGGCCATCTGCGCGACGCCCAGGCAATCAGCCTGTCGGGCGGCGAGCGGCGGCGGGTGGAGATCGCCCGGACCCTGGCCATGCAACCGCGTTTCGTGTTGCTGGACGAGCCATTTGCGGGGATCGACCCGATCTCGGTGATCGATATCCAGAAGATTGTTCGTTTCCTGCTGGACCGGGATATCGGTGTCCTGATCACCGACCACAATGTTCGTGAGACACTGGGTATATGCGACCGGGCCTACATTCTTAACGATGGCCAGGTATTGGCGTCCGGCACGCCCAACGAGATCATTTATAATGAAAGCGTCCGCAAGGTCTACTTGGGTGAACATTTCCGACTTTAATTGCCCTGCCTGGTCGCGCTCTGGCCGGCCTCCACGATGAAGCAAAGCCTACAACTCAAGCTATCCCATCAACTCGCCCTGACGCCCCAGTTGCAGCAGTCGATCCGCCTGCTGCAACTGTCGACCCAGGAGTTGAACCAGGAGCTCAACCAGATGCTCCAGGAGAACCCCATGCTGGAGCGGGGTGAGGAGGGTGTTGGCCAGAGTGGCGAGGGCCCGGTGGGCGAGGGAGAGAGTCCCGCACCTGGCCAGGAAGCGGAAACCACGAATCGCGACGAATCGGATTCGGTCTACGAGGAAATGGCCTGGGGCGACCGCCACGTCTCTTCGGGTTCCGACGATGATGACGACGACGATCGCGGCTACCAGCAGGCCGATGAGGAAAGCCGCAGCCTGCGTCAGCACCTGCTGGCCCAGATCGCCATGATGCATTTGAGCGACCAGGACCGGCACCTGATCAGCTTCATGGTCGAGGCGCTGGATGAGGATGGTTACCTCAGTCTGAGCCTGGAGGAACTGGCGGAGATGGTCCCGGCCGAGCTTGATGTCGGCGTCGATGAATTGCTGACTGCACTCCGGTTGCTGCAGAGCCTCGATCCGCCCGGCGTGGGCGCCCGCGATCTGGGCGAAAGTCTGCGCCTCCAGTTGAACGAACTGCCTGCCGATACGCCGTTTCTGGGCCAGGCCAAGCGACTGGTCAGCCAGTATCTCGATCTCCTGGCAGAGCGGGAGTACGGCAAGCTGAAAAAGCTGCTGGGCATTACCGATGATCATGATTTCATTGCGGTTCGCCAGTTGGTTACCTCAATGAACCCGCGCCCGGCCGCGAGCTTTTCGTCGGGCAAGACCCAGTACGTGGTGCCGGATGTGTTCGTGCGCAAGGTGAAGGGCGAATGGGTTGCCAGCCTGAACCCGGATGCCATGCCCAAGCTGCGCATCAACGAGGTCTACGCCAACATCCTGCGCCAGAACCGGGGCAGCGGCGGCCAGCTGTCGGGCCAGATGCAGGAGGCACGGTGGCTGATCAAGAACATCCAGCAGCGGTTCCAGACCATCCTGCGCGTGTCCCAGGCCATCCTGGACCGGCAGCGTCTGTTTTTCGAACACGGCGAGGTGGCGATGCGGCCGCTGGTCCTGCGCGAGATCGCCGAATCGGTTGGCCTGCATGAATCGACCATATCCCGCGTCACCACTCAAAAATACATGATGACGCCGCGCGGCCTGTATGAATTCAAGTATTTCTTCGGCAACGGCCTGGCTACGGAGGCGGGTGGTGCGGCATCCAGTACCGCCATCAAGGCTCTGCTTCGGCAGTTCGTCGAGGCAGAAAGTGGCAGCAGCCCCTTGTCCGACAACGCCATTTCGGAGATGCTGGGCAAACAGGGCTTTGTCGTGGCCCGCCGCACCGTGGCCAAATACCGGGAACAGTTGAATATCCCGCCCGCTAACCAACGCAAGTCGCTGTGACTTGCCCTTTTGCAACAGGAGTGCATATGAACCTCACCATCACTGGCCACCATCTGGAAGTAACCCCCGCGCTGCGTGGTTACGTCGAAGAAAAACTCAAGCGAGTTACCCGCCACTTCGACCATGTCATCGACGTTACGGTGATCCTGACGGTGGAGAAGTTGAAGCATAAAGCCGAGGTCAACGTGCATGTCGCCGGCAAGGACATCTTCGTCGAAGCGATCGAGGACGACATGTACGCCGCCGTCGACGCGCTGGCCGACAAGCTGGACCGCCAGGTGGTCAAGCACAAGGAAAAGAATGGTGGCAACCACCGTGAAGCCGGCGCATTGAAGCGCCAGAGCGTGGAACTGGAATAACCTGTGCCTCCCGCACCGGCGGGAGGCAGGGTGAATGCCATGAACCTCATATCGACTCTGCTCAAGCCGGAAAACGTTTTTTCCGGTCTTGAGGCCAGCAGCAAGAAGCGGTTGTTCGAGCTGGTCGGGCAGGCTTTCCAGGCCAGTGAAGGCGTCTCTGCCAAGGACGTGTTCGAAAGCCTGGCTTCCCGCGAGAAGCTGGGCTGTACCGCCCTCGGTCATGGCATCGCCATCCCGCATGGGCGGATCAAGGGCCTGAAGGAAACTGCCTGCGCCTTTGTCCGGACTAGTAGTCCCATCGATTTCGACGCTCCCGACAGCGTGCCTGTCGATCTGCTGTTCATCCTGCTGGCTCCGGCGGCGGCCTCCGATCTTCATTTGCAGATTCTGGCCGAACTGGCTCAGATGTTCAGCGAAAAGGACATGCGCGACAGGATGCGTGCCGCGCCTGACGCCAATGTGCTGTACCAGCTCATCCGGGAATGGACACCGTAGTCAATCACCTCACAGTAGAGGAGCTGTTCAGCCAGGCCGGCGAGACCCTGCGCCTGACCTGGCTGTCCGGTCGTGCCGGTGGCAGCCGTCGACTGACCTCGGAAACTATCCAGAAGCCCACTCTGGCCCTGATCGGCCACCTCAATTTCGTTCACCCGAACCGGGTCCAGGTGCTCGGCTGCGCCGAGATGGACTACCTGCGCAAGCTGGATGACGCAGCCCTGCAGAAGGCGATCGACAACCTGTTCGCCACGGAACTGGCCGCCGTGGTCGTGGCCAACGGCGAGGAAGTTCCGCCGCCTCTGGCTGAGGGGGCCGAGCGTACCGCGACGCCCCTGTTCACTTCGCCCGAGCAGAGTCCTTACCTGATGCAGGTGCTGTCGCACATCATCACCCAGGCGCTGGCGCCGTCGACCATCCTGCACGGGGTGTTCCTGGAGGTTCTGGGTCTGGGCGTCATGATCAGCGGCGATGCCTCGGTGGGTAAAAGCGAACTGGCTCTGGAGCTGATTTCGCGTGGCCATCGTCTGGTTGCCGACGACGCTCTTGAAGTCTATGCCGTCGCGCCGGACACGCTGGAAGGCCGCTGTCCGACCCTGCTGCAGGACTACATGGAAGTGCGCGGCCTGGGGGTGCTCAATATCCGGCGCCTGTTCGGCGAAACCGCGGTCAAGCACAAGAAGAACGTCAAGCTCATCATCCACCTGACTCCGGCCGAGAAATGGGAGCCCGTGGACCGCCTGGACATGAAGGCGGAAACCCGCGACATCCTCGGCATCCAAATACCCGAGGTGAGGATCCCGGTGGCGGTTGGCCGCAACCTCGCGGTACTGGTCGAAGTCGCCGTGCGCAACCATATCCTGCGCCTGCGCGGTTTCAACAGCGCGGAGGAATTCGTCGAGCGCCAGCGCATCCTCATGCAGGATCAGGGTCCGGACGACTGGGACGACTAACATGCGACTGGTCGTCATCAGCGGTGTGTCCGGCTCAGGCAAGAGCGTCGCCCTCAAGGCGCTGGAAGACGGCGGCTATTACTGCATCGACAACCTGCCGGCCGATATGCTGCCGGACGTGGTGGATCATCTGGACGCGAGTGGTTGCACGGACCTGGCGGTCAGCATCGACGCGCGTAGCGCCACCGGCTTGCCCGGTGTGCCCGAGGCGCTGGATGCCTTGCGTGCCAGGGTGCAACTGAAGGTGATCTTTCTCGACGCCAAGGACGAGGCCCTGGTCAAGCGTTTCTCCGAGACGCGCCGCCGCCATCCCCTGAACACGGGCGAGCGTTCGCTGCAGGAGTGCATACGGGAAGAGCGGGATTTGCTGGAACCTTTGTCCAGTCGCGCCCATCATCTCGATACCAGTGAATTGCTGGCCAACAATCTGCGCGACTGGATCCGCGACTTTTGCCAGATGAGCAATGCTGCCTTTACGCTGGTGTTCCAGTCCTTTGGCTTCAAGCACGGCATCCCGCTCGATGCCGACCTGGTGTTCGATGTGCGGTGCCTGCCCAATCCTCATTACGATCCCGATCTGCGTTTCCTGACCGGCCGCGATGCTCCGGTCATCGATTTCCTGCGCTGCCATGAACGGGTGCGGACCATGCTCGGCGACATCCAGGCCTATGTGGAGAAGTGGCTGCCGGACTATATCGCCGACAACCGCAGTTACTTCACCGTGGCCATCGGCTGCACCGGCGGCCAGCATCGCTCGGTATTCTTTGCAGAATCGTTGGCGCAACATTTCCGGGGCAGCCAGCAGGTCCTGGTCCGGCACCGGGAACTGCCGTGAAACCGGCGGATGCCCTGGGGTTGTTGCAGCCGGGCGATTGGCTGGTGCTCGCCGCCACGGCGGCCCTGATTGCCGCGCTATGGGGACATGGCAGCAACGGCGACCGGGTGGTGATCAAGCAGGCCGGCCGGGTATTTCTGGAAACCTCGCCACGACTGGATCGGGAGATTCAGGTGCCTGGGCCGCTGGGCATTACTCAGGTCGAGATTCGCGGCGGCCGGGTACGGATCAAATCCGATCCCGGTCTGCATCAAATATGCGTGAAACAGGGCTGGCTGGGGCCGGGCCAGGTGGCCATATGCCTGCCCAACCGGGTCAGCGTCGAGCGCGGGGCGAGCGTCTATGACTCCCTCAATTATTAATCTCGAAATCACCGTCGAAGACCGGCGCATCGCTGGCCTGGCCGCCGCCGCCGTGGGCCTGACCCTGGCCGAGGCGGCCATCCCGCTGCCTCTGCCGGGAGTCAAGCCTGGCCTGGCCAATATCGTCACCCTGATCGTGCTGTACCAGTTCGGCTGGCGGGCGGCGGTCTGGGTCTCGCTGTTGCGCATCGTTGCCGGTGCGCTGGCACTGGGAACCTTCCTTACGCCGACCTTTGTCATGAGTCTGGCCGGCGGCCTGGCCAGTCTGCTGGTGCTCGGCCTGGCAGCGCACCTGCCCCGCCGTCTGTTCGGCCCGGTCGGCTTGTCGGTGTTGGCGGCGTTCACTCACATCGGTGCGCAACTGGGCGTGGTCGGTGTCTGGCTGATGCCCGGCGTGAACCTGCTGCCGCTGCTGTCGGTATTTCTGGGCGCGGCCTGGGTTAGCGGCTTGATCAACGGGCTGGTTGTGGCCGGGCTATTGAAAAGCGGTGTGACCGGAGCGCAATCATGAGCAAACGCATCACCCTTGCCTGGACCGGCGCGTCCGGCCTCGCCTATGGCCTCCGCCTGCTCGAATGTCTGCTTCGCGCCGGTTGCAGGGTCGACCTCCTGATCTCCCAGGCCGCCCGCATCGTGGCCCGGCAGGAACTGGATATCACTCTGCCCGGCGATTCGGCTGAACTGGTGGCCCTGCTCAATGCCCGCTTTGCCGGCCACAACGGGGAGATCCGGGTCTATGGCGAAAAGGAATGGTTCGCCCCGGCGGCCTCGGGGTCCAACCCGGCGGATGGCATGGTGATCTGCCCCTGCACCATGGGCAGCCTGGCGGCCATCGCTCACGGCCTCGCCGACAACCTGATCGAACGGGCCGCCGATGTGATGCTTAAGGAAAAACGGCTGCTGATCCTGGTGCCCAGGGAAACGCCGTTCTCGCTCATCCACTTGAGGAATATGACCCAGTTGGCCGAGGCCGGTGCCACTATCCTGCCGGCCAATCCCGGTTTCTATTACCGGCCGGAAACCGTGGCGCAGGTGGTCGATTTCATCGTTGCCCGCATCCTCGACCAGTTGAGCATCGCCAACACCCTGCTGCCGCGCTGGGGCGGCGACGTATAATCGATGCAGTGACGTTCTGGAGCCTGCCATGCTGCCCATCCCCGATTCCCTGATCCTCAACCTCGACAAGGCGCTGCGTACTGTTTTCGCCACGGCGGCCAGCCGTCGATCCTATCCCGATGCTGCTTTGGATGAAGTTGAAATGAGCGAGGCCGAGAAACGCCATGCCGCCGGACTGATGCGGATCAACCACAGCGGCGAGGTGTGCGCCCAGGCGCTTTATCAGGGCCAGGCGCTGACTGCGCGCAACCCCGAAGCGGCCAAGGCGCTGGTCGAAGCCAGCGACGAGGAGACCGAACACCTGGCCTGGTGCGAGCACCGTCTGGATGAACTGGGCAGTCGCAAGAGTGTGCTGAATCCACTGTGGTATGCCGGGTCGTTCGGCCTGGGTGTGTTGGCTGGCGCGCTGGGCGACAAGTGGAACCTGGGTTTTCTGGCCGAGACCGAACGGCAGGTAGAGGGGCATTTGAACGAACACCTGTCCTTGTTGCCGGAACAGGACGCCAAGAGCCGGGCCATTGTCGAACAGATGAAGACCGATGAGATAAAACACGCCGAGACGGCTCTGGCCCATGGCGGCGCAGAACTGCCCATGCCGGTGAAGGTGGCGATGAAGCTGTCGTCCAAGGTGCTGACCCGTACGGCGTACTATCTATGAGCTTCGCCGAAGTCCTGGCCGGGTTGCCAGCTGTGGATCACCTGGCCGGCATTGAACTTATCGGGCCGGAGGGTGAAAAGGCGCAGATCGAGAACAAGCCCGGCAGCCAGGGTTCGGTAAAGGTATATCACTACCTGCTGCAGAAATATGGCTCACTGGACCGGGCCGCCGCGAACGCGGGATTGATCCTGTATGCGGAACATACACTCGACGCCCGGGCCAACCCCGGCAAGCACCCCAATATCGACCGGTTGCTGGCGATCGTGGCCGATGGGCGGCCATGGTCGATGCGGATTCAGGCCGCCTGATCGATTTCCACGATTTCGAAATCGTGCGTCACTTCGGCCGTCTTGGCCAGGATGATGGTGGCCGAGCAGTATTTTTCGGCTGACAGGTTGATCGCCCGTGCCACGACTTCCGGCTTCAGGCCGCGGCCCTTGACGATGAAGTGGAAGTGAATCCTGGTGAATACCTTGGGATGCTCGGTCGCCCGCTCTGCGCTCAGTTCCACCTGACAGTCGACGACGTCCTGGCGGCTCTTTTGCAGGATCATCACCACGTCGATGGACGTGCAGCCGCCGGCGCCCATCAGCACCATTTCCATGGGGCGCGGTCCCAGATTGCGGCCACCGATGTCCGGCGCGCCGTCCATGACAACGGCGTGACCGCTGTCCGATTCGGCCATGAAGGCCATGCCTTCGATCCATTTGACGCGTGCTTTCATGCTGGCTCCTGTTTGATGTTTACGGGCGGGATTATCCGGATTATTGGCGTTGAGAACCAACCGCCAATCCGGGTGGCACGTTGCAATTGTGTAATGAGGTTTGACACAAGGCCTGAACATCCCATAGAATCCGCGCCTTTCTGTAAGACCACGCCCGAAGCTTGTTGGGCAAAAATATTCAGGACCGAATCATGAAAACGTTTTCCGCTAAGTCGCATGAAGTCCAGCACGGCTGGTTCGTGGTGGACGCCACCGACAAGGTGCTCGGCCGTCTGGCCGCCGAGATCGCCCATCGGCTGCGCGGCAAGCACAAAGCCATCTATACCCCCCACGTGGATACCGGCGACTACATCGTCGTGGTCAATGCCGAGAAGATGCGCGTGACCGGCAACAAGGAGCTGGACAAGAAGTATTACCGCCACTCCGGTTACCCGGGCGGTATCTACGAAACCAATTATGGCGACATGCAAGCCAAGCATCCTGGCCGCGCCCTGGAAAAGGCCGTCAAGGGGATGTTGCCCAAGGGCCCTCTGGGCTACGCCATGATCAAGAAAATGAAGGTGTATGCCGGGACCGAACACCCGCACACCGCCCAACAGCCGCAAGTCCTGGAAATCTGAGGAATAGATCATGATTGGCAACTTTTACTATGGCACCGGTCGTCGCAAGAGCTCCGTGGCCCGCGTTTTTATGAAGACCGGCACCGGCAAGATCGTTGTCAACGGCAAGCCCCTGGATGAATACTTCGCCCGTGAAACCGGTCGCATGATCGTGCGTCAGCCGCTCAAGCTGGTCGACCGCGAGACTAGCGTCGACATCATGGTCAATGTTCATGGTGGTGGCGAGTCCGGCCAGGCCGGTGCTGTCCGTCACGGCATCACCCGCGCCCTGATCGAGTTTGACGCCGGCTTCAAGCCGCCGCTCAAGGCCGCTGGTCTGGTGACTCGCGATGCCCGCGAGGTTGAGCGCAAGAAGGTTGGTTTGCGCAAGGCCCGTCGCCGCAAGCAATTCTCCAAGCGTTAATTCGCTTGTGCGAAGAAAGCCGCCGGCAAGGCGGCTTTTTTTATGGTCAGCGGCTATCATCGCGAAAACGGATTTTGCAAGAGGAAAACACATGATCAAGGCAGGCATCGTTGGCGGTACCGGCTACACCGGCGTGGAATTGCTCCGTCTGCTGGCCCAGCATCCCGAGGTGGTAATCACGGCGATTACGTCCCGGAAAGAAGCCGGCATGAAAGTGGCGGAAATGTTCCCGTCCCTGCGCGGTCGGGTCGATCTGGCCTTTACTACGCCGGACGAGGCGCCGCTCAAATCCTGCGATGTGGTGTTTTTTGCCACGCCCAACGGCGTGGCCATGCAGCAGACGCGCGAGTTGCTCGATGCCGGTGTCAAGGTCATCGATCTGGCCGCCGATTTCCGAATCACCGACATTGCCGAGTGGTCCAAGTGGTACGGCATGGAGCATGCCTGTCCCGATCTGGTGGCCGAAGCGGTGTATGGGCTGCCGGAAATCAATCGCGACAAGGTCAAGGGCGCTCGCCTGATCGCCAATCCGGGCTGTTATCCGACCGCAGTACAACTGGGCTTCCTGCCGCTGGTAGAAGCCGGCGTGATCGATACCAGCTGGATGGTGGCGGACTGCAAGTCGGGTGTGTCGGGGGCTGGTCGCAAGGCCGAGATCGGTGCGCTCTATGCCGAGGCCGGCGACAGCTTCAAGGCCTATGCCGTGCCGGGCCATCGGCACCAGCCCGAGATTCGCCAGGGTCTGGCCCGCATGGCCGGTCATGACGTCGGCCTGACCTTCGTTCCGCATTTGCTCCCGCTGATTCGTGGCATCCACGCGACCCTGTATGCGAAACTGACCAAGGATGTCGATTTGCAGGCCTTGTTCGAACAGCGCTATGCTGGTGAATATTTCGTTGATGTGCTGCCCGCAAATGGGCACCCGGAAACCCGTTCGGTGCGGGCTTCCAACCTGTGTCGGATCGCCGTGCACCGGCCGCAAGGCGGCGACACCGTGGTGGTCCTGTCGGTGATCGACAATCTGGTCAAGGGTGCATCCGGCCAGGCGGTACAGAACATGAACATCCTGTTTGGACTGGCGGAGAACATGGGACTGACCCAGATTCCCGTTTCGCCTTAGTCAAGTTAGTAAGGCCGCCCTGATTGACTAGAATCAGATTAGCCGAGATAATTGATCAACTATTTATTTGGAGCACAAAATGAACGCTGCCACCGAAATGCCTACCCCCTTCAACTTCTCCGATAGCGCCGCCAACAAGGTCAAGGAACTGATCGCTGAGGAAGGCAACCCCGAGCTGAAGCTGCGCGTCTTCGTGACCGGCGGCGGCTGCTCCGGCTTCCAGTACGGTTTCACCTTCGACGAAGTGCAGAACGATGACGATACCACCATGGTCAAGAATGGAGTCACCCTGCTGATCGACTCCATGAGCATGCAATACATGATGGGCGCCGAGATCGACTACACCGAAGGCCTGGAAGGCGCACAGTTCGTCATCCGCAACCCGACTGCCGTATCCACCTGCGGCTGCGGTTCGTCCTTCTCCGTTTAAAGTAAAGGGATATGGGATGAGGCAGGGGCGGCGCAAGCCGCCCTTGTCGTTTATATGAGCGAAAAATACAAGATCGTGGCCTGTCCCACCTGCGAGAAGCCTGTGGAATGGCGGCCGGAGAATAAATTCCGCCCGTTCTGTTCCGAGCGCTGCAAGCTGATCGACCTGGGTGAATGGGCTGCCGAGAAATTCAAGGTTCCAGCCGAGGACGGCCTGTCCGAGGATGAGTTCGGAGACGGCAACCACTGACACGGCTGAGCTAGAATCTCTCCATTAACGGCAAGGCCAGTAGCGGCATGCCGGAATAAGGGAGAGAAACCATGCGAATCCGTCTTGTCGTCGGCGCCCTGCTGGCGTCTGCATGTCTGGCCGCGCCGGTCATGGTCTCCACCGAGGCCGCTCCGGCCCTGGTTCTGGCGGAGGTCTACCGCAATTCGATTGATCCGGCCGCGTACTGGGTGAGCGAAAAGCTCGATGGCGTTCGTGCCTATTGGGACGGCAAACAACTCTATTTCCGCAGCGGTCATCCGGTGCCCGCGCCTGCCTGGTTTACCCGCGATTTCCCCGCTACGCCGCTGGATGGCGAACTCTGGCTGGGCCGAGGCACATTCGAACGCCTGTCGGGCATCGTGCGCAAGACCGAACCGGTCGATGCGGAATGGCGGCAGGTCCGCTACATGTTGTTCGAACTGCCCGGTGCAGGGGGAACGTTCAGCGTACGCAAGGACCGGCTGGCCCGATTGGTCGAACAGGCCGGCATCCCCTGGCTGCAGGCGGTCGAGCAGTTTCGGGTGGACGACCGGAAAGCGTTACAGGCAAAGCTCGACGGCGTGGTTGCAGCCGGCGGAGAAGGTCTCATGCTGCACCGTGCCGATGCCCAATATTCAGCCGGGCGGAGTGACGATCTGGTCAAGCTGAAGCCCTTTCTGGACCGCGAGGCCAGAGTGGTCGCCCACCTGCCGGGCGAAGGCCGGAACACGGGTCGGCTGGGCGCGCTGCTGGTGGAGGATGAAAATGGCCGCCAATTCCGTATCGGCACCGGGTTCAGCGATGCCCAGCGCGAAAATCCGCCAACGGTCGGGAGTCTGGTGACCTATCGTTATCGGGGCCTGACTGCCAAGGGCTTGCCGCGTTTCCCGGCCTTCCTGAGGATACGCGAAGCTTTTTAGCTGAATGCGCTGCGCCAGGCCGGATGCTCGGCGATCAGGTGCAATGCCTGCTTGAGCAGTGATTTTCCAGGCTCCATCTTGAACCAGGTCGACAGGCCGGACGGGTGGGGCAGGGGAATCGCGTCCATCTCCAGGCCCAGATAGGCAACCCGGTGCACCTGTCCGATCACATCGTCTAGCCTTGGTGCCTTCAGCATCTGGGCAATGGCCAGCTTGCCGACCGGAATGACCAGTTCGGGTCTCAGTATTTCGGTTTCGTGGCGCATCCATTCGCTGCAATGGGTGATTTCTTCGCGGTTGGGCACCCGGTCGCCGCCGTTCGGATTCTTGCCCGGAAAGCAGCGGCAGACGGCGGCCATGTAGACGCGGGAGCGGAAGGTTTCCTCATCGACGCCGATGGATTCGTACCACTTGAACAGGGTCTTGCCGGCGGTCCAGGCGAAGGGCTGGCCCAGCTTGCCTTCGTAGGGGCCTGGGGCCTGGCCGATCTGGAGGATTTTCGAGGCGACCGGGCGGCCCAGGATGACCGGGCCGATCATGTCCGGGCAGCGGGTGCACTGGCTCAGCCTGGCCTGATGGGCTTTGAGCCGTGCCCCGATTGGCAGCATCAGCGAGTCAGCGTCTTGACGCCTTCCGGCGTGCCCATCAGGCAGACATCGGCGCCACGGCGGGCAAACAGGCCGACCGTGACCACGCCGACGATCTGGTTGATTTCGGTCTCCATGGCGACCGGGTCGAGGATGCTCATGCCGTGCACGTCGAGGATGACGTTGCCGTTGTCGGTGGTGAAACCGGAGCGCAGCACCGGATTCCCGCCCATCTTGACCAGTTGGCGGGCGACGTAGGAACGGGCCATGGGGATGACCTCGACTGGCAGCGGGAAGGTGCCCATCACGTCGACCAGCTTGCTCTGGTCGATGATGCAGACGAATTTCTTGGCGCAGGCGGCGACGATCTTCTCGCGCGTCAGGGCACCGCCGCCGCCCTTGATCATGGCCATGTGCCGGGTGATCTCGTCGGCACCGTCGACATAGACTTCCATCTCGCCGGCCTCGTTCAGGTCGATGACCTGGATGCCATGTTTCTTCAGCCGCTCGGCGGTGGCGACGGAGGAGGCCACGGCGGCGTCGATCTTGCCCTTGATGCGGGCCAGTTCGTCGATGAAGAAATTGGCGGTGGAGCCGGTGCCCACCCCGATAATGCCGGCCGGCACGTGTTCGATCGCGGCACGGGCCACGGCTTGTTTCATTTCGTCCTGGGTCATCATGGCTTTTTCTTTCAAGTTCTTCGCGAAAGCCCGAGAATAGCGGGGTTTCATGACGTGATCAAACCGGCATATGACCGACTATCTGGAAAAAATACTGCTCGCCCGCGTCTATGACGTCGCGGTCGAATCGAACCTCGATGCGGCGCCCAATCTGTCCCGGCGGATCAACAACCACGTCTGGCTGAAACGCGAGGACATGCAGCCGGTGTTCTCCTTCAAGCTGCGCGGCGCCTACAACAAGATGGCCCACCTGACCAAGGCCCAGTTGAAGAAGGGCGTGGTCGCGGCCAGCGCCGGCAATCACGCCCAGGGCGTTGCCCTGGCCGCCCAGGTGCTTGGCTGCGAGGCGACCATCGTGATGCCGGCCACCACGCCCCAGATCAAGATCGATGCGGTGGCCAAGCGGGGCGCGAACGTGGTCCTGGTGGGCGATTCCTACGACGATGCCTACAAGCATGCGATGACCATCGTCAAAAAGGAAAAGAAGACCTTCGTCCACCCCTACGATGATCCGGACGTGATCGCCGGCCAGGGCACCATCGCCATGGAACTGCTGCGCCAGGCGCGCGAGCCGATCGATGCCATCTTCGTGCCGGTCGGCGGCGGCGGTCTGATCGCCGGCATTGCCGCCTACATCAAGCGGCTGAAGCCCGAGATCAAAATCATCGGCGTCGAGCCGGAAGAGGCCGACGCCATGGCCCGTTCACTGTGCAAGAAGGAGCGGGTGACGCTGGCCAATGTCGGCATCTTCGCCGACGGCGTGGCGGTGAAACAGGTCGGCGAGGAGACCTTCCGGCTCTGCCAGCTCTACGTTGACGAGGTGATCCGGGTCGACAACGACGCCATCTGCGCCGCGATCAAGGACGTGTTCGAGGACACCCGCTCGATCCTGGAACCGGCCGGCGCCCTTGGCGTGGCCGGCCTCAAGGCCTGGGCCGCGCGCGAGAAGGCCAAGGGCAAGAACCTGGTCGCCATCGCCTCGGGCGCCAACATGAACTTCGACCGCCTGCGCTTCGTCGCCGAGCGGGCCGAACTGGGCGAGAAGCGCGAGGCCGTGCTGGCCGTGGCGATCCCCGAGAAGCCGGGCAGCTTCAAGACCTTCTGTTCGCTGATTGGCGGCCGGGTGATCAGCGAATTCAACTACCGCTACGCCGATCCCAAGGTCGCGCATGTCTTTGTCGGTATCCAGGTGCACAACCGGGCCGAAGTGGACAAGCTGATCGTCGCGCTCAACAAGAACGAATTGCCGGTGCTCGACCTGACCGACAACGAGATGGCCAAGCTGCACATCCGCCACATGGTCGGCGGCCGCGCGCCGCAGGTGAAGGACGAGGTCATCTACCGTTTCGAATTCCCCGAGCGGCCGGGCGCGCTGATGAAGTTTCTCAACAGCATGAGCCACAACTGGAACATCAGCCTGTTCCACTATCGCAACCACGGCGCCGACTATGGCCGTGTGCTGTGCGGCGTGCAGGTGCCGGCGAGCGAGAAGGCAGAGTTCCAGAAATTCCTGGATGGCCTGGGCTATCGCTACTGGAACGAGAGTCGCAATCCGGCCTACAAGCT
>JARLJM010000165.1 GCA_031291185.1 Parasulfuritortus sp. | reverse complement strand
TGTGGCCACCACGCTGGGTTCCTGCATCTCGGCCTGCATCCGCGACCGGGTGCTCGGCATCGGCGGCATGAACCATTTCATGCTGCCCGCCACCGACGTCAGCGACCTGGCCTCGATGAAGGCCAACAACCTGAGTGAAGCTACCCGCTTCGGCAACTACGCCATGGAACACCTGATCAACGAGATCATGCGCAACGGCGGCCGCCGGCAGAACCTCGAAGTGAAGGTATTCGGCGGTGGCCGGATCATCTCGGGCATGACCGACGTCGGCCTGGCCAACATCACCTTTGTCCGCGACTACCTCGCCACGGAAGGCCTGCAGGTCGTGGCCGAGGACGTCGGCGACATCTATCCGCGCATGGTCATGTTCTTCCCCGCGACCGGCATGGCCAAGGTCAAGCGCCTGCGCTCGCTGCACAACAACGTCATCGTCGACGAGGAACGCCGCTACATCGACAGCATCAAGAAGCAGCCGGTGTCGGGCGATATCGAGCTTTTCTGAGGAACATGATGAGTATCACCTACTGCATGACATCCAACTGCCCGCTAGCCGAGGCTTGCGCCCGTTTCGAGGACGATGCCGGCAAACACAGCCTGCACCGTACCTATGCCGACTTCAGCGAGGAACTGGTGCGGCAGGACGACAAAGTGAGCTGCCCGTTCTTCCTGGACAAGGCCGAACCGCAGCAATGACCTTGCCACTTCTGACCCCGACCGAGGCCCGCGTTCTTGGCGTGCTGATCGAGAAATCGAAGACCACGCCCGACGCCTATCCGCTCACCCTGAACAACCTCGCCGCCGGTAGCAATCAAAAGACCTCGCGCGAGCCGGTCATGAATCTGAGCGAATCCGAAGTGCAGTCGACACTGGAGGAATTACGTCATCGCGCTCTGGTGATGGAAACCTACGGCACCTCCGGTCGTGTGCTGCGCTATAGCCATAACTTCGCCAAGGTCTACGACCTGCCCACCGCCGCCGTCGATCTGTTGGCGGTGCTGATGCTGCGCGGACCGCAAACGACCAGCGAACTGCGCGCAAACTGCGAGCGGTTGCACCACTTTGCTGACACATCGGCTGTCGAAGGCTATCTCGACGAATTGGCCAATCGTGAAACCGGTGCGCTGGCAGTCAGGTTACCCAGGCAACCCGGCTCGCGCGAACCACGCTGGGGCCATTTGCTGTGCGGCGAGCCCCCCGCGCAGACCATGCCCACAGCAGCCGAAACCTCCGACGCTTCGCTTGAAGCCCGCGTATCCGTTCTGGAGACCCGGGTCGCGGAACTCAGCGCCGTACTGGCCCGGCTCGCCCCCGAAATTCATCTCCGCGATCATGCCGAGAACCAGGACAACTGATTAGCCATCCAGCCGGCGGATCAAGGCTGAATCTACTACTGCCAAACGGTCTGCTTCACGGTTAGCATTGCCAATACGCTAAAAACCCGGGGAGTCAAATGAGAATCCAATTCCTCTTTCTGGCCATGCTGTTGTTTGCTGGCTGCGCCACGACCACCACGTCCAACATCGCCGGAACCAACCGCTCACAGTTGCTCATCGCATCCGCCTCCGACGTCAACCGCCTGTCGCTCGGCTATTTCGCCCAGCAGAACAATGACGCCCGTTCCAAGCATCGGCTCATCACCAGCGGACCGGAATTCAACCGGGTCAATGCCGTCATGCATCGGCTCATCCCGCAGACAGCCGCATTTCGCAAAGATGCCGTGGACTGGCCCTGGGAACTGGTCCTGATCGACGCACCCGATGTGAATGCCCATGTCATGGCGGGTGGCAAGGTCACTGTCTACACCGGACTGATCCGGCAACTCAAATTGAACGACGACGAGATCGCCGTAGTGATGGGCCACGAGATGGCCCATGCCCTGCGTGAGCACACCCGGGAGAAAATGTCGGAGCAGCAACTCGCCAACGTTGCGGTCTCACTGGGTGGCGCGGCCATGGGCGCCAGCCAGTCCACCATGCAACTGGCCGGGCTGGCACAGCAGCTTGCACTTGAACTCCCCTTCTCACGCACGATGGAATCGGAAGCCGATGTCTACGGCCTGGAGTTGACGGCCCGGGCCGGTTACAACCCCCAGGCCGCGCTGGGGCTCTGGGACAAGATGTCGGCGCAGGGCGGCGCCGGCACACCGCAATTCCTGTCCACCCATCCCGCCCCGCAAAACCGCAAGACCGAACTCGCCGCCCTGATGCCCAGGGTCATGCCTCTGTACCAGGCTGCAAATCGGCACTAAATATCGTCATGTGCTTATATAGCAACAATTGTTTGCACACACGGCCGGGATGCCGTATCGTGCGCGTGCAGTCGATTCAGGTAGTGTAGCTTCAAGTTTGACAGTAACGGCTAGGCAGTCTCCGCCGCTTCGGTATCTTTCTACATTCTTGGTCGCCCGCCCCAACTGGGTATGTGCCCGTTTTTTTTAATTTTGTAATAAGGAATGTATAAATGGCTTCTGGTACCGTCAAGTGGTTCAACGACTCCAAAGGTTTTGGCTTCATCACCCCCGACGAAGGCGGTGACGACCTGTTCGCCCACTTCTCCGAGATTCAAGGCAAGGGCTTCAAGACCCTGAAGGAAGCTCAGCGCGTCTCCTTCGACATCAAGGATGGCCCCAAGGGCAAGCAAGCCGCCAACATCCAGCCCCAGTAAGGCTGGATCAAGCACGAAAAAAGGCCGCGCAAACTGCGCGGCCTTTTTGTTTCCACCTCTGTTATCATCCGCCTGCGGCACTTGTTCCAGTCTCCCTGCCGCGCCTTTTTTGGCTTATCACCCCCACATCTGCCTAAGACTGGCGCCCCTACGCGGCGACAGGCCGATACTCTTTCCGGAGTTTTAATGAATTTTTCCGATCTCGGCCTGGCCGAGGAAATCCTGCGTGCCGTAACCGAACACGGCTATACCACTCCTACACCGATTCAGGCCCAGGCCATCCCGGCCGTTCTGTCCGGCGGCGACCTGATGGCCGGCGCACAAACCGGTACCGGCAAAACCGCCGGTTTTGTCCTGCCCATCCTGCAACGCCTGTCCAGCAAACCGGCGCAAGCCACTGCCGGCGGCCGTTCGCCGATCCGTGCCCTGATTCTCACTCCGACCCGCGAGCTCGCAGCCCAGGTCGAGGAATCGGTACGCACGTATGGCAAATATGCCAGGCTGAGTTCCATGGCCATGTTCGGCGGCGTCAGCATCAACCCGCAGATTCAGCGCCTGAAGAGCCGGCTCGACATCCTGGTGGCGACGCCCGGCCGCCTGCTCGACCACGTCCAGCAACGGACCATCGACCTGTCCCACGTGGAAATCCTGGTCCTGGACGAAGCCGACCGGATGCTCGACATGGGCTTCATCAAGGACATCAAGAAGGTCCTGGCCCTGCTGCCCAAACAGCGGCAGAACCTGCTCTTCTCGGCCACCTTCTCGGACGAGATCAAGACCCTGGCCGATGGCCTGCTGAATAATCCGGCGCTGATCGAAGTCGCCCGCCGCAATGCCACGGCCGAGAACATCGCCCAGAAAGTCTACGAAGTGAACCGGGACCAGAAGCGCCAAGTGCTTACCCACCTGATCAAGACCCACCAGTGGTACCAGGTGCTGGTCTTCACCCGCACCAAACACGGCGCCAACCGGCTGGCCGAACAACTGGGCAAGGATGACATCCCCGCCCTGGCCATTCACGGCAACAAGAGCCAGGGCGCCCGCACCCGCGCGCTGGCCGAGTTCAAGAGCGGCAAGCTGCAGGTGCTGGTTGCCACCGACATCGCGGCCCGCGGCATCGACATCAGCGAACTGCCCCATGTCGTCAACTACGAGCTACCCAACATCTCCGAAGACTATGTCCACCGCATCGGCCGCACCGGCCGCGCTGGAGCGGACGGCGAAGCCACCTCGCTGGTCTGCGTGGACGAATTCGATTATCTAAAAGGCATCGAGCGACTGATCAAGCGCAGCCTGCCCAGGGAGATCATCCCCGGCTTCGAGCCGGACCCCAATGCCAGGGCGCAGCCGATCCAGATGCGCAGTCAGGACCATCAGGGCCAGCGAAGCGGCCGAGGCCAGCCCCGTTCAACCAGCAGCCCGGCCAAACCCAGGTCGGCCCAAGCAAAACCAGGCCCCGCAAAACCCGGTCCGTCCAAGCCCGGCCCGGCCCGCCCAAAGGCCCGTCCCGGCGGCGAAATATCGGGCGGACGTCCCAGCAGCGGGCATCGTTCAGGCGGGCGCCACAGCTGATCTGATTGACGCCGCGAGAATCCTCGCCACAATAGTCGGTACGCCCAACAAAAGCCGGAAAACACGACATGAGTGAACACGGGATTCGCCGCGACGACCTGATCGAAATGGTGGACGATTTGCGCGCCGCACTGCGCGATATCGGCCAGGAGCCGCTACCTCAGGCGCAACTGGTGACCAATACCCGGGACCGGCTGCGCTACATCGCCAGCCTGACCGAACAGGCCGCCAGCCAGACCCTGAATGCGGCAGAAACCATCGGCGACATGCTCAGTGCACAACGGGCAGAAGCCAAGGCTTTGGCCAGGCTGACCCGCTCGCCTCGGCTCAGCGATTTTCTGACCCGGCTCCAGGCCGAACACGCCAGTGCCGGTAGCCAGCTCACCGAAGTGATCCAGGCACAGGCCTTTCAGGATCTGGTGGGGCAGGTGGTCAACAAGCTGCTCGACACGGTGCAGCGGATGGAAGACAGCCTCGCCCACCTGTTGCTGGAAGCCGAGCCGGATGCCGGCCTGCTGTCCGGCCCCCAGATCAACGCCGCCGAACAGATCAGTCAGGAGGATGTGGACAGTCTGTTCGACTAGCCTCGGGATCAACCTTCAACGCGGAAGATGACCTGCTCGGCGATATTGGTGGTCCGGTCGCCGTAGCGTTCCAGGTTGTGCGCGATCCAGAGCATGCGCGAACCGTTGTGGACGTTGGCAGGGTCAGCGCGCATCGCATCCATCAGCGCGATGATCATCTTCCTCAGATGGACGTCCAGTTCGTCGTCCGAACTGATCACCCGGCGCGCCAGTTCGACGTCAGCCGTCTGGTGGGCACGCATGACGTTGTGCGCCATCTGCTCGCAATGACCGGCCATGATCTGGATATCGAGCAGACCAAGGGGTTCAATCCGTGTCCCGTCCATTTCCATGATGCTGGCCGCGATATCGCTGGCGTAGTCACCCATGCGCGCCAGTTCATAGGCGATCCGCATATCAGCCACGATGTCGCGCAGGTCGCTGGCCACCGGCTGTTGCGAGGCGATGGCGACCAGACAGTCCTGCTCCAGCAGGCGACGCTTTTCATTCAGGGTGGCTTCCAGTCGCATCAGCGACTGGCACACACCTTCGTCCAGCTTGACCAGGCATTTGACTGAACGGCCCATTGCCGTCATCACTTCTTCGAACAGACCGTTCAAGCTCGTCTCGATCTGTTTCTTCTTGGATTCAAGAATATGCCGCGTATCCATCATTGGCTTTCATGTCATGTTGCTAAAGCCTGAGAAAATACCAATGTGAGGACACTCGTTTATTACGTTTTCATGAATATTTCATCGTGATACCGCTCAGGCCCCGGTCATGGCCGCCTTTTTCCGGACCAGCCGGCCCTCCCGGTAGTCGGCGAAGGCCTGTTCGATCTCTTCCCGTGTATTCATCACGAACGGGCCGTATTGGACGACCGGTTCCTTCAACGGATGCCCTGCCACCAGGATGAAACGGGCGCCTTCCGCTCCGGCAAGCAGTTCAACCGCATCGCCTTCGGCGAGCACTGCCAGATGGTGCCGTGGCAACGCGGTGGCGCCGACCCTGGCGTTTCCTTCGTAGACGTACAGAAAGGCCACCTGACCGACAGGCAATGGCAGACTGAAGGCTACGTTGGCATCGAGCGCAACATCCAGATAGCGGACATCGGTATTCGGATCGTCCACCACACCCCGTTGCCCGGCATACTCGCCGGCCAGCAAGCGAACCCGCCGGCCCGCCTCTTGCACTTCCGGGATCGCCTCAGGTGAAAACTCCTGATAGGCCGGATCGGACATCTTTTCCGTAGCCGGGAGATTGATCCAGAGCTGGAATCCACGCATGCGGCCCTGAGTCTGCTTCGGCATTTCAGAATGAATCACGCCGCTGGCCGCCTTCATCCATTGCGCCCCTCCGGCCCGCAGATCGCCCCGGTTGCCCATGCTGTCGCGGTGTTCCATATGACCGTCCAGCATGTAGGTAAAGGTAATGAAGCCCCGATGCGGGTGATCCGGAAAACCGGCGATGTAATCATCCGGGTCTTCGCTGCCGAAGTGGTCCAGCATCAGGAAGGGATCAAGGCTTTTCAGGGCCGGGGTGCCAATGGTGCGATGCACCGTGACGCCCGCGCCTTCGGTGACTTCGATAGCGGGAATCAACCGGGATACCGTGCGTTGGACCATACCGAAACTCCTTTGATAATTGGCTATTCGATTCGGGAAATTTTATTTTGTTCGCCCCTACGCCAATATTATGACGCTGGTTTGCCGCCACAAACTTTGCGATTTGTCCGGTTCACGACAGACCAGGCCGTCGACATGGTCGCCGATAACCCGCATAGCCATGCCGTTTCACACCTCTGGCACCCGCCTTGCTACTCACTCATTCATGAAAACTCATCTCGACTGGTCCGCCTACGACACCTATGGCGTCGGCGATGCCTATGCCGGCATCCCCGCCACCGGCGGCAACTACGCCAAGGCCGTGGCGGTCTGCATGAACAACCATCAGTGCCAACGCGAAGGCAAGGGCGTGATGTGCCCAAGTTTCCGCATCACCGGCGACGTAGCCCACTCCACCCAGGCCCGCGTGGCAGCATTCAAGGCCGCGCTCAACGGTGAGATGGGCGACGATCCGTTCGCCAGCGATCAACTGGCCGAGACCATGGACCTGTGCGTGTCCTGCAAGGGCTGCAAGAAGGAATGCCCCAGCGCCGTGGACATGACCCTGATCAAGACCGAATACCTGGCCCAGCGCAACGAGCGGCTGGGCATTCCGTTACGTACCCGGTTGTTCGCCGGCCTGCCTCGCTGGCTGAACGGCCACCGTGCCCTCCTCGCCCGGCTGATTCGGTACCGTAACCACTTGCCCTGGCTAGCCCGGCTGGGTGAAGTCAGTCTGGGCATTACCGCGCGCCGGCCTATCCCCGAACCCGCATCGACCTCATTCTGCCCAACCGAAACCGAAACAACCGCCGAGCGGGGTGAAGTCGTCCTGTTCGTGGACACCTTCACCCATTACTTCGAACCGGACGTGGCCCGTGCCGCCGAGGCGGTGCTGTCCGCGGCCGGCTTCCGGGTCCGCGTGGCGCGGCCTGCTGAGGGTGATACGGACCCCAACCGGCCGCTCTGCTGCGGCCGCACCTACCTCTCCGCCGGCATGGTCGATGCGGCCCGCGCCGAGGCAAAACGGGTGATGGCCGGCCTGACGCCCGCCTTGCAGGCTGGCCTGCCCGTCGTCGGTCTGGAGCCGTCCTGCCTGCTGGCCCTGCGCGATGAGTTCTACAGCCTGGGCCTGGGCGCTGAGGTCCAGCCCCTTGCCAAGCAGGCCTTCCTGTTCGAGGAGTTTCTGCTCCAGGCCTACAACAAGGGCATGCGCCTGCCGCTCAAGGCCATCGGCACCTCCAAGGCCCTGCTTCATGGCCATTGCCACCAGAAGGCGTTTGGCGCCATGAAATCGGTACGCAAGGTGCTGAGCTGGATACCCGGCTTCGAATTCGAACTGGTGGAGGCCAGTTGCTGCGGCATGGCCGGCAGTTTCGGCCTCGAAGCCGAACACCACCAAGCCTCGTTGCAAATGGCCGAACTGGCCCTGCTTCCGGCCGTACGGGCAGCCGAACCTGACGCGCCGATCATCGCGGACGGTTTTTCCTGCCGGCACCAGATCGAGGATGGCACCGGCCGAAAACCCATCCACGTCGCCGTATTGCTACACCAAGCTCTGCAAGGAAACGCAGCATGACCCGATTCCGTGCCTGCACCGACAAGTTTGCCTGTCGGGATGGAAGCGTCGATGAGTTCGTCGCCTATGTGGCAAACAAGGTAAACAAGTAAATCCGACACCGGCGCAACGGCCAAACCCGGGAGGAGTGACCGACTCCTGCTATGCTTGTTAGCACAGAGGAGCAACCCATGAACAATACCCATGACTTGACCCCGCCCAGCCCGGAAGAACGCGCCCGGCTGGAAGCCGATCTGAGCGAAGAAGAACGTCGCGTCATCTTGTATCAGGGCACGGAACCGCCCTTCTGCGGCGGTCTGTTGAAGGAAAAACGGGAAGGCGTGTTCGCCTGCCGGTTGTGCGGTCTACCCCTGTTCCAGTCGACCGCCAAGTTCGAATCCGGCACCGGCTGGCCCAGCTTCTACGCGCCTTACGACCCGGCCCACATCCGCGAGATCCGGGACATCGGCCACGGCATGATCCGGACCGAGATTCGCTGCGCCCGTTGCGACGGCCACCTGGGCCACGTCTTCGACGACGGCCCGCCGCCGACCCGGCAGCGTTATTGCCTCAACTCGGTATCGCTGAAGTTTATCGCGTCGTAGGCATCGACTGACCGGGCAGCGAAGGCATCGCCGTTCCAGGCAGTTGCGGCATCGGACTTACCGGTCGCTGTTGCGGAATTCCGGCGTTGTCGACAACCGGCTGCACGTCGACCACAAAGTATTCCGTCTCCGCGAAACAGCTTGAGGGCACGAATTTGTGCTGCTGGTAGTGCAACACCATCCGGTTGCCGGCCAGGGCGTTGATACGCGCGGCGACGGCGTCGTCGCGCACGCTGAATTCGAATTTTTCAGGAATGGCACCCGGCATGGTCACCATGGCAACCTCGCCTTCCCAGGTCTTGCACAGCCAGCCCTTGCGGGAAAACTTCTGGATGTAGCCGGCGCGTTCGCCTTCCGAATAGGTCCAGTTCAGGGTGACCCAGGTCCACGCCGCTGCCAGCAGCACCAGTCCCACCAATGCAATGATGAACCCCCGAAGAATGATCTTGCCCATAACCACCCCGCCCCTGCTATGAAATCGGCGGCAAGTCTAACTGAATTCCCGGCCCGGAAACCGCCTAGAATGACGGACTGATACTTACGAACCAGCCCCATGCTCAGCTACCGACACGCCTTTCATGCCGGCAACCATGCCGATGTCCTCAAGCACTGCCTGCTGGTGGCCATGCTGCGCCACATGAACAAGAAGGACAAACCCTGGTGGTATGTGGACAGCCACGCCGGCGCCGGCATCTACGACCTGTATTCCGATTACGCCCGCAAGACGGGAGAGTTCGAGTCCGGTATCAACCGGCTCTGGACCCGCGACGATCTGCCCGAGCCGCTGGCCGATTATGTTGCCCAGGTGCGCAAGCTGAACAACGACGGCAAGTTGCGGCTCTACCCCGGCTCGCCCTGGCTGGCCCGCCAGATCATGCGCAGAGACGATCAGCTGCGGCTGTTCGAGCTGCATTCGACCGATGTCCAGATGCTACGCAGCACCTTCTCCGAACACAGCCACCACATCAAGGTGGAGGCCATGGATGGCTTCGACGGTCTGAAATCGGTGCTGCCGCCCCAACCCCGTCGCGGGGTGGTACTGATCGACCCCTCCTACGAGATCAAGGACGATTACAAGCGGGTACCGCGCGCGGTGAAGGAATCGCTCACCCGCTTCGCCACCGGCACCTATGCGGTGTGGTATCCGAAGCTGCAGCGCGAGGAATCGCGGGAGTTTCCGGACCGTCTGAAGCGGATACCGGCGAGTTCCTGGCTGCATGTCTCGCTGACCATCCGCAGCCCCGATCCCGAAGGCTTCGGCATGCACGGCAGCGGCCTGTACATCGCCAATCCGCCCTGGCAACTGGCCGACCAGCTGACCACTGTGATGCCCTATCTGGTCAATGTGCTGGGCGAAGACGCCGGCGCGGGCTACCAGCTGGAACATCAGGAATCGTGAACAGCACAATCCACCTCGCAGCCATCGTCCTGGCCTGGACGCTGTACGGACTGATCCATTCCTGGGTCGCCGGAAACGGGATGAAACAGCGGCTGATCCGGCGCTGGCCGGTGCTGGAAGCCGGTTACCGCCTGTTCTACAACCTCCAGGCTACCTTGTTGTCGCTGCCGCCGCTGGCCCTGACCTGGCTCTACCCGGGCCCGCCGCTCTGGCATTGGCCGGCCTTGATTGCCTGGCCCGCGCTGCTGGTCACCGTAGCCGGCTTTATCTGGAGCATGCGCTGGTACGACGGCATGGATTTCCTCGGCCTGCGCCAGTGGCGCCAGCATGATCCGCACGCGGCCTATCGCGAGACCCTGATCCTGTCGCCCCTGCACCGCTGTGTCCGCCACCCCTGGTACAGCCTGGGCCTGCTCTATCTCTGGACCCGCGACCTGAATGCTGGCTGGCTGGCGGCAACCATTACCATTACGCTCTATCTGGCTATCGGCAGCCGGCTGGAAGAACGCAAGCTGGTGGCCCTGTTCGGCGATGCCTATCGACGCTATCAGGCACGGGTACCGGGCCTGATCCCCCTGCCGGGGCGCTGCCTGAGCCAGGCCGAACTGGACGATCTGTCAGGAGAAAAACGATCCGATTAGCCTAAATCGCAACGACTGGAAAAAATATTCCCTCACTAGTAAATTATTTCTGATGCATGTCACCGCCTGAGTTTGCTACGATTACGCGGCTTTTCACCCACCCCAAGGAGACACCATGAACAAATCCGAACTGATTGATGCTGTTGCCGCCAAGACCGAAATGACCAAGGCCGCCGCCGGCCGTGCCGTCGAAGCCGTGCTGGAAGTCATCAGCGAAACCGTTGCCAAGAGCGACAGCGTCGCCGTGATCGGCTTCGGCACCTTCGAAGCCCGCAAGCGCGCCGCCCGTAATGGCAAGAACCCCAAAACCGGCGAAGTCATCAAGATTGCTGCCACGACCGTCCCCGCCTTCAAGCCCGGCAAGGCATTCAAAGACAAGGTCGCTGCCAAGAAGGCCAGCAAGAAGAAGTAATTCGTTTCGCGGAGCGGGCGACCTGCCCGTCTGCCGGAGACGTTCGATCAAACCCAGCTGACCACCGGTCAGCTGGGTTTTTTAATCGCCAATAGCAGTCTGTAGCGCTTCCAGGCTTTCTGCCGCAATCTCCCTGACATTGGCATCCTCATCCTGCAACCTGCGGGTCAGCCAGATCCGGGCTTCTCCCGTTCCGGTCATCCCGAGATAGTGGCAGGCATCGGCCCGGACCCGGGCATCGGCATGTTCAGTCAATTCACCCAGAGGCATTGCCAACGCCTGCATGGCCGGATGACCGCTGAACTCCTCGAACACCACGCCAGCGCCGATGCGAACGTTAATGCTGGCCTCAGGGTTGGCCACGATAGGCAACAAGGCGGCCAGGTTGCCGGGGTCGCGCCTGATCTGGTCCAGCACCTGGGCCAGTTCGCCGTCGCGGAGCAGATCGTGGAAATGATCGGCCATGCCGGTCGGGCTGGCGGCCCGTTCGATCAGAAGCCGGAGTTGTTCACGGCCGTGCAGCCCGGTCAGTTCGAACATGCCGATCCGCACCCACGGCACCGAGCGGACGTCCCACTCCTTCGCGATCTCTGGACGCGCCTCCAGATTGACGATGTCCAGGCGGCCCAGTTCTCCCTGCTTGACCATATCGGACAGAATTAGCAACATGGCTGGACAATGCGGGCAGTGGGTCGACAGGCAGAACAAGGCGTCAGGCGAATTCATAAGCGAGATTTAAGCAGGTATTCGACAGCGACTAGGCTATCGTATCGGCACGACAGTCACCAAATCGGCGCAAGCCTTTTTTCAATTCAAAACAGCAGGAAACGACATGAGCGATCTTTTTTCTTCTTTGCAGATGGGCCCCTACCGTGCCAGCAACCGGGTGGTCATGGCCCCGCTGACCCGTTGCCGCGCAGGCCAGGGCAACGTACCGACCGAACTGATGGCCAGGTACTACGCCCAGCGCGCCTCCGCCGGCCTGATCATCTCTGAAGCCACCTGCATTTCGCCGCAAGGCATCGGCTACCCCAACACCCCCGGCATCTGGAACGGCGAGCAGATGGCCGGCTGGGCCCGCGTCACCCAGGCCGTGCATGAGATGGGCGGCCACATCGTCTGCCAGCTCTGGCACGTCGGCCGCATCTCCCACCCCAGCCTGCAACCCGATGGCGGTCTGCCGGTCGCCCCCTCCGCCATCAAGCCGGTCGGCGAAGCGCCAACCGATCAGGGCATGCAGCCCTTCGTCACCCCGCGTGCGCTGGAACTCAGCGAACTGCCCGCGATCGTGAAGCAGTATCAGATCGCGGCCCAGAACGCCATGGCCTGCGGCTTTGACGGCGTCGAAGTCCATGCCGCCAACGGCTATCTGCTCGACGAGTTTCTCCGCGACGGCAGCAATCAGCGCGCCGACGCCTACGGCGGCAGCCTGGAAAACCGCAGCCGCCTGCTGATCGAAGTGCTGGAAGCCGTCTGTGCGGCGGAAGGCGCCGACCGGGTCGGCGTCCGGCTGTCGCCGATCCAGCCTGCCAACGACATGCGCGACTCCGATCCCGAAGCCACCTTCAGTTACGTCGTGGAACGGCTCAATGCCTTCGGCCTGGCTTACCTGCATGTCGCCAACATGGGCATCACTGCGCCCGGTGCGGCTGGTCCCTACTTCGACCCCAGGACGCTGCGCACACTCTGGAAAGGCATCTACATGACCAACCACGGCTACGACCGCGATAGCGCCAACGCCGCCGTCAAGAACCGCGAAGCGGACTTGGTCGCCTTTGGTGTTCCCTTCATCGGCAACCCGGACCTGGTCGCGCGATTCAAGGCCGGCGCCGCACTCAATGCCGCCGACCCGGCCACGTTCTACGGCGGCAACGAGAAGGGCTATACCGACTATCCCGTCATGGCCTGAGTCCCTGTCGCCGCACAACCATGAAATTCGAAATCATCCCGGTCACGCCGTTCCAGCAGAACTGCTCGCTGATCTGGTGCGAAGACACCGGTAAAGCGGCGCTGGTCGACCCGGGCGGCGAACCGGACCGACTGCTCGCCGCGGTCGCAGAACACGGCCTGACCCTGGACCGGCTGCTGCTCACTCACGGCCACCTCGATCACGTCGGCGCGGCTGGAGTGCTATCCCAACGACTGGGCATTCCGATCGAAGGCCCGCACGAGGATGACGCCTTCCTGCTCGACGCCCTGCCCGAGCAATGCGCCCTGTTCGGCTTTCCCCGTACCGAATCTTTCCGGCCGCAACACTGGCTGGCCGATGGCGACACGGTCACGGTTGGCGAGATCCGGCTCGAGGTGCTGCACTGCCCCGGTCACACCCCGGGTCATGTGGTGTTCTTTCAGCGTGAGGATCAGATTGCGTTTGTCGGCGATGTGCTGTTCAAGGGTTCGATCGGCCGCACCGACTTCGAACGCGGCAACCATGCCGCCTTGATCCGCTCGATTCGCGGCAAGCTATGGCCGCTGGGTGATGCGGTCACCTTCGTGCCGGGCCATGGCACGACCTCCACATTCGGCTGGGAGCGCAGGACCAACCCCTTCGTCGGAGACGATGTCTAGCGCCGCTTGAACCACCCGGTCAAAGCCAGGCGCTGTCGCATTGCGGGCTGGACCTCGTGCCAGTACAGCTCTGACAGAAAGGTCACCAGCGTCCCACCTGTTGGCTGGATATCGATGCTTTCACCCTCGCCAGAGGGCTCAACCCATAGTCGCAACTGCCCGCCATCGGCCTCGGTCCACCGGTCGTTCAGGTAAACGATCGCGGTCAGGGCCCGACGATCATCCTCCCGGAACCGGTCGAGATGTTTCTTGTAGCCGGCGCCAGTCGAGTAGACCGCGAAATGCGATTCCAGCTCGTTCAGGCCAAGGAAAAATTCCTGATTGACCCGCTGCCGGAGAGCCTCTGTGGCGGCCAGGTAGCGCCGGATGGCTGGATGCGTATCTTCCGGCTCCAGCCACAGGATGACATCGCTCCGGATCTCCGAGACCACCTCGGCCCGGCCCGCCCCGACCCCGGCTCGATGAAAACCGCCTGCGGCGTGTCGGGCCAGACATTCCGTGCGCAAATCCGCCACGGTCGCAGGGTCCATAAAATCCGGCAGCACGCACCAGCCCTTTTCGGCCAGATCAGCAATGATGGTTTGTACCGTGTCTTCGTTCATCCGGGCATTGTCCCAAATACTCCCGTTCGACGGGAATGGGTAAATCACTTTTTATTCACCCGAATCATGGCCGAATGATTTTCTGGTTTATCACGACTGCTATCTGTGGTTAGATTTGTAAAATACATTCGGTCTGGATTCAGGAAAATGACTTACTGCCTCGCCATCAACGTCAAGGATGGAATCGTGTTCTGCTCCGATTCCCGTACCAACGCGGGCACCGACAATGTCGGCACCTATTCCAAGATGCATACGTTCTCCTGGCCTGGCGAGCGTTTCTTCGTCCTGCTGTCGGCCGGCAACCTGGCCACCACCCAGGCCGTGGTCAAGAAACTCAACGCCGACGTACCCAATGGTCTGGTGCCCAATCTGACCACCGTCAAAACCATGCAGGAGGCGGCCGACTATCTGGGCATCGTCAGCACCATGATCCAGAAGCAGCAGGTCGAACGGGACACGGCCACCACCAATTTCGAGGCGACCTTCATCCTCGGCGGCCAGGTCGGGGCCGAAGCGCCGGAAATCTTCATGGTCTACCCGCAGGGCAACTACATACACGAATCGCCCGAGCATCCTTTCCTGCAAATCGGCGAGATCAAATACGGCAAACCGATTCTGGACCGGGTCATCAAGCGTGACATATCGCTGGAACGGGCGGCCCGGTGCGCCCTGGTGTCGATGAACTCCACGGTTCGCAGCAACGTCACCGTTGGCCATCCGGTGGAATTGCTGCTCTATGAACGCAACAGCCTGAGCACCGGCCGCCGCTGCTATCTGACCGAAGACGATACCTTTGCCCGGCAGCTTTCCGAGCAGTGGAACCAGGGCCTGCTCATGGCCTTGCAGAGTTTGCCGCACTTCCCCTGGGAGACCGAGGAAGCGAGCAGCGACGAACACCGGATCTACAACTTCCCGGGCAAGACGCCCGAAGCCTGATCCCGGCTCGCGGCCGAGCCGGTTCCATCACGACAGTCGGCATGGTTCTTGCAGCTTAGGGCCTGTACTCGCCACCATGAGAAGACATGTCGATCCATATCGCCATCCGGCACACCACGCATTACAAATTCGACCGCCCGGTCGAACTGAGTCCGCATGTCGTCCGCCTGCGCCCGGCGGCCCATAGCCGCACACCGATCGTATCCTACAGCCTGAAGATCCGGCCCGAGCAACACTTCATCAACTGGCAGCAGGACCCATTCGGCAACTGGCTGGCCCGGCTGGTTTTCCCCGAGAAGTCCCGCGAACTGCTGGTGGACGTGGAGGTGATCGCCGACATGACGGTGATCAACCCGTTCGATTTCTTCATCGAGCCCGAGGCCGAAGAATGGCCGTTCGTCTACCCCGATGCACTAAAAAAGGAACTCGCGCCCTATCTTGAGGCGGACGAAAACGGCCCGCTGCTCGATGCCTGGCTGAAGCAGATCAACCGGACTCCCAAGCGCACAGTGGACTTTCTGGTCGAATTGAACCAGCGGCTGCAGCGCGCCATCGGCTATACGGTCCGCCTGGAACCGGGCGTGCAAACCTGCGAGGAAACACTGGACAAGGCACTCGGCTCCTGCCGCGACAGCGGCTGGTTGCTTGTTCAGGTGCTGCGCCACCTGGGCCTGGCGGCGCGCTTCGTGTCCGGCTACCTGGTCCAGCTCGCCCCGGACGAGAAATCGCTCGACGGCCCGTCCGGCCCGGAAAAGGACTTCACCGACCTGCACGCCTGGGCCGAGGTCTACGTACCCGGTGCCGGCTGGATCGGGCTCGACCCCACATCCGGGCTGTTCGCCAGCGAGGGGCACATTCCGCTCGCCTGCACGCCGCACCCGAGCAGCGCCGCACCGATCGAAGGCATGACTGACGAGTGCGAAGTGGAATTCGAATTCAGCAACACCGTCACCCGGTTCAGGGAGGACCCGCGCGTCACCAAGCCGTACAGCGACGAGCAATGGCTGCACATCCAGGCCCTGGGCCAGATGGTGGATGAAAAGCTCGAACAGATGGATGTCCGGCTGACCCAGGGCGGCGAACCGACTTTCGTCTCGGTCGACGACATGGACGCCCCGGAATGGACCATCGCCGCCTTGGGCGAGCACAAGCGGGAACGGGCCGAAGTGCTGACCCGCCGGTTGAAGGAACGCTTCGCGCCCGGTGCCCTGCTCCATACCGCCCAGGGCAAATGGTACCCGGGCGAGCCCCTGCCACGCTGGGCGCTGGGCATCTTCTGGCGCAAGGACGGCGTTCCGGTCTGGCAGGACGACAGCCTGCTGGCCGCCGCCTACTGGGACTACGGCCACACCGAAATCGATGCCCATCGTTTCGCCGAGACACTGGCCCGACACCTCGGCCTGGCCAGCCGTTACGTCATCCCGGCCTATGAAGATGCCATGCATTACCTGTCGAAAGAGGCCGAACTGCCGGACAACCTCGATCTTGCCGACGCCGATCTGAAGGACGGACAAGAACGCAAGACCCTGGCCGACAAGTTGTCGCGCGGGCTCGATACGCCGGCCGGCTACGTCCTGCCGCTGGGCTGGAACTGGGCCGCGAACGGCTGGTACTCCGCACCCTGGACGTTCCGCCGCGAGCGACTCTACCTGGCCCCTGGCGACTCGCCGGTCGGCCTGCGCCTGCCCTTGCAGTCCCTGCCCTGGAGCGCCGAGGACGAGGTGGAATGGGTGGGCGAGACCGACCCGTTCGAAGCCCATGTCCCGCTGGCCGATTTCCACGGCGAGGTGGCGGCACGCTATTCCCGTATCGAGCCCGCCACGCAGGCGCATGTTGAAATTCACCCGCAGCCGGTCGCCGACCGGCCACGAAGCCAGATCGCCGTGCCCCATACCGCGGTCAGCATCGAAGCGCGGGGTGGCTGCCTGCACGTCTTCCTGCCGCCGCTGTCACGACTGGAACACGCGCTTGAACTGATCACCGCAATCGAGCGGACGGCCGCCGCACTCAAGCTCCCTGTCGCGCTGGAAGGCTACGCCCCGCCCTCGGACGGCCGTCTGGAAAAGCTGCTGGTCACGCCGGACCCGGGCGTGATCGAGGTCAACATCCATCCGTCCCGGACCTGGAAGGAGCTGGTCGAGCGCACCGAGGTACTCTATGAAGAAGCCAGGCTGTCCAGGCTGGGCACCGAGAAGTTCATGCTCGACGGCCGTCATACCGGCACCGGCGGCGGCAACCACATCACCCTGGGCGGCATCACCCCGGCCGACAGCCCGTTCCTGCGCCGGCCCGACCTGCTCAAGAGCCTGGTCACCTACTGGCAGCACCACCCTGCCCTGTCCTACCTGTTCTCCGGGCTGTTCGTCGGCCCGACCAGCCAGGCGCCGCGCGTCGACGAGGGCAAACCGGAGGCCATGTACGAACTGGAGATCGCCTTCAAACAGGTTCCGTTCGGCGGCACAACCCAGCCCTGGCTGGTCGACCGGCTGTTCCGCAACCTGCTCACCGATCTGACTGGCAACACCCATCGATCGGAGTTCTGC
Source organism: Parasulfuritortus sp. (assembly GCA_031291185.1). Lineage (GTDB taxonomy): Bacteria > Pseudomonadota > Gammaproteobacteria > Burkholderiales > Thiobacillaceae > Parasulfuritortus. The sequence goes on along the minus strand of JARLJM010000165.1, from coordinate 3,640 downwards.
ATCGACAAGCTCTATTCGCCGGACAGCACGTCCGGACGTCAGGGTCTGCTCGAATTCCGCGCCTTCGAGATGCCGCCCCATGCCCGCATGTCGCTGGCCCAGATGCTGCTGCTGCGTGCGCTGGTCGCGCGCTTCTGGGTAACGCCCTACGACAAGCCGCTGGTGCGCTGGGGCACCGCGCTGCACGACCGCTGGATGCTGCCGCACTATCTCTGGGAAGACATCAAGGAAGTCGTGGCCGAACTGAACGACGCCGGCTTCCCGTTTCAGGCCGACTGGTTCGCGCCCTTTCTGGAATTCCGCTTCCCGCGCCATGGCACCCAGGCCCTCGGCGGCATCGAACTGGAATTGCGCGCCGCCATCGAACCCTGGCCGGTACTGGGCGAAGAAAACACCCGTGCCGGCACCTCCCGCTTCGTCGATTCCTCGCTGGAGCGGGTCCAGGTCAAGGTCACCGGCCTCACCGAAGGCCGCTATGCCGTGGCCTGCAATGGTCGCCGGGTGCCGCTGAAAAACACCGGCGTGCATGGCGAATATGTGGCCGGCGTACGCTACCGGGCCTGGCAGCCGCCCTCGGCGCTGCATCCCAACATCGCCCCGCATACGCCACTGGTATTCGACCTGATCGACCTCTGGAACAACCGCGCCATCACCGGCTGCACCTATCATGTCTCGCATCCGGGTGGACGCAGTTACGACCAGTTTCCGGTCAACGCCTACGAGGCGGAATCACGCCGCCACAGCCGCTATCAGAACATGGGCCACAACATCGGTTACTATGCTCCCCCGCCATGGGTCGGCGCGCTGTCCGCCTTTTTGCCGGGTGGCACGATGGTCGGCCCCATGGCCCCGCCGAACGAAGAGTTGCCGGGTGAATATCCCTACACACTGGATTTACGAAGATAGGTTTTGAAGAGATGGATACTGCCGTGACCAACACCTCCCGCCGCGACTCGAACGAAGACGACCGCACCGGCCTGTCCAAGGAAGCCCTGAAACGCGCCTTCCTGGACAACCTGTTCTATTACCAGGGCAAATTTCCCGCCCTGGCGACCAAGAACGACTATTACATGGCCCTGGCCTATACGGTCCGCGACCGCCTGTTGCATCGCTGGATCAGTACCGCCGAGACCTACACCACCACCCAGGCCCGTACCGTGGCCTATTTCTCGGCCGAATTCCTGCTCGGCCCGCACCTGGGCAACAACCTGCTCAACCTCGGCATCTACGATGAGGCCCGTCTGGCGATGCGCGAACTGGGCCTGAATTTCGAGGAAATCCTTGGCCAGGAAGAAGAACCCGGACTCGGCAACGGCGGTCTGGGCCGGCTCGCGGCCTGTTTCCTGGACTCCATGGCGACCATGGAAATCCCGTCGCTGGGCTATGGCATCCGTTATGAATTCGGCATCTTCGCCCAGGACATCGTCGATGGCGAACAGGTCGAACTGACCGACAAATGGCTGCGCAACGGCAACCCCTGGGAACTGCCCCGTCCGGAATGGGCGGTGGAGGTCAAGCTGGCTGGTCACACTCATCATTTTTTCGACCGCGAAGGACGGCACCGGGCACAGTGGATTCCCTCCCTGACCGTCATCGGCACCCCCTTCGACACCCCCATCCTCGGCTATCACAACAACACTGCCAACACCCTGCGCCTGTGGCGCGCGGAGGCGCCGGAATCGTTCGACCTGTCCACCTTCAACCGGGGCGACTACTGGGGTGCGGTGAACAAGAAGGTGGTGTCGGAAAACATCACCAAGGTGCTTTATCCCAACGACGAGCAGATCCAGGGCAAGGAACTGCGCCTGCAGCAGCAGTACTTCTTCGTCTCCTGCTCACTGCAGGACATGATGCGTATCATGCGCGGCCAGGGCATCCCGCTGGCGAAATTCCACGAGAAGTACGCCGTCCAGCTCAACGATACCCATCCGGCCGTGTCCATCGCCGAACTGATGCGCCTCCTGGTCGACGAGAACGACATGGAGTGGGACGATGCCTGGGCCATCACCCGCAAGACCTTCGCCTACACCAACCACACCCTGCTGCCGGAAGCGCTGGAACAGTGGCCGGTACACCTGTTCGCCCGCGTGCTGCCGCGCCACATGGAAATCATCCACGAGATCAACGCCCGTTTCCTGGACGAGGTCCGTCTCCGCTTCCTGGGTGACCACGGCCGACTGGAGCGCCTGTCGCTGATCAACGAACACGGCGAACGCTACGTGCGCATGGCCAACCTGGCCTGCGTCGGCAGTCACGCCATCAACGGCGTCGCCGCACTGCATACCGACCTGCTCAAGGCCGATGTGCTGGCCGATTTCCACGCCCTTTCGCCGGAAAAATTCAGCAACAAGACCAATGGCGTTACCCCTCGCCGCTTCCTGGCCCTGGCCAACCCGCGCCTGGCCAGCCTGATGAGCGATGCCATCGGCGACGGCTGGGTCAGCGACCTGGACCAGTTGCGCAAACTTGAAACCTATGCGGATGACCCGGCCTTCCGCAGCGAATGGCGCTACATCAAGCGGGCGGTCAAGGAAGAATTCGCCGGCTATCTGCGCCGTCGGATCGGCATTGCCATCGATCCGGAAAGCCTGTTCGACGTCCAGGTCAAGCGAATCCACGAATACAAGCGCCAGCACCTCAATGTGCTGCACATCGTCGCGCTCTACCACCGGATCAAGAACAATCCGGACATCGACATGACGCCGCGCACCTTCATCTTCGGCGGCAAGGCCGCGCCCGGCTACCGCATGGCCAAGCTGATGATCCGGCTGATCACCGCCGTGGGTGACGTGGTCAACCGCGACCCCGATGTGCGCGACCGGCTGAAGGTCGTGTTCCTGCCCAACTTCAATGTCACCACCGGACAGAAGGTCTACCCGGCGGCCGAACTGTCAGAGCAGATTTCCACCGCCGGCAAGGAAGCCTCCGGTACCGGAAACATGAAGTTCATGATGAACGGCGCGCTGACCATCGGTACGCTTGACGGCGCCAATATCGAGATCCGCGAAGAGGCCGGTCCAGAGAACTTCTTCCTGTTCGGCCTCAACGCACAGGAAGTCCACGACCTGAAAAACAATGGCTATCACCCGCACGCGCTCTACCACGACAACCACGAACTCAAGGCTGTCCTCGACCTGATCCGTGACGGCAGTTTCTCGCGCGGGGACCGCGACCTGTTCCGGCCCCTGATCGACAACCTGCTCTACCACGACCCGTACCTGCTGCTCGCCGACTACCAGAGCTATGTCGACTGCCAGGGCCAGGTCAGCGAGGCCTATCGCGACAAGGAAAGCTGGGCCCGCATGTCCATCCTGAACACCGCCCGCAGCGGCAAGTTCTCGTCCGACCGCACCATCCGCGACTACTGCAACGACATCTGGAAGGTCGACCCGATGCGCGTCGCCCTGTCCTCGCGGGAACAGCTGCAACTGGACATGGGAAAGAAGGGCTCCTGAACGGGCCCGGTTACTGAAGCCAAGAGGAAACAGAACCCGAAATAGTGTACTAACATACAAGGACATTCCATCCAGTACCAGCCGCCTGAACGGGCAGGAGGGGCCATTGAAATGAGCCTGAGTCAGCGCACCCTGACGCTGTTTGCCATAAGCATGGCACCCCTCATGCTGGCGCTGGCATTGCT
>JARLJM010000164.1 GCA_031291185.1 Parasulfuritortus sp. | reverse complement strand
TCCCGCAGCGGCGACGGCAAGGCGGCAGTGGGGCCGATGCTGCGCGAGGTGCTGATCGGCGAGGCGATGCACTCGCTGGGCATTCCCACCACCCGGGCGCTGGCCGTGGTCGCGACCGGCGAGTCGGTCCGGCGTGAGCGTCTGCTACCCGGCGCCATCCTCACGCGGGTGGCGGCGAGCCATTTGCGCGTTGGCACCTTCCAGTACTTTGCGACTCACGGCACTGAGGAGCAGGTACGCCAGCTTGCCGACTACGCCATCGCCCGTCATTACCCTGAGTTGGTTGGCGACGAGGGCCGCTATCTGGGCTTCCTGCGCGCCGTGGCCGAGCGTCAGGCCGCGCTGATCGCGCAGTGGCTGCACGTCGGCTTCATCCACGGCGTGATGAACACCGACAACATGGGCATTCCCGGCGAGACCATCGACTACGGCCCGTGCGCCTTCATGGAGGCCTTCGATCCGCGCGCGGTGTTCAGTTCCATCGACGAACGCGGACGCTACGCCTATGAGGAACAGCCGCGCATCGCCCGCTGGAATCTGGCCCGTCTGGCCGAGACCCTGCTGCCGCTGATCGACGCGCATGAAGGTCGGGCGATCACGCTGGCCACCGACGTGCTCGACGCCTTTCCCGAACGCTATCGGCAGTACTGGCTGGCCGGGCTGCGCACCAAGCTCGGGCTGCGCGGGCAGGTCGAGTATGGCGACAGCGTGGACACCGCACTGGGCGAAAGCTGGCTGGACCTGCTGCATGCGCAGCAAGTCGACTTCACCCTTGCCTGGCGCCGGCTGGCCGACGCGGCGGACGGCAACGAAGCGCCGCTTCGGGCCTTGTTCACCGGGCAACCGGGACTGGATCGCTGGCTGGAACGCTGGCACAGCCGCTGCGCCACCGAGGATACCGGCGCCACCGCCGCGACCCGTGCCGAGGCGATGCGCCGGGTCAATCCGTGGCTGATCCCGCGCAACCATCGCGTCGAGGAAGCGCTGGCCGCCGCCACGGACGCAGGCGATCTGGCACCGTTCGAGCACCTGCTGAATGCGCTGCAACGGCCCTTCGACGAGGACCAGGCCAACGCCAGATACGCCGAGCCGGCATCTGGCGCCTTCATGGCGGAATTCCGCACCTTCTGCGGCACCTGAACCTTCATGCCGGGCGATTGATCCGGCCACTGGCGGGATTCCGCCCCCATGCCTACGGCCCAGCCAGTAAAATTGCGCCATGGCCCTAACCTCCGAAATGCCCCCCTTCGACGAAAGCGATCTCCGGCGCTGGTTCAACGCCCCCGACCTGGCCCGCGCCGACGATTACCTGGGCGTCGTGCGCATCCTCGAAATTTCGGGCGGCATCGTTGCCGCGACAGTCCAGGGCACGGCGCGCCATCCCTACGCCGTTCATATCGCGCTGACCCAGGCGCGGGACGGCAAAGCCCACCTCAGCGCCAAGTGCTCCTGCCCGGTCGGCTGGTTTTGCAAACACAGCGCCGCCGTTTTGAAGGTACTGATCGGCGAAAAGCCCGCACCCAGGAACACAGGCGTCAACCCGGAGGTGCTGCGCTGGCTGGACGGTTTCCGGCAGCGACTGGGCAGCCCGGCGAAGGCCGGCCGGCGCGCGCCCCCCAACAAGGAGTCGCTCTACTACCTGCTGGAAAAACAGTATGACGGCGAATGGGGCGTCACTTTCGCCAAGGCGCGTGCCTATGCCGACGGCCGGCTGAATGGCCTGAAGGAATGGATCAATGTCGAGCGGGCAATCGTGCAGCCGCCTGCCTTCGTCCGCGACGAAGACCTGCCCATCCTGCGCATGCTCTGGGCCAGCCGGATCGGCGACCATGCCTATCGCGCCTACACACTGAGCGGCGAACTGGGCGAGGATGTCCTGCAACGCATGCTGGCCAGCGGCCGCCTGCTCATGGCCAGACCGCCCCATCCCGCCCTGCAGCCGGGCGACGCGCTCGACGGCGTTCTGGACTGGCAACGCACAAGCAATGACCAGATCGAACCCAAACTGGTCGTCCACGGCACGCCGGTCGACGTCCTGGCCTTGAACCGGCTGTGGTACCTGGACCTGGCCAGCAAGCGGCTCGGCCCGTTGAACCTGCCCTACCCCGGCCATCTGGCCCGGCAACTGCTCACCATCCCGCCACTGGCCGAGGCCGACCTCCCTGCCGTGGCCGGCGCCCTGGCCGAACTGGCGCCGGAGTTGCCGCCGCCCGCCGCCGCCGAACTCCATGTGGTGGATTGCGCGCCCACGCCGGTGCTGACCCTGGGTACGCTGGGCGTCTTTGGCATCAGCCGCTACCGGGACTACCCGGCCAACAGCCATCACTTCGACTATGCGACGCTGGGCTTCGAATACGACGGGCTGGGCGTGGACGCCGAAACCTCGGCCGAGTTCGTCGCCACCCCAGCCGGAGAGACGGTGCGGGTCAGGCGCAAGCCCGAGATCGAAAAGGCAATGAAGGAGTCGCTCGGTCCGCTCGGTTTCATCCGCGCCTCGTCCCATCAGCTCTATCTGAATACTTCGGCGCCCAAGGGCACGCTGCTCGGCCTGGCCAGCGAGGCCCACTGGCCGGCCTTCATGTCTGGCGCCATCCCGGCACTGAAGGCATCCGGCTGGCGTATCGTCATCCCGCCCGGCTTCCGGCATTACGTCCGCGAAGTGGAAACCTGGGACGCAGAGATCGAGGAAACCGAAGGTGGCTGGTTCAATCTGGACATGGGCATCGTGGTCGATGGCCAGCGGCTGCCGCTGGCGCCGCTCCTGCATCACCTGTTTCAGCAGGACGACCGCTGGCTGGATGCCGGCAAGCTCAACCGGCTGGCCAACGACACGCCGATCGACCTGATCGCTCCGGACGGCGCCCGCATCCGGGTGCCGGCGGAACGGCTGAAGCCCATCGCCCGCACCCTGATCGACCTGTTCGACGGCAAACCCGCCGACAGCCTGCGTCTCTCCAGGCTGGACGCGCCCCGGCTGGCCGAGCTGACCGACATGAAACGCTGGCAGTTCAAGGGCGCCGAGGCGGTGCAGGATCTTGCCAGGCGATTGAAAGGCCTCGGCAAGGTCAAACCGGTCGATCTGCCCAAGGATCTGGCCATCGAACTGCGGCCCTATCAGCGCGAAGGCCTGGCCTGGCTGCAATACCTGCGCGAACACGAACTGGCCGGCATCCTGGCCGACGACATGGGCCTGGGCAAGACCGCGCAGACCCTGGCCCATCTGCTCCTGGAAAAGGAGAGCGGGCGGATGGACAAACCGGCCCTGGTGGTCCTGCCCACTTCGCTGATCTTCAACTGGAAACGCGAGGCAGAGCGCTTCGCCCCCAGTCTGAAAGTGCTGTCGCTGCACGGTAATGACCGCGCTGCGCGCTTTTCGCTGATCCCGGAGAGCGACGTCTGCCTGACCACCTACCCGCTGCTCTGGCGCGATGCAGAGACCTTGTCCAAACAGGACTATCACATGCTTATCCTGGACGAGGCCCAGACGGTGAAGAACGCCGCCAGCCAGGCCGCGCAGACGGTGCGCAAGCTGAACGCCCGGCACCGCCTGTGCCTGACCGGCACGCCACTGGAAAACCATCTGGGCGAACTGTGGTCGCAGTTCGATTTCCTGCTGCCCGGTTTCCTGGCCGACAGCAAATCCTTCACCCGGACCTGGCGCACCCCGATCGAAAAGAACGGCGACACGCTGCGCCGCGACCTGCTTGCCGCCCGCATCAAGCCGTTCATGCTGCGCCGGCGCAAGGAAGACGTGGCCAAGGAGCTGCCGCCCAAGACCATCATCGTGCGCACGGTGGAACTGGAGGGCGGCCAGCGCGACTTGTACGAAACCGTGCGCAGCGCGATGGATGTCCGGGTCCGCGAGGAAATCGCCAGCAAGGGCTTCAACCGCAGCCAGATCGTCATCCTCGACGCCCTGCTCAAGCTGCGCCAGGTCTGCTGCGACCCGCGCCTGCTTAAGCTCGACGCCGCAAAAAGGGTGAAGGAGCGGGCCAAGCTCGACCAGCTCATGGACATGCTGCCGGAACTGGTCGACGAAGGGCGCAAGGTGCTGGTGTTCTCCCAGTTCACCTCCATGCTGGCCCTGATCGAGGAAGAACTGGCCAAGGCCAGGAT
>JARLJM010000163.1 GCA_031291185.1 Parasulfuritortus sp. | reverse complement strand
GCGGTTATCGGCGGAGTCTTTCCCTATGTCGCGCAAGCTGGCGATAGATTAAGCCTGCTTGGTTCCCGGTTCGGGGTTTCCTCGTCCATTCTGGCCCGGGAAAATCACCTGGACCGCACAGTCCCATTACGGGCCGGCGATCAAATCTGGATCGACAACCTGCATATCGTACCCGAATGGCGCGAGGACGGAATCGTGATCAATCTGCCCCAGCGCATGCTGTTTTTCTTCCGGCAGGGCGAGCTGGCCGCCGCGTTTCCGGTCGGCCTGGGCAGGCCGGATTGGCCGACGCCGGCGGGTGACTTCAAGGTGGTCGACATGCAGACCGACAAGGCCTGGGTGGTGCCGCCATCGATACAGGAAGAAATGCGGGAAGAAGGGAAAGCGGTCATAACCCGCGTGGCTCCGGGCCCGAAAAATCCGCTGGGGCGGCACTGGATCGGGCTGAGCGCATACGGCTATGGCATCCACGGCACCATCTCTCCGGCCAGTGTCTACGGCTTCCTGAGCCACGGCTGCATCCGGGCGCTGCCGGACGATATCGAAGCGCTTTCCAAATCGGCCCAGGTCGGAACGGAAGTGGTATCCAGCTACCGCACGACGCTGCTGGCAGAAACGCGGGATGGCAGGGTGTTTCTAGAGGTTCATCCGGATATTTACAAGCGCGGCATCGATCCGCTGGAGGAAATTCAAAGCCTGGCGCAGAGCAATCGCCTGTCGGGGCGAATCAACTGGCAACGCGCATTCGAAGTGGCCCAGCGTCAGGATGGCCTGGCGACGGACGTTACGCTGGTGCGGTGAGGCGATCTCCGCCCTGATTCAATGTTCTGAGGAGTTGACATGTACGACGGCTTGCCCTTGACCCCGCTGGTTTCGCTGATCGCAGGTATCCTGATTTTCATGGCGCCCAGGCTGCTGAACTATATCGTGGCGATTTATCTCATCGTCATCGGCATACTCGGACTGACCGGGCACCGGTATTAGGGTGCCTTGCCCAGGGAGGCCGCAATGCGCCGGCGCCAGAATGGGCTGGCCGGCGCAGGTCGTCAGTCAGTTGTAACTGGGGCCGTTTTGCGGAGGCTGAGGCTGTTCGCCAGGGTTGGGCGGCTCGTTGTTGTCTGCAGGCTGCTCGGTGGCCTGGGCCAGTCTTGCTGACAGATCGTTGGCCAGGGCCGGATTGATCTGACCGATCAAGGGCATCAGGGCGTCGGCTCGATCCGGCTGTTTCTGGTCAATCAGCAGATTGGCCGCGTTGTAATAGGCGAGCCCGGCCTCCGGGATGTTGCCGGTCGCGTAGAAAATATTGCCCAGTTCGCCGTGTGCATCCGCGTTGCCCGGGTTCTTTGCGAGATAGGCCTTGTAGCCATTCACCGCAGCGGCGACATCGCCTTTTTCGTAGGCGTCACGCGCCTGATTCAGCTCGGCATTCGAAGCCGGGCCATTGGATGCAACCTGGCCGGCAATCGATTTGGCTTGGCTGACGGCATGGTCGGCGGCTGACTTGACGCTGTCGGAATGGCGATAGACCAGGAACGCGATGAACAGGATCAGCGGGGACCACACGACCCAGTTGGCAACTTTGCTTAGCATGATGCGGAACTCCTAAAAGAAAGACTCATTTGCCACATCAGGCGGATGCATCCGCCCGACATGGCATCAAGAGGTTACCACCAGCCGCTACGCCAGGGTCCCCAGCCGTTGTTGCCCCAACCGTTGTTGTTGCCCCAGCCGTTGTTCCAGCCATTGCCCCAGCCGTTGTTGCCGTTCCAGCCATCCCAGGTGTTGCCGTTGCCGTTGCCGTTACCCCAGCCCCAGCCATTGCCACCCATGTTGAAACCGAAATTGCCATTGGCGTTGCCATTGCCGTAACCGCGGCCGTAGCCGTTGCCATAACCGCGGCCGTAGCCGTTGCCGTAGCCATTATCCCAGCCGTTGCCATAGCCGTTACCGTTACCCCAGCCATTATTGCCCCAGCCGTTGTTCCAGCCATTGCCATAGCCAGGGCCGCCCCAGTTGACAGGGCCGTAGCCATAGCCGGGGCCATCCCAGGGAGCGGCAGCCGCCAGGCCGCCATATGACAGGCCGGCAAGCATGGCGATGGCCAGCAGTTTCTTTTTGCCAAGAATGTTGAATTTCATTTTTACTCCTTTCAAGGTTGAATGGCCTTCTTTCGTCTTACTACAGTGCAATCAATTCACCCGCCCAGGATGCATGCCGTTTCCGGACGCGCATCCTGTGCGGTCAAATTGCTGCGACATCTCCACAAGTCGCGGGAACTCCCGTTACCAGGATCTGCGTTTACTGCCCGGGCAGAAGGCGTCCCTTGCCTCTGCCAGGACACGTGCAGCCATTCCGCGCCTCTGCGCTCGATGACCGGTTTTCGTCTTGGTATTGGGAAAAACCACGTTTTAACTCATGGCAAACTGCATGCCATCTATATCTAATTGATTTATATGGATATATTCTTCGTGGCGCTGCTGCTTTGTGTTGCATGTCGTTGCAACTGAAATCCTGCCATCCACTATGAAAATTTTATTTATCCTGATAAATCAACTGGATATGGAATTGCCGAGATGCAACGGTCCGCAACGGTCGATTGATGGCCATGACGGATGACGGACTCTGCCTATCCAACCTTATGGCAAAGTTGAATGGGCATGACCATTCACCACCTAACCGGAAAGTTTCAGGACCAAGCATGAAGACACTGACGAGCAACGCTGACTGGCTGGATCGGACCCGGACCGCGCTCTGGCATCCCTGTACCCAGATGAAGCAACTGGAGGCAACTGCTCCGTTGCCCATAGCGCGGGGCGAAGGTCCGTGGCTGATCGATTACGATGGCCGGCGCTATCTTGATGCGATCTCGTCCTGGTGGGTGAACCTGTTCGGCCACGCCAACCTGCGTATCAACTCAGCCATCGTCGATCAATTGAGCCAGATCGAGCACGTCATTCTGGCCGGCTGCACCCATGCGCCGGTGATCGAACTGTCGGAGCGGCTGGCGCAACTGACCGGACTGGGTCATGCCTTTTATGGTTCGGATGGGGCTTCGGCGACCGAGATCGCGCTCAAGATGAGCTTTCATTACTGGCGCAATTCCGGCCTGCCCGGCAAGACCGGTTTCGTCAGCCTGAAGAACGGCTACCACGGCGAGACCCTGGGTGCGCTGTCGGTCACCGATGTCGCGCTGTTCAAGGACACCTATGCGCCGCTGCTGCGCCAGAGTCATCAGGCCATGAGCCCGGACTGGCGGCTGGCCGAGCCGGGCGAGTCGGCCGAGACTTACGCCCTGCGCGCGGCGGCCGATCTGGAAGTCTGGCTGGTTGACCATGCCGACAGTACGGCGGCGGTGATCGTCGAACCTCTGGTGCAGGGGGCGGCCGGCATGGCCATGCACCACCCGGTCTATCTGACCCGGTTGCGCGAGGTCTGCGACCGGCATGACGTCCATCTCATCGCCGACGAAATCGCGGTCGGCTTCGGCCGGACCGGGACGATGTTCGCCTGCGAACAGGGCGCCGTTCTCCCCTCGCCCTCCGGGAGAGTGGCTGGGGGTGAGGGAGCATCGACCAATGTGAGTGCCATTGCTGACTTCATCTGCCTGTCCAAAGGCATCACCGGCGGTTATCTGCCGCTCTCGGCCGTACTCACCACGGAGGATGTCTATGCCGCCTTCTATGACGACGAGACCGCGCGCGGCTTTTTGCATTCGCATTCCTACACTGGCAACCCGCTGGCCTGCCGGGCGGCGCTGGCCGTGCTGGATATCTTCGGGCAGGACAACGTGATCGAAGCCAACCATGCCCGCTCGGAACAGTTCACGACCCTGCTGGCCGAGGTGAGGAATCATCCCAAGGTGCGCCATTTTCGCAATGCGGGCATGATCTGGGCCTTCGACGTGGCCGATGCGCAGCCCGGATTCAGCCAGAACTTTCACCGTATGGCACTGGCCAAAGGCCTGTTCATCCGGCCCATCGGCAATACGGTCTATTTCATGCCGCCCTACGTGATCGAGGAGCCGGAGATGCGGCTGATGGCCAATGTCACGCTTGATATCTTGCAAACACTTTGAAAGGCTTCGCCATGCGTTATCTGCTTTGCACTGCACTCTGTCTTGCCGCACTTCCCGTCCACGCCGAGGACGCGCGCACACCCTTGACGCTCACCGCATCGGAAGCCGCTGCGGTGAGGGAGGAAATGCGCGGGTTTCTTGAAGGTGTCCAGGCGATCACCAGCGGCCTGGCCGACAACGACATGAAGGCGGTGGCAAAGGCGGCGCGCGGTCTGGGCATGTCCGGAGCCAACCATGTGCCGATGAGTCTGCGCATGAGATTGCCGATGGAGTTCAAGGAAATGGGTCGCGCCACCCATATGGGTTTCGATACCCTGGCCATCGACGCAGACGGCTTGGGCGATGCGGGCCACAGCATGAAGCAGCTGAGCGAGACCCTGCAAAACTGCAACGCCTGTCATGCCAGCTTCAGGCTGGAAACAAAGCCGAAATAAACCCGATCATATTTGTCGGGAATAACCGATAGGCTCTAAACTGTGGGCATCCCCTACCGATGCCCACCATGTCAAACGCACTCGCCCACGAAACCAGCCCCTACCTGCTGCAGCACAAGGATAATCCGGTCGACTGGCACCCCTGGGGGCCGGAGGCACTGGAACTCGCCCGCCGCGAGGGCAAGCCCATCCTGCTCTCGATCGGCTATTCGTCCTGCCACTGGTGCCATGTCATGGCCCACGAATCGTTCGAAAATGAAGACGTGGCGGCGGTGATGAATCGTCTGTTCGTGAACATCAAGGTCGACCGGGAAGAGCGCCCGGACCTGGATCAGATCTATCAGACCGCCCTGCAGATGCTTACCCGCAAGGCTGGTGGCTGGCCGCTGACCATGTTCCTGGCACCGGACCAGACCCCGTTCTTCGGCGGCACCTATTTCCCGCGCGAGCCGCGCTTCGGCCTGCCCGGCATAGCCCAGCTCCTGGAAAGTGTGGCCCATGCCTGGCAGGAAAAGCGCAGCGAGATCGAGGAACAAAATGCAGAGGTTCGCCGGGCCCTGGCTGAATTGGCGCCCGGCACTCCCTCACCGCTGGAACTGACCGAACGCCCTGTCTACGCCGCTATCGCCGACATCAAGTCCGGTTTCGACGTGGAGCGAGGCGGCTACAACGGCGCGCCCAAGTTCCCCCGCCCGGCCGAACTGGAGTTCATGCTGCACCGCGGCGACGACGAAGCGCGCGATCAGATCCTGTTCACCCTGGCCAAAATGGCGGAGGGCGGCATCGTCGACCAGATCGGCGGCGGCTTCTACCGCTACTCGGTGGACGCCATGTGGCTCATCCCGCACTTCGAGAAGATGCTCTATGACAACGGTCCGCTGCTCGGTCTTTATGCCGATGCCTGGGCGCAGACCCGCGAGCCGCTGTTTACCCGCACCGCCGAGATGACCGTGGACTGGCTGGTGCGCGAGATGAGCTCGCCGGAAGGGTTGTTCTATTCCGCGCTGGACGCCGATTCGGAGCATGAAGAGGGCAAGTTCTACGTCTGGACGCCGGACCAGGTACGGGCGCTGCTGACCGAGGACGAATATGCTGTAGCCGCCCCGCACTGGGGGCTGAACCGACCCGCCAACTTCGAGGAAAAGGCTTGGCACCTTGCCGTGGCCAAACCCTTGTCCGCTGTCGCGAAACAGCTCGGGATAACACTCGAAGAGGCAGAGGACCGCCTGGACAGCGCTCGCGAAAGGCTGTTCAAGGCCCGTACCGGACGGGTGCGGCCGGGCCTCGACGACAAACTGCTGACCAGCTGGAATGCGCTGATGATCCGTGGTCTGGCCCGTGCCGCACGCAGGATGAACCGGCCGGACTGGCTGGTTCTGGCCCGACAGGCTGCCGAGGCGCTGAAGCAGCGGATCTGGCAGGATGGCCGGCTGCTGGCCAGCTACAAGGACGGCCGCGCCCGGTTCGATGCCTATCTGGACGATTACGCCTTTCTTCTCGCCGCCCTGCTGGAACTGCTGCAGGCCGATTTCCGCGTGGCAGACCTGGCCTGGGCGCAGCAGTTGGCCGATACGCTGCTGACCCAGTTCGAGGACAAGGAGCAGGGCGGTTTCTATTTCACCGCCCACGACCACGAAAAACTGATTCTTCGTCCCAAGCCCTTGCACGACCATGCTATTCCCTCCGGTAACGGCATGGCGGCCCTGACCCTGGGTCGGCTCGGCCATCTGCTCGGTGAGGCGCGCTATCTTGATGCCGCCGAGCGGACGCTGCGTTGTTTCCAGTCCAGCCTGGCCAGCCAGCCGGCCCCCGCGCCGACCATGTTGACGGCACTGGCCGAATTCATCAAGCCGCCCACCATCGTGGTGTTGCGCGGGCCGGAAACTGCCTTGCAAGGCTGGATGCGGGAGGTTTCTGCCGAGAGCTCGGATGCTGCGTTGACTTTCGCCATACCAAACGGCATGGCGAACTTGCCCCGCACACTGGCCAAACCAGAACAGGAAATTGTGACCGGGTATGTTTGCGCCGGCGTGAATTGCCTACCCGAAGTAGTCCGAATATCTGACCTGACGACTATTCTATCCAGCCAGGCTATGAATTAAGATGCGCCGCACGGCCGGTCATTGGGGATGCACATCGCAACCGGCTGAGTCACTTAACCTTGGAGAAAATTATGAAAGTCGCACTGTTCGCCGCTGTCCTGGTGGCTTTTTCCGGCCTCGCTTCCGCCGCAGAACCCGCCGCCGCCAAGGCCTGCATGGCTTGCCACCAGGTCGACAAGAAGGTGTTCGGCCCCATGTTCAAGGACGTCGCCAACAAGTACAAGGGCGATGCCAAGGCTGAAGAACATATCGTCAGCGTGATCAACAACGGCAGCAAGGGCGTATGGGGCACGTTCGCCATGCCCAAGCAGGATATCAAGCCTGACGACGCCAAGGCGATCGCCAAGTGGATCATGTCCCTGTAAGGAAGTTGCAGTCATGAAAAGGGCCGGTTTGACCGGCCTTTTTTGTTTCTGGTCCGGATGCTCCTTCCCCTTGTGGTATAAATCGCGCAATTCGTTGTTTCGTCAGGGGTTGATCATGCGTTTTGGTTATCTGGGTTTGACTGCCGTTGCAATGGCCTGCGCCGGGGCCTTGGCTGGTTGCGGCCAGGGCAAGCCGGCCGCTTCGACAGAGGATGTGATCCGGATCGGCTCGGTCGCACCGCTTACCGGTGCCCAGTCCCACATCGGCAAGGATAACGATAACGGTGCCCGTCTGGCGGTTGACGAAGCCAATGCGCAGGGCCTGAAACTGGGTGGCAAGCCGGTCAAGCTGGAACTGCTCAGCGAAGACGATGCGGCCGATCCCAAGACTGCCACCACCGTGGCCCAGAAGCTGGTGGACGAGGGAGTGAAGGCGGTCGTCGGCCATCTCAATTCCGGCACAAGCATCCCGGCCTCGAAGATTTATCACGATAACGGCATCCCCCAGATTTCCCCCTCCGCCACGGCCATCGCCTATACCGCGCAGGGCTACAACACCACCTATCGGGTCATGGCCAACGATGCGCAGCAGGGCAAGGCGCTGGGCCAGTATGCCGTGACCAAGCTGGGGGCGAAGAAGGTTGCCATCATCGACGACCGCACCGCCTATGGCCAAGGCCTGGCCGACGAGGTTGAAAAGGCCGTCAAGGCTGCGGGCGGCGAAGTGGTGGCGCGCGAATACACCAGCGACAAATCGACCGATTTCACCGCCATTCTGACCAGCATCAAGAGCAAGGCGCCGGATCTGGTCTTCTTCGGCGGCATGGACCCTCAGGGCGGTCCGATGGTGCAGCAGATGAAGCGTCTTGAAATCAAGGCGCAATTCCTGGGCGGCGACGGGTTGCAGAACATCAATTTCCTCAAATTGGCCGGTGCCGATGGCGAAGGGGTCATCGCCTCCTCGCCGGGTCTGCCGCTTGACGCCATGCCCGGCGGCGAAGCCTTCAAGAAGAAATTCGAAGCCAAATACGGCCCCATCCAGGTCTACGCGCCCTATGCCTACGATGCGGTGAATGTGCTGGTGGCGGCCATGAAACGGGCCGACTCGGCCGATCCCGCCAGGTTCATTCTGGAACTGCCCAAGACTAATCAGGACGGCGTTACCGGGCCGCTGCGATTCGACGCCAAGGGTGACATTGCAGGCGGTTCGGTCACGTTGTATCAGGTCAAGAACGGCGCCTGGACAGTTCTGGAAACAGTCAAATAAGGTATCGCCCTCTCCCCGGCGGGAGAGGGCAGCAACACCATGGACATCTTCGTACAGCAACTCGTCAACGGCTTGGTCCTGGGCAGCATCTACGCCTTGGTCGCCCTCGGCTACACCATGGTCTACGGCATCCTCGAACTGATCAATTTCGCCCATGGCGAAGTGACCATGATCGGCGCCATGGTCGCCCTGGCTGTGATCGTTCCGCTGCTGGGTGCCGGCCTGCCGGTGGCGCTGGTCCTGCTGCTCGCGATCCTGGCCGCCGTCGCCGCCTGCATGGCGCTTGGCTATACCATCGAGCGGATTGCCTACCGGCCTCTGCGCCGCGCACCCCGTCTGGCACCGTTAATTACCGCGATCGGTGTATCCATCGTGCTGCAGAACGCAGCCATGCTGATCTGGGGCCGCGGCTACATCTCCTTTCCGCCCATCCTGCCGGAGGGGGCGCATCAGATTCTAGGCGCCGTGGTTACCGACCTGCAGATGGTCATTGTCGGACTTTCGGTGCTGATCATGATCGGCCTGACCTTCCTGGTCGAACGCACCCGGCTCGGTCGGGCCATGCGCGCAACTGCCCAGTCGCGCGAGGTGGCCGAACTGATGGGGGTCAACGTCAACACCGTCATCTCCGCCACCTTCATCATCGGCTCGGCGCTGGCCGCGATCGCCGGCATCATGGTGAGCGCCTACTACGGTCTGGCCCATTACTACATGGGCTTCATGCTCGGTCTCAAGGCCTTCTCGGCAGCCGTGCTGGGCGGTATCGGCAACCTCGCCGGGGCGATGCTGGGCGGGTTGTTGCTGGGTGTTATCGAGGCGCTCGGCGCGGGCTACATCGGCGACCTCACCGGCGGCTTCCTGGGCAGCAACTATCAGGACGTGTTTGCCTTCATGGTCCTGATCATGGTGCTGGTGTTCCGGCCGTCGGGTCTCCTGGGAGAACGGGTTGCGCAACGGGCCTGAGTGGCTGCGCCGGCATCCCGGTTTCGCTTACGGCCTGCTGGCGGCGTTGCTTGCCGTGCTGCCCTTCATCGTTGGCGCCGGGCTGGGCAAGGGCTGGGTCCGGGTGCTCGACTTCGCTTTGCTCTATACCATGCTGGCCCTCGGCCTGAACATTGTGGTCGGCTACGCCGGTCTGCTTGATCTCGGCTACATCGCCTTCTACGCGCTGGGCGCTTACCTGTTCGCCTGGCTGAGCAGCCCGCAGTTCGGCCTGCATCTGCCGTTCTGGCTGGTCCTGCCGCTGGGCGCCATGCTCGCGGGCAGCTTCGGCGCGCTGCTCGGGGCGCCGACCTTGCGCCTGCGTGGCGACTATCTGGCCATCGTGACGCTGGGTTTCGGCGAGATCATCCGCATCTTCATGAACAACCTCGACCAACCGGTCAACATCACCAACGGGCCGCAAGGCATCAACCTGATCGACCCGATTTCCATCGGTGGCTTCTCTCTCGGTACGCCCCACACCCTCCTCGGTGTACACGTCTTTCCGCCCACGCTCTATTACTACCTGTTCCTGGCTTTCACCCTGTTCACCATCTTCGTCGCCATGCGCCTGCAGGATTCGCGCATCGGCCGGGCCTGGGCGGCGATCCGCGAAGACGAGATCGCCGCCGCGGCGATGGGCATCAATACCCGCAACGTGAAGCTGCTCGCCTTCGCCATGGGCGCCACCTTCGGCGGCCTGGCCGGCGGCCTGTTCGCCGCCTTCCAGGGCTTCATCAGCCCGGAGAGCTTCAACCTGATGGAGTCGGTCATGATCTTGTGCATGATCGTGCTGGGCGGCATGGGCAACATTCCCGGTGTGATCCTGGGTGCGGTGCTGCTCACCGTGCTGCCCGAGGCGCTGCGCTATCTGGGCGACTGGCAGCGGGCCGCGCTGGGCCATGTCGTGGTCGACCCCAACGACCTGCGCATGCTGGTGTTCGGCCTGGCCATGGTGGCGATGATGCTGTTCCGGCCGGCCGGGTTCCTGCCTTCCCGTCAGCGCCGGCGGGAGTTCCGGGCCGAGGACGGTGTGGCCGAGCAGGAACAGGCCAGCCTTTACGACGCCCAGGCATGATGAAGATGGCCTTGTTGTCCGTGGAAAACGTGGCCAAGCGTTTCGGCGGCCTGAGTGCACTGGAGGCGGTCAGCCTGTCGGTCAATGCCGGCGAGGTCTACGGCCTGATCGGCCCGAACGGCGCCGGCAAGACCACCCTGTTCAACTGCATGACCGGGCTGTACACGGTAAGCGACGGCGCCATCCGGCTGGACGGCGTTCCCATCCAGAACCGCAAGCCGCACGTGATTGTCGGCCGTGGCTTCGCCCGCACCTTCCAGAACATCCGCCAGTTCGCCAACATGACCGCGCTGGAGAACGTCATGGTCGGCCGGCACGTGCGCACCCGTACCGGCGTGCTCGGCGCGGTGCTGCGCGACCGGCGCAGCCGGGCCGAGGAACAGGTCATCCGGGATCGATCCAGGGAGCTGATGGAATTCGTCGGCCTGAAAAACCGCGGCCGCACGCTAGCCGGCCACCTCGCCTACGGCGACCAAAGACGGTTGGAAATTGCCCGGGCCCTGGCCACCGATCCGAAGCTGCTGGCCCTGGACGAGCCGGTGGCGGGCATGAATCCGAACGAGCGGCGCGAGATGGGTGAACTGTTCCTCAAGCTGCGCGCATCCGGCATCACCCTGCTTCTGATCGAGCACGACGTGAAGCTGGTCATGGGCGTCTGCGACCGCGTCGCCGTGCTCGACTACGGCAAGAAGATCGCCGAAGGCGTGCCGGACGAGGTGCGGCGTGACCCGGCCGTGATCGAGGCCTATCTGGGCGGGGCACCATCGTGAGTCTGCTCGACGTCAAAGGCCTCAAGGTCGGCTATGGCGGCATCCAGGCCGTACGCGGCATCGACCTGCAAGTCGATGAAGGCGAACTGGTCTGCCTGATCGGTGCCAACGGCGCAGGCAAGAGCAGTACGCTCAAGGGCCTGATGGGACTGGTCCACCACAGCGGGGAAATCCGTTTCGGCGGAGAGCGGCTGGATGGCCGTCCGACCCACGCTATCGCCGGCCTGGGCATGGCTCTGGTGCCCGAAGGCCGCGGCATCTTCGCCCGCCTGACGGTGGCCGAAAACCTCGACATGGGCGCCTATACCCGGCGCGATGTGGCGCAGGTCCGGCAGGATATGGACCGGGTCTACGCG
>JARLJM010000020.1 GCA_031291185.1 Parasulfuritortus sp. | reverse complement strand
GTAGATTTCCGCCTCGGCGCCGGGATCGTGTGAGAGGTAAGCGCCCGAGATCACATCGCCCTCGCGCAGCAGGGCGTTGAGCGTGTCGCGCTGCATGTAGGCCGAGACGCCGAGATACTGTTTGGTGACGCCCAGCACCGGCACTTTCAGGGTGCGCCGCTCGCCTTCCAGCACGTCCACGGTCAGCATGTCGCCAGGCTTCACATGCAGAATGCGGTCGGCCAGGTGATCTGTCAGTACCACGCCGCCGGGCGGCACCTGCACCGAATTGAGATGGGTATCCAGGGCATGATGCAGGATGCCGTCCGGTTCGATGCCGAACAGGGCGGCCCGGTAGGAATGTTGCTCGAAGCGCAGGTTGACCGGCACGTCGCGGAAGCCCTCGACGCGGCGCACGCCGGGCAGGCTGGCGATTTCATGCAGGGCGGAGATCGAGGTCGGATCGGTGAAGGTGACGGCCAGATCCTCACGTGCGGCAAGATTAAACTGCACGTCGATCATGTATTCCACCGCGCCGCGCTGGTAGTCGCCGACCATCATCAGGCCGCACGCGCAGGCGATGCCGAGCACGGTGAGCAGCGATTTCACCGGCTTGCGCTCGATGTGACGCAGGATCATGCGCGAGGGCTGGCTGAACCAGCGCTGCAGACCGATGCGTTCGAGCAGGGTGGAACGGTAGATCTCCGGCGTGTCCGGCCGCATGCCCTCGGCCGGGGTCAGGCGCATGGCGCGACCGACGGTGAACAAAGTACCGCTCACCGCCGCGGCCCCGGCCACCACGAGCGCGATGAAAACGACCATGGGCCGCAACACATAGTCCAGGTAGGGAAAGCGGTAGAAGTCCATGTACACGTGCGACAGGCTGACCCCGAACCAGACGCCGAGCGCGATGCCCATCAGCACGCCGAGCAGGGCGATGATCAGCACCATCTTGATGAAGTGTCCGCCAATGGCCAGGCCGCTGTAGCCGAAGGCCTTCAGGATGGCGATCTGGTCGCGCTGGGTGGCGATCATGCGGCTCACCACCACATTGAGCAGGAAGGCGGCGACCCCGAGAAAGATGGCCGGGAACAGGGTGGCCGTGGTCTTCAGCTGCTTCAATTCCTCGGACAGGAAACGGTTGGAGAACTGGTATTCGCGGTCGTAGGCACCGATGCCGCCGTAGGGTGCGAGCAGATCGTCAAGGCGGTCGACCACGTCCTGTGGGGTGGTACCCGGCGTCAGGGTAGCGCTGACATCGTTGAAGGCGCCGTCCATGTTGTCGGCGATACCCAGGGCATGGCGCCCCATCCAGAGCACGCCGAAACGCTTGAAGTCCGGAAACATGGCGCCGGGCGCGATCTGGTAGACATATTCGGGCGACATGGCGACCCCGGACAGGATCAGCGTCTGACGCCTGCCGTTGATCACCGCACCGAGCGTGTCACCCGGTTTCAGCTTGTGGGCGTCGGCGAAGGTGTCGCTGACCACCACCTCGTTTTCGCTATAGGGTGCGGGCAGGCGGCCGCGCTGAAGGTGCAGCCGGTTGAGTCGCGGAGGGCCATTGTCCGGCAACGAGGAGATCATGCCGACCACCGGATCGGCGAAGCCGGGCACTTCCAGCTTGGCCACCGTCACCACCCGGGTTTCCAGCTTTTCGACCCCGGGGATGTCGGCCAGCCGCCCGGCCAGCGACTCGGGCGCGCGCTTGAGCGAGGCGAAGACCTGGGCGAAGGCATAGTCGCGGTAGAAACGGTCGCGGGTGGTGAGCAGGGAATCGTAGGTGGACAGCGCCATCACCAGTGTCGCGACGCCGCCCATGATCACTGCGGCGATGGCCAACACCTGGCCGCGCATGTGCCAGAGGTCGCGGAGGAGTTTTTTGTCGAGGGCGCTTACCAACTCAGCTCCCGCGCCCGCTTCCTGGTCTGGTTTAACCGCTCCTCGACGATCCTGCCGTCGAATACCCGGATCACCCGGTCGGCCATGTCGGCGATGCCGGCGTTGTGCGTGATCAGCACGGTCAGCGTACCCAGTTCGCGGTTCACCTTCTCCAGCGCCTCCAGCACCACCACGCCGGTCTGCGAGTCGAGCGCGCCGGTCGGTTCGTCGCAGAGCAGCACGGCCGGGTTCTTGGCGATGGCGCGCGCGATGGCCACGCGCTGCTGCTCGCCGCCGGAAAGCTGGGCCGGAAAGTGATCGAGGCGCTGACCGAGGCCGACCAGTTCCAGTGCCTCCTCGGGCCGCATCGGGGCACGTGCGATCTCGGTCACGGCGGCGACATTTTCGCGCGCGGTAAGACTGGAGATGAGGTTGTAAAACTGGAACACGAAGCCGACGTGATAGCGACGGTAGTTGGTCAGTTCCTTGTCACCAGCCCTGGACAAGTCCAGGTCGCGGTAACGCACCGTGCCCGAAGTGGCCGTATCCAGACCGCCCAGGATATTGAGCAAGGTCGACTTGCCGCTGCCCGAGGGACCGAGCAGCACCACCAGTTCACCGGCCGAGAGCGACAGATCCACGCCGCGCAGGGCCTGCACGGTGACTTCGCCCATGTGGTAGACCTTGGTCAGGCCCTGGGCGCTGAATATTGTTTGC
>JARLJM010000162.1 GCA_031291185.1 Parasulfuritortus sp. | reverse complement strand
GAGCGGCCGCACGTCGAGGCCATGGTCAAGACATTCCCGCACCTCGCCGACCTGAACGAACAACTGCGCTTCGGCAATACCGTCGAAGTGCCGTTCAACCAGTTGAGCAACCCCGAGATTGAATTCCTGCGCGACATTTACGCTTCGGGCGATGCCGATTTGCGCGCTCGAGCGGCCCAGATGCGCACCCTGCAGCAGGCCATGAACGACGACGGCGAACGCTTCGACGGCGACAACCTGGAGCCGCTTGTGCCAGCCATCGCCCGCTACCTGAGCCAGAACGCCATCCGCGGCTGGCTGTTCAGCGCCAAGGTTACCGGCAAACCCATGGCCTGGGTGGTCAGCCGGCTCGACTACACGCCTTCATCCAGCGAGGAAACCGGGCGCGTCCTGGTCGAACTGAAGGCCAACGCCAAGGGCAAGCTGGCCAGCACCACCCTGATGATCCTGCCGCGCGACCTGGGCAACCGCACCGTCGCCGAGATCTTCGCCGCCAAGGGCTATCTGAAGGAAACGCCGGACCTGATCCGTACTTACGATGAAACCGCCGAGCGCTACTTCGACTGGCGCGCCCGCTATGGCGCTCAGTTCTCGGGCCAGGGCACGGGCTACTACGCCGAGAACCCGACCGCTTCGCACCGCGATACCGACTGGTCGCGCAAGGATGTGGTGGTGCTCTCATCCGGCGGCGGCAGCGCCCGCCTGGTCAATGACGAGGGGATTCTGAGCGACCGTGTCCTGGCCCTGGACGCCAGCGGCGACATTCTCGGCCCCTACCTGCGTCGGGCCAACAAGAGCCTGCGCTACAAGTCCGAAGATGCGGCGGAAGCGGTCCAGTCCGAAATGCCCAAGGGCTTGTTCACGCAACTGCCGGTGCATTTCTACATCCTCATGTTCCATCTGGAACTGCACCATTATCTGTGGGTGCATGTGAACGACGTCGAGCCTTACGCCTACCAGCCCGAGCTGAAGAAGAAGCTCATTCTGCCCGAGGAACAGACCGACCTGATCGACATCCTGACCGCCGAGATGGACGTGCTGATGGACGACATCGTCGCCGGGAAGTCGGGCGGCACCACCGTGCTGTGCGCCGGCCCGGCTGGGGTGGGCAAGACGCTGACCGCCGAGGTCTACGCCGAGATCATCCGGCGACCCCTGTACCGGGTCCATTCCGGCCAGCTGGGTCTCAACGTTGCGGCGATGGAAACCGCGCTCAAGGACGTGCTCACCCGCGCCCAGCGCTGGGGCGCGGTGATGCTGATCGACGAGGCCGACGTCTACATCCGCCGGCGCGACGACAACATCGCCACCAATGCCGTGGTCGGCGTGTTCCTGCGCGTGCTGGAATACTTCAACGGCCTGCTGTTCCTGACCACCAACCGGGTTGACGACATCGACGAGGCGATCATTTCGCGTTGCATCGCGCTGATCAAATACCACCCGCCCGAAGCCGAGGCCCGGCGCCGGATCTGGCAGGTGATGACGGAACAGTTCCAGCTCGCAGTGGACGAGGGCCTGCTGGATCAATTGGCTGAATTGTTCCCGACCGCCTCGGGCCGCGATATCAAGGGGCTCGCGAAGCTGGTGGCCAAGTACTGCCACCAGAAGCAGGTTCCGCCCAGTCTGGAGGCGTTCAAGCGTTGCTCGGTGTTCAGGGGGCTGGATTTGGGGATGGTGGCTGGCTAAGGCGGGGCAGCGTGTGATCGGGTTGGGTGCCCGGTATCCGGCGATTCGTCAGCCCGAAATGCAAACCGAGTTGCGACCGCTATTCTTGGCTTCGTACAGCGCCTTGTCGGCCAGATTCAGCAGCACGTCGATGTTGTCGTCCATCGATGACAGGGCGGTGACGCCGATCGAAACCGTGCAGTGCAGTGGCAGGCCAGCTTCCATCGGAATGGCTGTGTTCGCGATTGTCTTTCGCAGTCGCTCGGCGACTTCTGCTCCTTCGCTTATGACTGTCTCCGGCAAAATAATCGCGAACTCCTCGCCGCCCATGCGTCCGATGATGTCCACCTCGCGTAACTCATCGAGGCAAACCTCGGTCAATTTTTTCAAGACGGTGTCGCCGACCTTGTGACCATACCGGTCATTGATCTGTTTGAAGAAATCGATGTCCATCATGAACACGGTGAGGGGGGTCCCGTAGCGTACCGAGCGCCTCAGTTCATGTTCGGCAAGCTCCATGAAGTAGCCTCGGTTGCTGACCCCGGTAAGGTGATCGGTGCGTGCCTGGCGTTCGAGTTCCAGCGCCACCATTTTCTGCTCCGAGATATCGGTATGGATGCCGATCATCCTGAGCGGCTGGTGTGCCGGCCCCCACTCGGTTATCTGGCCGACGGAGCGGATCCATGTCCAGCCGCGGTCTGGTATGTGCCGGCGGTATTCCATGGTAACCGGGCCGCCGTTGTCGAGGCAGCGCTGGAATGCGGCCATCGTGGCTTCGCGATCATCCGCGTGGATGTTGTCTTTCCATTTATTCAGGGTGTTATGACGCGCCTCGGGATCGAGGCCGAGTATTCCGGCGCACTCCTTACTTATGGCGGCCTCGCCGGTGCGGATGTCGAGATCGAACCAGCCCTGGTTGGCAGCGGCCAATGCGAGTTGAAGTCGTTTTTCGCTCTCCTCCAGGTGGTCTTGGGTATTGGAGAGACGGCGATTCAGGCGATAGAGGTAATAGGTCACGAGGGTGATGATGGCGAGCACGATCAGCGCCGCGATCAGCACCGGCACGACCCATACGGGTATGCGCTTCGGTTCAGGATCGTAGATGAAGCCCTCGAGCGAGTAATCGGGTTTGGCCAGACCGGCATGCACGAAGGTGTCGGCCATGTGCTGCCAGCGCATTGGATTCATATGGCCGATCTCGACCAGGTCGGGCAGGATCAGCTTGCGCATTTCGGCAGCTTCGAATTCGAGATGGTCCCGGGACGCTTCGACATGGTATTTGTTGATCAGCAGGTCGATGATTTCTTCCTGATGATCCATCGCATAGTGCCAGCCTTTGAGAGTGGCCCGGCGCATGGCTTCGATCCGTTCAGGATGGGCACGCAGTTCCTCTTCGGTGGTGAACAGCACGTCGCTGTAGAAGTCGATTCTGTAGTTGATCGGGGCGATGATGTTGTACTGGATGTCGCGCAGCTTCAGGACATTGGGCTCGTTGGTCGAATAGGCATTGATGGCATCGACT
>JARLJM010000019.1 GCA_031291185.1 Parasulfuritortus sp. | reverse complement strand
TTCTCGCGCATCGCGGCGACACTGCGGACATGGCCGTAGTGGTAGATCGGCGCGCCGACCAGGGCGGCATTGGGATAGCGACCGCGCTTGTTCTTGTCCATCACGACCCAGAACAGCCCGTCCGGCGCCCAGGTGCGTATGGTGTTGCGGATGATGCGCGGCGCGCGCCGATACCAGCCGGGGCTGATTGCCCGCCAGTCCGGACTGCCGAAGAAATGGTGATAGTCGAACACCAGTGCCTCGATACAGGCATCTGCCAGATGCCTTTCCATACTGGCCCGGATCGTTGCCAGATCGTCCTCGTGCAGCACCTCGTCGCCTTCCAGGTAGAAGGCCCAGTCGCCGCTGCAGTTGAACTGGGCGATCATCTTCTGCTGGGCATAGACATAGCCCCGATCCTGCATCCGCTCGTTCCACTGGCATTCGAGGATGCGGACCTTGTCGGAACCGATGGCCCGGATGCGGGCCAGGGTATCGTCGTCGCTCTCGCCCACCGCCACAACGAATTCGTCGCAGATCGGCAACACCGAACGGATACTCTCGATGTAGGGATAGCCGAGCAGGGTGCCATTGCGGATGAAGGTGAAACCGCTGACTTTCATGAGTGGCTCCGGACGCCCGGCGGGTTGAGTTGGTCGAGTATATCAAGCACCCGGACCGGTTCCAGTTTGACCAGGCAATCCAGGTGTCCAAGCGGGCATTCACGCTTGAAGCAGGGACTGCACTCCAGGCCGAGCCGGACCACCCGGGCCTGTTCCGACAGGGGCGGGGTATAGCCGGGGTCGGTCGACCCGTAGACCGCCACGACGGGTAACGCGACGGCCGCGGCGACATGCATCAGCCCCGAATCGTTACTGACCACTGCACGGGCACAGGCCAGCAGATCGACGACCTCCTCAAGCGAGGTTTCACCGGCCAGGTTATGGCTGCCGCCACCCGCCAGGGCATCGATCGTTTCGCACACCGGCCGGTCGCTGGCCGAACCGAACAGCCAGACCTGCCAGCCCTGCTCGCGTTTCGCCTTCGCCACGGCGGCATAGTGCGCCTCCGGCCATCGCTTGGCCGGACCGTATTCTGCGCCCGGACACAGGGCCAGTACCGGCCGATCCAGCGACAGGCCGAGGCGGGCCAGGCTGGCCGCCTGTTTTGCCGGATCGGCCGTCAGATGCGGATAGTCGTCCGGCCCGGCTGGCGACGCATCGGCCAGCGCACGGTAGCGATCCACCAGCCGAGGCAGGCCAGCCTTGTCCAGCCGGCGCGCATCGTTGAGCAGGCCATAGCGGAATTCGCCGACAAAACCGGTCCGGCGCGGAATGCGGGCCAGCCAGGGCAGCAAGGCGGACTTCCAGGAATTGGGCAGGACGATGGCCCAGTCGTAGTTCTCGCCGCGCAGTTCTCGCGCCAGTGCGCGGCGGCCGGCCAGATCGAACTGGCCATGGCCGAACGGCGAGGCGATAACCCGGTTCACCTCGGCCATGCGGTTCAGGATGGGCCCGCTCCAGGCTGGCGCGAGCACGTCGATCTGCATCGCGGGATACTGCGCACGCAGGGCGCGGTACAGACCCTGGGCCATGATCATGTCACCCACCCAGGACGGCCCGACGATCAGACAGCGGCGCATCAGCCGGCCCGCATGTCCGTTGCCACCCGGACGATATCGTCGAACCACTGCTGGGCGGCGGCGATCTTGCGCGCCGCGGCGGCACGCTTGCTGGACGCCACGCTGGCCAGATCCTTGGCGACGGGCGCGGCCGCCAGGCGATAGACGTAAGGGGTCATGGCCTGACCTTCATACTCCTGCCAGAACTGGTCGTAGTCGGCCTTGATCCGGTCGCGCAGGTTGTAATAACCGGCGAACACCGTGCCCTGGTTGGCCACGCCATACAGCCCGGCCAGCCCCCAGCCGGCCACCAGCGCCTGGGCGCCGTGCAGCATCAGCGCCTTGGGCCGCAAGCCATGCATGGCCTTGGTGACACGCTTGATCAGATCGGGAATATCGGGCTCGGAACCCGGTCCCTTGTTGCAGCCGATCCAGAGCACCGGATCGGCGCCGTCGGGCAAACCGAGCGTGGCCGGCATCACGACCGCCATGGCGAACATGTGCAGGGTGCGGCCATCGAGTTCCAGCGCCATGCGCAGCTCGCCTTCACGGCCAAGGCCGGTCGGCGCGTAGAGCATCAATTTCAGTTCACCCGCCGGAGTATCGCGCTGGGCCAGGACGGCACCCTGCAGATAGATCGCATTCAGCGCCGGTTCACTGATATGCGCACGGAAATAACCGTAGTGATCGAACACGGCCTGGGCACGTCCTTCCGCATTCAGGCCGCGGATCAGATAGGGACGCAACACCCGTCGGCCATGGTCTGGATCGCTGACCAAAATTGGCTGTAATACCGGATCGTCGAACACCGCCAGGTTACGCTGCAGAGGTTTTCTGTACCACCATGTGCGCAAATACCGCTTGGCGTGCTGTAAGGGCACTACTCAGGACTCCCTGATGGCTGTGATCAGCCGGCTGGTGGAACGGCCATCGACGAAACTCAGGACATGCACTTCGCCGCCGTTCGCCCGCACGCAGTCGCCACCGGCAATATCCTCGGGCCGGTAGTCGCCGCCCTTGACCAGGATGTCCGGCAGAAGGCGGCAGATCAGCCGCTCGGGTGTGTCCTCGTCGAACAGCACGACCGCATCGACTGATTCCAGCGCGGCCAGCACGCGGGCCCGGTCCTGCTCTCCGACGACCGGTCGGGTCGGCCCTTTCAGCGCCGAGACCGAGCGATCGGTGTTGAGGCCGAGCACCAGACGGTCGCCCTCGCCGCGGGCCGCTTCCAGATAATCGACATGACCGGCATGGAGCAGGTCGAAGCAACCATTGGTGAACACGATCTTCTCGCCACGTGCGCGCCAGGCAGCAACCCGACGCAGCAGGGTCTCCTCGTCGCAGACCTTGTCGGTCTGGCCGGAGGCATCCTGCCATTCGATCTCATGCAGCAATTCTTCGAGCGTAACCGGGACGGTGCCGACCTTGGCCACCACCACACCCGCCGCCAGGTTTGCAAGGCGGCAACTCTCGGCCGCATCGAGCCCGGCCAGCAGGCCGGCGGTCAGGGTGGCGATCACGGTATCGCCGGCACCGGAGACATCGAACACCTGCCGGGCCGTGGCGGGCAGGTGGCTGACCCCGCCCGCCTCCATCAGGGCGATACCGTGCTCTCCCCGTGTCACCGGCAGGAAATCGAGTTCGAGTTCGCGGCGCAGCGCCTCGGTACCGGACAGGATGGCATCGACGTCACGCAGTCCGCAGCCACAGGCCTCCGCGGCCTCTTTCTGGTTCGGCGTCAACGCCGTGGCACCGCGATATTTACGATAATCGTGGCCCTTGGGATCGACCAGCACCGGTATGCCCCGCGTCCTGGCCGCTGCGATCAGGCGCTGGCAGATTTCGGCAGTCAGCGTACCCTTGGCATAGTCGGACAGGATCAACGCACCCGGCTGCCAGGTCTCCATCTCATGCAGCACGGATTCAAGCAGCGATTGGCTGGCCGACTCGGCATGCGGACCGTTGTCTTCCTGATCGAGACGCAGCATCTGTTGATGGCCGCCGATCACACGCGTCTTGGTGGTCGTGGGCCGACCGTTGGTTCGGGTCAGGACGGGGCGGATGCCCGACTCGCTCAGCATGGCATCCAGCCGCGTGCCTTCGACATCGAGCCCCACATGTCCCGCCAGCGCGGCTTCAAGGCCCAAACCGGCCAGGTTAGCGGCCACGTTGGCGCTGCCGCCCAGACGTTCGGTGTTGCGCGTCACCCGCACGACCGGCACCGGTGCCTCGGGCGAAATGCGGTCGACGTCGCCCCACAGGTAGCGGTCCAGCATCAGGTCGCCGACCACCAGCACCCGGGCCGGCACGTGGCCGTCCCGGCGGAAGGCGTGATGCACGATATCGGCGAGCTGGCGAGACATCAGTTTTCCAGCAATTCGCACAGGATGTGGCCGATCAGGATATGGATTTCCTGGATGCGGGGCGTGTCGCTTGATGGCGCGACCAGCGCGGAGTCGCACAGCCCGGCCAGCTTGCCGCCACTGCCGCCGAGCAGGCCGACACAGTAGATGCCGAGTCGCCGGCCTTCTTCGACGGCACGCACCACGTTGCTGCTGTTGCCCGAGGTGGAGATGCCGATCAGGACATCGTTCGGGCCGCACAGGGCGCCGACCTGGCGGGCAAAGACATGTTCGAAGCCGTAGTCGTTGCCGACCGAGGTCAGGATGGAGGTGTCGGTGGTCATGGCCAGCGCGGCCAGGCCGCCCCGCTCGCGCTTGAACCTTCCGACCAGTTCGGCGGCGATGTGCTGACAGTCGGCGGCGCTGCCACCGTTGCCCATCAGGACGATCTTGCCGCCTTCGTCGAGGCAGGCCTTCAGCCGTTCGGCCAGCGTAGCGATCTGCGGCACCAGTTCGGCCACTTCGGCGACCGCCGCGAGATGATCGGCCAGGGCCTGGTCAATAAGAGTGTGAGCATCCATCAGCAGTAGGGGTCGTCGTGGACCAGGTAGTTGCGAA
>JARLJM010000161.1 GCA_031291185.1 Parasulfuritortus sp. | reverse complement strand
GCCAAGGGCGCCCATGTTCTGGACCCCCGGGGTGAGATGCTCGATGCAGGCACAATCCAGGAGCGACTGACCATGCGCAATTTCATGGAAGGCCTGCGCAACAGCGGTGTCGAAACCGGTGGTCCGGCCGCATTTTCAGTCTCCGACCGCCAGACGTTTGCTAACCGGCTCGACGGATTCCTGGCCCGGCAGGCAAAACATTAATCGGTTCAAACCAGGGCCTTGGCTGGACGTGGCATCATGAAGCACCAGCAAGCGGCAAGTTGATCGTGAATCGGGCGCCTTCTGCTGCGTTGGCGACTTCAAGTCGGCCTTTCAGGCTGTTCTCCACAATCATCTTCGACATATAGAGGCCGATACCCGATCCCTTGCCTTCATCCTTGGTGCTGAAATAGGGTTCGAACACCTTGTTGAGGATCGCAGGCTCGATACCGCCCCCGTTATCCTCAACGTCGACGAGAAGTCTGTTTTCAAATTGCCTCGCTCGCACATGAACATACCCGCCACGTTGATTCGATTCGATGATGGCATCCTTGGCATTGCTCAGCAGATTGAGTACCACCTGAGAAAACTCTCCTGCAAGGCCAAACAATTCGATCTTGTCGTCACACTCGATTTCCAGCCTGATATTGTGGTTCTTGAACACACCTTCCATGATGTCCGCCGCAGACTTCACTGCCAGTGCCAGGTTGAACAATTCAGGATGCTTGCCGGGTTTGAAGAAGTTGCGGAACTCGTCGATGGTGAATGACATCCTGTCCACCAGTTGCGAGGCCTTCGCCTCCATCCGGTTCATGGACTCATCCGTCAGTTGGCCCATACGATGCTGCATGAGCATGTTCTGCAGGACCAGGCTCAGGGCATTGAGCGGCTGACGCCACTGGTGTGCAATGGCGCCGATCATCTCGCCCATCGCCGCCAGACGGGACTGGTGGATGAGCAGGTTTTCCTGCTCCTTGCGCTTGGCGATCTCGTCTCGCACGCGCTGGTCGAGGGTGCGGTTCAATTCATCCAGTTCGCTGGTACGCTCGGCCACTTTGCGCTCCAGTTCCAGATTGTAGTTTTGCAGCACATTGCGGCTATCCTGCAAGGCATCCACCATCTGGTTGAAACTTTTGGAGAGCTGGCCAATTTCATCCTTGCGAACAATACTCACATGCGCACCGAGATCGCCCATCGCCACCCGCGAAGCCGCAGCGCTGATCGTCGCAATCGGCCGGGTCAGCCAGAGCGTGAACAGGTAGCCGACTGGCAGAATGGCCAGTACAGCCAGAATCGAGATATAGAACAGCTGCCTGTACATCTCCGCAATGTTCGCTTCGTATTCATTCGTGTTGAAATCGATCTGTATCGTGCCCCAGCCCACCCCGCTGAACCGGATGGGCGCCACATAGCGATAAAAGGACTTGCCACCTGCACTTTTAACCACGCCATATGACTCCTTCTCAACATTTGCATCCGGCAATCCCCCTTTTTTTGTTTCCTGCATGTTCCAGCCACCCGGCACGATGTGTACGGCCACCCCCCTCTTGGGCACGATCACGACCGATTCGATACTCTTGTTGCTTTGCAGTACTTGCAGGTTATGCTCGACGATGAACCCAAAATCGTCGGTCAACATGGCATCCGAACAGGCCTGAATGATGGAGCGCGACACGGTGCTGGCCTGGGAATACATCACCTTGAGCAAGGAATCCCGCTGCAGGGGGATGATCAGCGCGCCATAGATCAGCGTCATGGCCAGCAGCAGGCCGCCAAACAAGCTGAATACCCGCAAGAACATGCGATTGGCGGGAAGCCAGTGAAGGACATTCCAGTCCCGGGTCATATTCACCTCGTCGATTTCCGGTTTGTCAGGCTCTGGTATTCGTCGTGCAGGCGCCAATAAGGCTCCAGATCCGCCGGCATGGTCCGTTCCATATAGTCGGTCTTGAACATTTCCAGTATCTGCTTCACGCGTACCTGCTTCGATGCCAGCAAGGCTGCGCTCAGCAGCCGACCCCTGAAACCGGGCGGGTTACGTGGGTTCATCATGCCAAACGAGATCGATTTAACCTTCCAATCAAGCAGGACATGCAGCCGTTTCGCAATCTGCGGGTTCATCTCCTCAACCGCCTGGAGCGTGCTCAGCTTGACCAGGGCCGCGTCGGCGTGGCCGAAGAAGACCTTATAAACCAATTGCGCATCGCGCTTTTCCTCGCTCACTGAAAACTGATCGCGACACGGGCCGCCCATCTGATTTCGGCATTCCACTTCGAGGAAGATTTCCGACAGGCGATCATTGGACAGCCGCACCACCCGTTTGCCACGCAAATCCGCGAATTTGCGCAGGGCCGGGTCGGCGGCGACCAGGGCCAGTCCCTCGTCGGCATGGTTATGCCGTCCGATAAACCCTTCCGCCAGTTCATCCATCCTGAAGGTCTCGGCCATTTCCATGCCCGGGGCGACAGCAATGTTCAACTTACCCGAAACCATATCCCGGTGGAGGTCCGTCATATTCTCGTAGAGAAGCGGTTTTGCCTGATATCCGTAAATCTTGCCGATCTCATCGGCCCACAGTTGCAGGGTGACCAGAACGTCTGCGCGGGGAACATCACGGACACCCGGCAGGTAAAACCCCATATTGAACAACTCAGGCTCTGCCGCTCGGCTCACTGAGCCAGTCAGAAAGAAGACCAGACAGGCCAATAGCCACCACTTCATCTGCACCCGCCATGGCCGTTTTGGGCGGTGACCTGCGCCTTCAGCTCGCGAACCTCCTTATCGAGCTGGATAAAGGGCTGCAATTCAGATGGCTCGGCCAATTCGAGGTGTTCCATCTTGAAAATATCCAGGAGCTGCCGGCCACACGGATAGAGATGCCTGGCCGGGCCAAAGCGCAGCGTCCTCTGGCGGAAGGCCTGTCCACCAGCTGGTTGTAAATGGCGTAATAGCAAAACGGAGCGGCTCCATCGCGCGCAGTCCCAGGCGAGCATTATTTCCGCCCCCTGTTTTTCTTGCGTAGCAAGTTATATTCAGCCAGCATCGTCCGATAGGGTTCCAGATCGCTGGCGTCGATTGGTTCAAGGTAATCGGTCTTGAATAACTCGAGAATTTGCCGGGCGCGCGGTGTCTTGATCGCCTCATTGATCGACTTGAGGATAAGACTGCGATAGTTCGGGTCAGTATATCGGGTCATCATGCCAAATATCAGCGCCTTTGCCTTCCAGTCCAGAATGACCTTGATCCGGTCTCCAACCTGAGGATTGAGTTCCCTGGCCGTACGCAGGGTGGCAAGGCTGACCAGCGCCGCGTCGGTCCGACCAAAAAAAACGTCATAGACCGACTGGATGTCACGCGACGACTCCTTCAAGACGAGGAAATGCTGGCAGTCCTGGCCCGATGTCTTCAGGCATTGCGTCTCAAGAAAGTATTCCGACAGGTGATCGTTGTTGATGCGCTCGACCCTTTTTCCGCGCAGATCAACGAAATGTTGGATGCCCGAGTTTGCCGCCACGATGATGGCCACGCCTTCGTCAATACCGGCATGGCGGCGGGCATAGCCCTGGCGCAACTCGTCCGGCTTGAATATCTCAGCCAGTTCCATACCTGGCGCGTTGATGAAATTGAGCTCGCCCTGGTCGATGGCTCGACGTATCGAACGCATATCGTTATAGGTCGATGTGTAGATTTTGACGCCATACGGCCGCCCTACTTCCTCGGTCCAGACACCGAGACTGACTTTAAGGTCAACTATGTTGGCATCGCGAATGGCTGGCAGGTAAAAACCCATTTTGAGTGGGGGCTGTTCCGGGGCGGCTGGTTCTGCCTGTGCAGGGAAGCCCGCCAGCCACAGGGTCAGCGCAAGAAGCGTACGGATGAGCTTCATTTGGCTGCCGTCCGTTTCAGGTACCGTCTGGAAAGTTCATCGTGTTCACTGATCAGGTCGCGAATCGGGTCCAGTATGGTCTTGGGGTACCGCACGACCCGCGAAGTCTGCATCACATCGAGTATCTGGCGACCGCGTGGATAGTCCTGCATGAGCGGCGCCTTGCCGATGACATAGTCCCGAAATGGCTGGCTGACGCCTGTGCTGAATAACCCCAGTGCGCTCGGATAGATATGAATTCGCTTGATGACAACGAGCTGATCACGAATTTGAGGATTCAACTCAGCGGCCAGATCATAGCCATAGCCACGCACCAGGGCCGCATCCACCTTGCCGAAAAAAAGTTGAAGCACTTGTTGCCGACTGCGCATTTCCCTGCTGACGATCACGCCGGACTGGGCACAGGTCGTGTGAAACTGATGCAGGCAGGTCGTTTCCAGAATCAGATCCGATATGTCGTTTTCCGATAGCAGCACCACGCGCTTGCCACGCAGGTCATGTTCGCTCCTGATACCGCTGTTCTTGCGCGCCAGCAGCACCATGTTGTCTTCGTCCAGGCCACCGCCGCCAAATCCATCGGTCAGTTCATCCGGATCGAAGTTGCGCAACAGACTTACGCCATCGGAGATGACAAAATTAATCTTTCCCGCCTTCAGATCACGCCGCATTTCATCAACATTGGAATAGAAATGCACCTCTGCCGGAACATCCAGCACCTTCATCATCTCGTTGGCCCAGACCTTGAGCGATGCTTCGACATCCGACCGGCTGACATCGCGCAATGCATTCAGATCGGACCCGATGCGCAGAACCTCGGCCGTGGGTGGCGCCGCTATCGCCTGAGCTGCAAACAACCAGATCAGGAGCAGCAGATTACGGAGCCCGATCACGGCCTTTTCCGCCTCGCTTTGGACTTGGCCACTGCCATGAGGGCCGAATGCGTTTCCAGAAGTTCACGGTAAGGAATCAGGTCCTTAACCGATGTGCGTACCATCGAATCAGCCTGGTAGATATCGAGCACCTGGCGGCCACGCACCGTATCGTTGAGTTTGAGCGCGGCCTCGGTGATTCGCTCCCGATCTTCCGGACGCATACGCGAGGAAAAAAGGCCGATATGAGGCGAGCCGCCCTTGAAGGTGTAATCCTCCAGCACTTGAAGCCGCTGGCCGATTTGCGGATTCAGGGCCAGTGCGGCTTCATAAGCACTTCGGTCGATCAGCGCTGCATCGGCTTGACCAAAAAACAGTCCATTCACCAGTTTGACCGAACGCGGCTCACGGCTCACCGAACCGAGGCGAGCCCAATCCGGCTTGCCCCAGGCCTTCAGCAGCAGGGTTTCGAGATAAATGTCACTCAACTCGTCATTCTCAAGCAGCATGACCCGCTTCCTGGCCAAGTCCGATGGGGTCTGTATCCCAGCACCGCGGCGCACGACCAGCAACAGATAGTTCGGTGTACTTTTGTTGCCCGAGAAACCGTCACTGATTTCATCGGCTGAAAAATGCTGGACCACGCCCATGGATGAAGCCACCATGAAATTGATCTTGCCCGCAACCATATCCCGCCTGAGGTCGTCCAGATTGTCATAGAGCTGGATCGGCTTGTAGGTCAGGTTCAGGGAACGTGCCAGTTCATCGGTCCAGAACCGGAGTGAGACCTCGACATCCTTGCGCGGAAAGTCGCGGATAACCTGCGTGTAGAAGCCGATGGCGATGGGCGGGGGCGGTTCAGCCCGGGCCGTTACCCAGCCGGACAACAGCACGAACGCGATAAACCAGCGCAGATAACGCTCGTAGTGTCTCATGGCAGTTTCATGGCTTGGCCTGCAAAGCCATGCCGACTTGATAGTCCAGATCGGCCAGGGCGTCGCGCAGTTCATGCCGGGCATTGAAAACACCGGCGCTGGCGAAGGCCTCGATCAGCTGCGCCTCGATCACGTCTTTGGTCTCAACCATTTCCTCCTGATAGGCGCGCACATTCAACTGACGGTTTTCCTCGGCGTAGGACTCTGCCTTGGTCGAGTCTTCGACCTGGGCTCGCGACCGCTGGATACGCAGGAAGTCGTTCTTGACCTGCAAGGCGAGGCCGTTGTCGAGCAGCACGCGCTGGGCCTCCAGCTTGATCTTTCCGGCACGGGCGGCATCGGTGGCGGCCTTGGCCATGCCGCCATCGAACAGGCTCCATTTGAGGCCGACGCCCAAGGTCCAGCCGGTACGGTTATCGGCGTTGAACAGACCATCCTTGTACTTGTTGAAGACGTGGTAGGTGTTGGCGTCCAGGCCGATGGTCGGGCGGCTGTCGCTCCGCGCTTCGTTGATCCTGTCGTCTGCAATCTGCACCGCCAGTTCGAGACGCTGCTTGTCAGGATTGAACTTCATCGCGTCACTGATCAAGGTATCCAGATCGGCATTGAATGCCGGCAATGGCGCTTCGGGGGCCAGGGTGAGTTCGCTGTTCACCGGCAGGC
The DNA here is from genome assembly GCA_031291185.1 of Parasulfuritortus sp. Lineage (GTDB taxonomy): Bacteria > Pseudomonadota > Gammaproteobacteria > Burkholderiales > Thiobacillaceae > Parasulfuritortus. The sequence continues at coordinate 5,425 of JARLJM010000161.1, read as the reverse complement.
CCATGGCATTGGCCAGGGCTTCCCGGCTGAGAGCGCTGGCATACTTGGCTTCGTCCACCATCGAGCGGGTCATGGCCGTGGTGGTCTTGCTGCGCAGGAAATCGGTCTTTTTGACCTTGAGCGAGGCGTTCTGATAGAGCCGGTCAGTCAGGTCCTCCAGGGCCTGGAACCGCTCCAGCGTGTCGCTGGCCAGTTGTTCCATCTGCCCGGCGAACACCGCGCCGTTGTAATACTTCTGGACATCGTGCACCACCTCCAGTTCGGTCTTGCGCTTTTCCTCACGGGCAACCGCCACGCCTTTTTTGGCCATGCCGATCACGGCATCTTGCTTCCCCCCGGTGTAGAGCGGATAAGTCAAATCCAGGCTGGCCTGAGCCGTGTCGCGGGCAAATAGCTCGGTCGTCATGTCGATGGTCATGGGTTGGCTGGGTATGACCACTGAATTAGCAGGCAAACTACTGTGCGTGATGTAGTTGACCAGTCCGGTTGCATCGGTTGCCGGCGTCATGATCGTGCCGCTAAAGGTATAGGTCCGATTCTGGTCGGCCCGCTGCACACCCGCATCAAAGCCGACATGCGGCCTGAATGCCCCCATCGCCTGCTGATATTGCGCCTCGGCCATATCGAGCGCGGCCTGCGAGACCTGGAGCGAGCGGTGATTTTGCAGGGCGATCTGAACAGCCTGCTCAAGCGTCAGGTTCTCCAGTTTGCTTGTTGCGGCAGCCGTAGTGGCCATGACGAACAAGCCGGCGGCCAGAGTGAGTCGTTTCATAGCAATCTCCATGTATCGAAACTGAATCAAGCGCCGGCGATGCTGTTACGCAAAGTCTTGATGGTGTCCCAATGGGCCAGCAGCAAATCAACCAGCCTGGGATCGAATTGCTGGCCTCGCTGTTCGCGGAAATAGTCGATCACGCGTTCTTCGTCCCAGGCGGGCTTGTAGATGCGGGCATTGGAGAGTGCGTCGAGCACGTCCGCTATGGCGACAATGCGGCCCGCAATATTGATCTCCTCGCCTTTGAGGCCATAGGGATAGCCCTTGCCATCCCAGCGCTCGTGATGTTCATGTGCAATGATGGCGGCCAGCGCTATGAGCGGACGTTCCACCTTGCCAAGAATGCTGTGGCCTATCCGGGCGTGGTGTTTCATTTCCTCGTATTCATCAGGCGAAAGCTTGCCTTCCTTGTGCAGCACTGCGTCGCGGATACCAACCTTGCCTACGTCATGCATGGGCGCGGCAGTCTCGATCATGTCTGCGGTTTCCGGATTCAGGCCGGCCTTGAGGGCAAGAAACTTGGATACCTGTGCGACCCGTTTGACATGCTGGGCGGTTTCCTGGCTCCGGTTCTCGACCACATCGCCCATCATGTAAAGCAGTTCACGCTGGGTTTCAACGATTTCCCGGTTCAAGGTCAGGGACTCTGTGATGTCCTGACAAATCATGATGATCGATTCGATGTCGCCCGCCAGGTTGTGCACGCCGACGCAGCCAACACTGAATTGTAAATATTGGTCCTGATGGTTGCGGAAACGGAGTATGCGGCTGGTGAAAGTCTCCTTGTCGGCTTTCTCGACATCGCCCAGGCAGCGTCCTGCAGAGAGCTCCGGCATGATTCCTGAGGCGGGTTTTCCCTGCAATTCTTCCACACTGTAGCCAAGCAGATTCTCGAACTGCTTGTTGACACTGATAATGTGGAAATCGCGATCAAGGACACAAATACAGGCACCCAGCTCAAGCGCACGTTTGTATTCGTTCAGGAAGTGCCGCTGCTCTTCCAGTGAAAGCCTGCTTCGGTTCAGCGCATCCACCAGATTTTCATAGTTCTCGTATATTTCGGTGATATCGACATCCATGGAAACGATTTCGGCCACTTCGCCTTGTTCGTTGATGATCGGCATCAGGCTGCTTTCAACCACGTAGAGGTCGCCATTGCGCTTGCGGTTGCGAATAATGCCGGTCCATTTCCGCCCTGATTCAAGCTGATCCAAGATCGTCTTGAAGTGCTGATTCTTTTCGCTCTCGTGACGAATCGCTGCAATATCCCGGCCGATCAATTCATCCGACGCAAAACCGCTGATTTCGCAAAGTTTGTCGTTGACGTAAGTAATCTGCCCGGCACCATTCAGCTTGCACACGATCGCACTCTGATCCACCAGGTTCTTGTATTGCTCAAGCAGCACTTGGTTGCGCTGACGTTCTCTCAACGCGACGATGACATCGGCGATCTGCGCCAATTTATCGAGCAGTCGCTCTACGTTGACCGGTTTGGTGATGTATTTGTCGATGCCCAGCTCGATGGTGCGGAACAGGTACTCGACATCGTTGTAGGCACTGAGCACAACAATGGATTGATCCGGCACGATGCGCCGTATTTCACCACTCATGGCGAGTCCGCTGATTCGCGGCATCTGGATATCAGTCAAGACAATATCTGGCCGCTTGGCCTTGAACAGATCGAGGCCTTCCTGACCGTCGCTGGCAACATGCAACTCACGCACCCAGGGCGCCAGCATCATGGCCAGTTCCTCCCGCGTCGCGGCATCGTCCTCGACATACAGCAGGCTCAATGATTTGAGATTTTCAAGTGTCTTCATATCCATGACAGTGCTTTCACTGATCACTACTTCGCGGTGGTTTCAGAGGCAAAAAGATAACCATTTTTACCGCGTCTTTTCACTGAATACATGGCCTTGTCGGCCTGCTTCAACAGACTGGCTGCATCGACTCCATCTTCCGGAAACACAGCGATACCAATACTGGAAGTCACCGCGATACTGAGGCCGCTCTGGTCAGAATGAACAAGTACCAGGCGCTCAAGAATACGCTCTGCGGTTTCCACCAGTGCCTGGTAGGGAGCCCCCAGCATCAGCACCGCAAATTCATCACCGCCCAGGCGTGCGACCAGGTCTTCGATCCGGACACACGCCTGCAGTATCCCGGCAACCTCACGCAACACCTGATCACCTCTGGCATGACCAAAGTTGTCGTTGACATCCTTAAACCCATCCAGATCAAGGAACAGAATCGCTGGACGGCTTGAACCGGCTTCCGCAGCTTCAATGGCTTCGTTGGTTCGGGCCAGGAACAGGTTGCGATTGGCCACACCGGTAAGCGCATCGGTTTCGGCGAGTGCGCGCAAACGCATTTCCTGGCGCTTCAGAGGTGCAATATCAAACAAGGAAAACAGGTGATGGCTACAGAATTGGTTGGTCTGATCTTTAATGTTTCGCGCATGCAGCCAGAACACCCTGGCATTGCCATCATGGTCCCAGCCATGTAATTCACACTGACTGCTGTCTTCCATTGCGAGCTTATGCATCAGCCAGTCGAAGTCACAACTGAATTGATATCGCTTGAACACGTCAGCGATTGGCTTATGCAACAGCACCCCACCTTCACTTCCGGCCAATTCGGCAGCGCTGGCATTAGCGCCAACTATTCTGTGCTTCTCATCGGTGACGATGACGATGCAAGGCAGAATGTCGAGCACGCATTGCCCCAGATCAAGGCCGGATCGGACACACTGCATAGCGCTGGATGGTTGCGGGCTAACTTTCATGCGCAAGGCATTCCGCAGATAAAAATATATCTCCGCCGGACCTGCGGTCTGTGGCAGACAATGCAGTACACCCTCTGCCAAAGCAGCATTGCAATGAACGGGATTATCCGCAGCCAAACGCAGAATGACGGGGACAGATGCGGTAGGCAGACTGTTGAGACGACGGCAAATTTCGATCCCACCACCTGGCAGATCCTGATCCAGCAGGATCAATGAATAAGCGCCGGAAAGAACATCGGCTAAAACCCGGGGGCCGGTCTGAACATAGTCGAACCCAATGCCATCGGATTCCAGCAAGGCGTTGAGGCTTGTTTTTTGGTCATCCAAAAACTTCGCCGCTATCAGCACACGTTGAGCGTGGACAGGAACCATTGAATCGCCAGTCATCTTATTGAAATTTGTATTTGGCATCCTGATTCGCTTCTGAAGCTTCCTGAGTCAGCTCCTACTGACTCAGGTTTACATCGACCGGAAAAACATACGCAGTGAATAAACTGACTTGAGCCTATTCAGGTTGAAGTTTCGCTGATCAACACTAGACACAGCCCAAGCTGTCCCCAGAAAATTCAGCTATTTAAGACGTGCGTTTGCAGTCTACTGGTTTGCGAACCTAGCGTGAACATGAAACATTCATACCAGTCTTGCACTGAAACATGTCACAGGGAGCAAAAAGCAGGCTGGCGTAACAAGCGCCATTCCTTGAACCGACTGGTACTTGATTGATTAGATGCTGCGGCGATTTTGAGGATGAAGAAGAACGCGATCCACCACTGACAAGGAAACATATCTGGCCAGTACGCTCATCGCAGCGATGATGTCGCCGGTTTCGTCATAGAGCTTGCAAGCCAGATCTACTACGATGGCCGTACGTAAATCTGAACGTGGAATTGTCATGGGAACCTACCATCTTGATTCAAAGAGGCCAATCACCTGCTTTCTTCGACAACGAGAATAAATAAAAAATCCCGACACTTGGCCGGGATCAATACATGAATGTAGTCAAGAATCGGCAATAGCCGCAGACACTGACAGTTGGCGATATTCGCCAGTTTCTAGTCCGACGAGGCACTTTCCTGAGTTTTATTGGTCGACGCCACTTTCCGACCTGGCGCTGCAGGCGGGAAATAGCCCGAAATACGGCATTGGAAGCCATCGATACGCTTGTTGCCATTGAAGCGGGTAACAGTGCACAGGGAGATTTCGCCCTTCTTCGATAAATCAGTCAGTGATTCGCGTACTTGCGTCAGTGAAATTTTCATTGCAGATGCAATCTCGGAATCGAGGAGTTGCCCATGTTTTTTCAGGTGACTTAGAACTTGATCGGTGTGCATGTCATTCCTTCATTGTGTGGATTAGAAGAGAAACCACTACGACCTGGCCAAAACACATCCATGATTGGCAACGGAAACGAAGGCCAGTCAGACTACAGATTTGAACAACACAAAAGCCACATAAGAGCTGAAGCCAAGCATGACTGCTCCCATCAACATAATGGTCAGCCACCATAGTGCCAGCATGATACGTTGCAAAATTGGCTTCCTGTTATCGAATGACGTCATCTATTTATAAACCAACCAACTGTTTCTAAACAATTTTACACCATTTACGAATTGATGACGGAGCCAAACCAGCTTTCAACCACACAACACGTTGGTTGACCTGTGGATGACCAAATAAAAACGCGGCCCAGAAAGCCGCGTTTTTGAACTGTGTCCCTGGCGGAGAGGGCGGGATTCGAACCCGCGGTAGGCTATTAACCTACACACACTTTCCAGGCGTGCGACTTAAACCACTCATCCACCTCTCCGAAGGCGCGAAAGAATACCCGCTAATAGGGGTTCGGGCAAGGACGTTGCGTGGGCTAG
>JARLJM010000160.1 GCA_031291185.1 Parasulfuritortus sp. | reverse complement strand
CGGACGCCTCCTTTTGATGAGCGCGTTCCATGGGTCGTGATTTGGGAAGATCACCGATGGATCCTTGTGCTCACTGCTATTGGGATGAGCCTGGTGGTCCTGTGGATGATTGGGTTTCTGATACGCAACCGTCGGCAGCGTCAGCAGGCCAACGCGCAGTTACGCAACAGCCAGCAGCAAATGGAACATCTGTCCCGACTGTCTATCCTGGGTGAACTCGCTGGTCGACTGGCACATGAACTGAACCAGCCACTGGCCACTATTGCCAACTATGCTCGCAGTCTGATGCGCAGGCAGGAACGGGGCAACCTTTCAGCCGAAGCTCTGGAACAGGCAGCTGGTGAAATTGCCAGTGAAGCCGAACGTGCGGCAGGAATTCTGAATGGCATTCGGAGTTTTGCCCGCAAGCGCGCTCGGGAGCGCTCAGCGCGGGACATGGCCGATGTGGTGCGCGAGGCCACTGGACTGATGGGAAGCATGCTGTCGCAAGCCCCTGAATTTGCTATTCACGACCGCCTTGGTGAGAGACGTGGTGTGATGATAGACACGCTGCAGGTTCAGCAGGTGCTGCTCAACTTGTTCAAAAACGCGTGGGACGCACAGCAAATGGCAGGCGAAAACCGGCCCATTGAGGTAGGTCTGAATACCGAATCTGACCTTTGCTGCGTGACGGTGCGCGATCACGGGCCCGGTCTGACGCCTGAACAGCAGGAGCACCTGTTCGAACCTTTCTTTACCACCAAACCCAACGGTTTGGGACTTGGTTTGTCCATCTGCAAAACCATCATTGAAGCGCACGGTGGTCAACTGCATGCACAGGCAGCGGTACCGGGCCCTGGAATGGAGTTCCGTTTCTTTTTGCCGTGCAACACTGAGAACCCTGCGTTACAGCCAAAAACAAAATGATCATCGATTTTTCATCCTCGGTCGTGCATGTAGTCGATGACGAAGCACCCTTTCGGCGTTCACTGCTGTTCCTGCTTGAATCCTCCGGCTGGCAAAGTGTGGGTCATGCCTCTGCCGAAGAATTTCTGATGGCAGCACCGTCCTTTCCCTCAGGGGGGGGCTGCATCGTGCTGGACGTGCGCATGTTGCGAATCAGCGGGATTGAGTTGCAGCGTCGCCTCAAAGCGGTCCATTCTGCGTATCCCGTGATCTTCATGACGGGTCATGGCGATGTGGATCTGGCAGTTCAGGCCATGAAGGATGGCGCTATCGATTTTCTGCAAAAGCCGTTCCGGGAACAGTATTTTTTGGATACCGTTGAGCGGGCGGTTCGGCTAAGCCTGGAGCGTCACAACGCCCATCTACGTAGCCGGGAAGCACAGCAGATGCTGGACCAGCTCTCCGCTAGAGAAATGGAGGTGGCGCGATTGTTGGCACTTGGCCTGTCCAACAAGGAAGTCGGGCGACAACTGGTGATCAGCGAAAACACCGTGCATGTTCATCGCCAGCACATCATGGAAAAGACAGGTGCCGGTGGCGCGGCGGATTTCGCGCGATTGATACTGCGTGCCAATCCGGGCGGACTCGACTAATCGGTTTCGATTAGCGCCCTAATCCGATGACCTGATAGGCAAATGGGTCCGGTTTCTTGATACTTGAATCAGTCAATTCGTTTCGTGCCATTCAGTAAGTACGCGTGGTGTCGCAAACGGTTTCAAGTTTTCAACGTATGCGGCTATGCCGCTCATTCACAGGAGAAAAAGCCATGGGAAAAAATTGCATGCACAAAGCACTTTCACAAATGAAAAAGAAAGAGGCGGGCGTCATGGCGGGGGGCATGGTGATGGCACTGGTAACCGCCGTCGGGTGGGGAGTGGCTTGCGCCGCGCCTGCGGCAGATCGTCCGGTCGTGGATCTCCGCACCTGGCCGACCCCCGACACAGACCTTTCGAAATTACCGGACAACGAGCAGAGCAGCTTGATCAAGATGGGGCAGGCGATATTCACACACACGTCGGAATACCTTGGCCCAGAGGTGGCTGATCGCACAAAACGCTACGCTGGCACGAACATGGCATGCGGCAGTTGCCATCGCGCTGCGGCGACTTTGCCGTATGCCGCCCCATTGATTGGCACATACAGTGTGTATCCCCAGTTCCAGCCGCGATTTGGCAAAATGGTTTCTCTCGAAAACAGAATCAATCTGTGCTTTACGCATAGCTTGTCCGGACGCGAAATTCCTGACGATTCGAAGGAAATGAAGGCACTCCTTGCCTATGTCGAATACCTCTCGCGCGGTGTGCCCAAGGGAGCCAAGATCATTGGCGAAAAGGAAATGGTTGTTGAAGAACCGAAAAGAGCCGCCAACCTAGTACGCGGCGAGGAAGTCTATAAGACTCAGTGTGTTGTCTGCCACGGTGCCGAAGGCCGTGGTCAGCGCGTCGGCATGGTGGGCGACACCAAAGGCTACACATTTCCGCCGCTTTGGGGGCCGGACGCGACCAGCGAGTCGGCATCGATGTTTCGCATCTTGTCGACCTTCCAATATGTTTATGTGAACATGCCTTTCGGCCAAGCGACATGGGATCGTCCAGCGCTATCCAAGGACGATGCCTATGACGTCGCCGGTTTCGTCATCTCGCACCCCCGCCAGCCGAGGGAGGGCGAGGTGGCAAAGGACTTCTCCAACCCGTATGACAAACCCGAAGATTTTCCGTGGGGTCCCTACGTCGATTCGTTCAGCGAGACACAGCACAAGTATGGCCCTTTTGATGTGATTCGCGCCGAAGATGCTGCTGCGCGGGAAAAGGCCAAAAAGGAGAAAGAGGCGAAAGGCAATTCGAGCCCCCAGGCCTCATCTAAGTAAGTAAGACTAGTTACCCACGGTGTGGCAGCGATGCCAGACCGTGGGATGGTTTCTGCTATTCGCGCAATCGGCGCCAAATTGCTGACGACCAGGCTAATGGGGTGACTGACTGGTCTGGAGCGAGTATTTCGGGGCAACCGATGTCAGGAACCAACCTGCCATCGGTTGCCCCTTCGACTTGAGGCTTCCTCGCGCAAGTTCCCGCAGTGCTCGCCAGCATGGGATGGGTGGCACTTTGGCTCAGCTGCGTGTCACAGGATGTAACGGTGCCGGATGGTTAAGCCTTTCTTAATATTGCACCGCAACAATACAAACACCAACACCCGTTGGGAACACCTTCAATGAAAGAACGTTTACTCATGAAATCACTCTTGCTTCTGCCCGTCATCGTTGCCATGTCCACTGCCGCCTTGGCCGAACCCACCTGCCATGCACCCAAAGACAAGTGGATGACGCAAGCCAGCTTCAAGCAAAACATGGAAACGCAGGGCTACAAGATCAAGACTCTCAAGGTCACCAATGGCTGCTATGAAATTTATGGCCATAACAAAGCTGGCAAGCGCGTCGAAATGTCATTTGATCCCGTCACCGGTGATCTGGCGAAATAGTCACAAGGGTTAACGTATTCATCATGGAACAGGTAGACAGCCTCAACGCCCAACCCGTGTGGGACCGCTTTGTGCGGGTATTTCACTGGTCACTTGTTTCGTGCGTGACCTTCAATTACTTTGTCATGCCTGACGGCAAAACCTTGCATCAGGTCTCGGGCTACCTAGCGGTAACGCTGGTGGTGGCGCGCATCGTCTGGGGGTTCATCGGCTCCCGTCATGCCCGGTTTGCTGACTTCTTTCCCACGCCCAGTCGTCTGGCGGAACATGTGCGCCAGGTGAAGTCTGGACAACACGTGGCCATCCTGGGACACAACCCGGTGGGCGCCCTGATGATGCTGGCCTTGATGGCCACTGTCCTGGCGCTGGGGACCACTGGCTGGATGCAAACGCTTGATGCCTATTGGGGCGAAGAGTGGCTGCAAAATCTTCACGAGGCCATCGGCAACGTGCTGATTGGTATGGCTACATTGCACGCTCTGGCCGCGATTGTCATGGGGCGTATGGAGCGCACGCGCTTGATCAAAGCCATGGTCACTGGGGTCAAGGAGCGCTGGTAGGCGCGGGCGGGAACGCCACGGTCACCTGCAATCCCGACTGCTCCGGCGCATTCGTGTACCCAAGGGTCACTTGGGCGCCAAGGCGGTCGGCGATGGTCTTCACGATCGACAAGCCCAGACCCGAGCCGATTTCTTCATGGCCCATCACCCGGTAGAACGGATCAAACACGCGCTGACAGTCCTCTTCGGCAATGCCTGGCCCGGAGTCGGCGACCTGCAAAACCGTTTTGTCTTCGCGCTGGCTGATCGATACATCCACCTGGCCCCCCTTAGGGGTATAGCGAATCGCGTTGTCCACCAAGTTTTTGATCATGATGTACAGGTCGATCTCGGTGGCAATGGCGCTGGCATCGCCGCTTGCCTCGCTGAGCACCATGCCCAGATCAATCTCCTTGACTTGAGCCAGCGGCATCAGGTCTTCCAGCACCCGGTGGCAAACGCGACGCACCGACACCACGCCTTCTGATGACGTGTCCGCGTCCTGTGCTCGTGCCAGCGCTAGCAGTTGGTCAAGCAACTGGCGTGACCGTTGCAGACCCGATTGCAAGGCGTCGACACGTTCGCGCGCCTGTGCAGGCAGCTCAATCGCCGCCAGTCGTTCTGATTGCAGGGACAAGGCTGTCATTGGTGAGCGAAGCTCATGCGCAGCATCGGCCAAAAATCGTCGCTGCAACGCCATAGACTGAGCCACCCGCGACAGCAGCCGATTGATGGCCACCAGAAAGGGACGCACCTCCGATGGCACGTGATCGGCGTTGAGGGCCCGCAAATCCTGTTCATCGCGCTGGTCCAGGTCCTGTGCGAGTTGCGTCATGGGCTTGAACATTCGGCGTATCAGTACATTCACAAAGAGGAGAAGGACGAGAATCAGGGCGAAAAATGGCAGCACTGTTCGCAGTGCGCTGTTGCGGGCGATGACATTGCGCACCGATGTCTGTTGTCCGATGGCAATTCGCACACCGCTGTCCAGTTGACGCACCAGAAGCCGCCACGTTCCGCCCTTGAGCGTCACCGTCTGCAAGCCATTGGGCAAATCAACTGGCAAGTTCAGCGCGGCGGGATAGGGCTTTGCGTCCAAAGCCCCCGGACTTTGAAGCACCTGCAAAATGACCCGCGCGTCGGGGTCAACCTGAGAGGCCATGGCAGCCTCGGTCGCCGTTGACACTTGCACATGGCGTCCATTGACCAGAATCGCGATCTGATGCAGCTGGTCATCCTGCATGTCGTTGATTTCCTGAAACGCTGTGGCAAAAGAAAATGCCCCTGCGGCCAAGGCGATGCCCAAAATGGCCGCTGTGATCCAGCCAGAGAGCCTGACCTGAAGCGATTGCCCGTTGATTACTTTGACACCATCCATCCCATGCCCCTCACGTTCTGGATGGCTTTAGCCCCCAGCTTCTTACGTAGCGCGTGGATCAGAAATTCCACCGCATTGCTTTCAACTTCTTCGTTCCAGCCGTAAATCCGGTCCTCAAGGTCGGATCGAGACAGGATAGCCCCTGGGCGAACCATCAAGGCCATCAGCAATGAAAACTCCCTGCCGGACAGTGCAATGGTCTCGCCATTCAGGTTGACCTCCCGCGTGGCGGGGTCCAGGGTGATCACGCCATTGGACAGAACCGGTCCGGCAACGCCGCCCTTGCGCCGCGTCACCGCGCGCATGCGTGCCAGCAACTCGGTCATCTCGAAGGGTTTGAGAATGTAGTCATCAGCGCCATTGTCCAATCCGCGGATGCGGTCATCCAGGGTATCGCGCGCGGTGATAACCAGCACTGGCACCGGGTTGTTTTTGCCGCGTACGCCACGCAAAACTTCCAGACCGTCTCGTTTGGGCAGACCCAGGTCCAGCAGCATCAGGTCATACACCTGGGTCGCCAAGGTGTTCAACGCGGTCTGACCATCTCGCACCCAATCAACAGCATAACTGGAGTCCTTGAGCGCCTGAGCAACCGCCTCGCCAATCATCCGGTCATCTTCAACCAGCAAAACGCGCATACGCTAACTCCGATTTTCTTGAGTGACGGTGTGATAGGCATCGATACGAGAACCCATCGACAACGCCAAGTCGTTCACCGCGTCGTGGCGCGCCAAGCGACGCGTTGCACATGCTATTTTGGCCGATGGAACAAAGAACGCCATGGCGAGGCCGGATGGCGTTCTTTGTTGTGGCATGGCATCTAGTGGCGTTGTCATGTCGGTCAGCATGCTGACTTAGCCGCCATGAAGCTGTTGAAATTGCTCCATTTCCAGCCGAGCGATATCGTCGCTGTTCATGGCGATGGTGGTGCCGTTCTTCTCATGCAGTTGCTGACCTGGCGCCACGACGGTCGGGCGACCATAGACGTTTTCCACGGCCATCTGGCCGTCTTTGTAGATGTGCAGTGTTGAGCCGCCTTGCAACGTGACGAGTTGCTCACCGAAAGCGCCGATGCGCGCTGTGGGGGCAATAGCCGCGCTGGCCACGATGCTGGCCGTGGCGAGGACGGTGGCGATGAGGGCAGATTTTGTGAAGGTAGACATGATATTTCTCCGTTTGGTTACACGCAGATGTTTGCGTGATTTGGAGAATAGGATTGCAGACTTAGCTCGAACTGAGTACGTCGAAATAATTTTGAGACATTTCAAATATCTTGTGTTGCGCCGTTTTCTATGTGCAGCGCCAGTCTCGCAGCATCGTGAGCCGTCTTGACCAGGTTGTCTGTGTCAGTGCGCAGACGTCAAAATGCAAAGTGGCTAAGCTACAGACATTCGCCTGCTGCCATGGCGCTTTTTGATGACATGAGCGGGACCACTCCCTCTATACAAGATATCCATTGCAAGCACTGATTGACACCCTGTCACAGCATCCCGCGTTGGCGTTGGGGGTGATGTTTGCTGCGGCCTTGCTGGAGGCGGCCGCTGTCATCGGCACGGTGATTCCGGGTAGCTCGTTGGTAGTCTTAGGCGGCGTGCTGGTTGGCCTGCAGGTCATTGATCTTTGGTGGACTGTGCTGGTGGTGGTCACGGGGGCCACGCTGGGCGACGGCATGAGCTACTGGCTTGGCCGCCATTTCCACGACCGGCTTCTGAGCCTGTGGCCGATGAAGGCGTACCCCGCGCTGTTTGCGCGTGGGCAAGCGTACTTCGCAGAAAATGGCGGCAAGAGCGTCTTCCTGGGGCGCTTCATTGGGCCGGTGCGGGCCATCGTGCCGGTGGTGGCGGGCATGTCCGACATGCCGGTGCTACGGTTCATGGTTGTGAACTTCTTGTCCGCCGTGGCGTGGGCTGGCGCGCACCTACTGCCCGGTGCGCTCTTCGGTGCCTCGCTGCAGCTCGCGGGTGCGGTGAGTTCCCGGTTGTTGATGCTGTTGCTTGGCGTGTCGCTCATCGTCGGACTCGGCGCTGTGCTATTGCGCCTGATTCGCCACCGTGTCTGGCCGCTGGTCAGCCGCCAGCGCGACCGCTCTGTGGCCTGGGCTCGCACCAGAACCGGTGTCTGGCCGCGCGTCATCCTGTCGCTGCTCGACCCCCTGCGGGCAGAGTCGTTCGGGTTGCTGGTGGCGTCCGTGCTGTTATTGAGTGGCGCTTGGGTGTTTCTGGGCATTCTTCAGGACGTGCTGTCGAACGATGCGCTGGTGCAGTTCGACCGCTTGGTATTCACCTCCTTGCAGCACCTGCGCAGCGCCTGGGCAGACCAGCTGATGATCACCGCCACCGAACTGGGCAGTGCGCCGGTGGCACTGGCGGTGATTGCAGCGGTATCGGTGCTGCTGGCGCTCAAGTCGTGCTGGCGCACACTGGCCTATTGGTTGATCGCCGTGGGTTTTGCGCAGGGTCTGGTCTGGGTGCTGAAGATGACGCTGGGGCGAGCGCGACCTGTCGCCATGTACACCGGGGCAGACCAGTTCTCTTTTCCGAGCGGGCATGCCGCCTCCAGCATCGTGCTCTACGGCTTTCTGGCCTTTCTGCTTGCGCGCAACAAGGCTTCCGCGATTCGCTGGCTCATTGGGCTATTGGCGGCAGCTTTGGTCGGGCTCATTTCGTTCTCGCGCCTGTACCTCGGGGCGCATTGGCTATCAGACGTGCTTGCCAGCCTAAGCTTGGGTACGACCTGGCTAGCGCTGCTGAGCATTGCCTACACGCAACATGTGCGCGGCGAGCGTTTACCGGCTTGGTCCCTTGCGCTCACAGCGATGGGCGCGTTGGTGTTGGCAGGGGCGGGCACGGTGGCTACGCAACGCGCCGCCGATGTCGCCCGCTATGCACCGCACCCCGCCGCGGCCATCCTGCTGACCGATTGGCGGTCGGCGGGTTGGCAACAGTTGCCCAGCCGCCGAACCGAGATGGATGGTGACCACGAGGAGCCGCTGTCGGTGCAATGGGTGGGTGCGGCAGATCGGATCGAGCAACAGCTCAAGGCCGATGGCTGGCAGCCTCCGCCGCGCTGGGCATCACGTGCGTCGCTGTTGTGGTTGGTTCCTTCCACGCCTGCCGACCAACTGCCTGTGCTGGCCAAGTTACATCAGGGCGCGGCGCCAGCGCTGACGTTTGATCGGCCACTGGACCCGTCTCAGCGCCTGGTGATCCGCCTTTGGCGCACGGCCTACAGCGTCGGCAAGGTGCGCGAGGTCGCCACACCTCTGTGGCTTGGCATGGTGACCCGCGAGGACATCACGCATCCTGCGGGCATCATCACGCTGGCGAAGACTGATCAGGACTTTGCGACGCCGACCAAGCAACTCGCCCAGTTCCTGCAAACATCCAATGTGGTCATTGCTGAAAAACAGCGGGATGGGTTTACCGTATTGCTGGTTCAGTGAGCGGGGGCACGCGGTCTATCACATCACGCGAATCGCCCCAGCGCTCACGGTTGGCCTGGTGTCAGCACAAAAGGGCGAAAGGCAAAGGGGCGGACTGTAGCCCCCTTGGAGTCTAGCCTGATAGCTATTGATTGTGTAGTACTGCTCAACGGATGTGAATGTACTGCTTGGGCCATGGCCTCAGGGCTTGGGCGGGCGTCGCTTCTCGGACTTTCTCCAATAGACAAATTCATCTTCATGGACTTCAAAGTCAAGATCGGCGACACGCGCCTGGAGCCGCGCCTGCACATCGGTGACGGCCTTGTTGTAAATGCTCGGCCCGATTTCATCGAGCAGAAAGCCAAGCAGACCCGCTGCTGCCACGTTTCCGATTCCGTCGTCCATGTGCTCCCGAAAGTAGCGCTCGATGGATGCGATCGCCTGTTGACGGTCTTCCTTGGTGAGTTCAATGGTCATGGGTGTGCTTTCGGAGTTTCCGCGCGAACCCATTGGCGGACGGTGAGTTTGTGTTCCTCAATGCCGGGGTGCGTGCGCCATCACGGTGCCTTGCGGGTCAGCGGGGTGGTCCGCGCTATAGGCCATCTGGCGGTACCCTTGGCACCCACAACAGGTGCTGCCCGCTGACCGCCAAACAGCGCGTTGCTTACAAGTGAAAACAGCCTCTAGACCCTTTGGAATCTTGGTAACTTGCTATTGATTATGTAGCTCTTGATAGGCTGCTGGTGCCAATGACGCCAGGCGGGTGGCAGCCACAAGCTGGGAGCGGGTCTACAGTTTGCCGATCTGCCTGCCACATAGCTGCCGTTCAAGCATTCAGAGTCACAGTTGGCTCCACAGGAATCGTATTGACTGATCGGACGCCTCTCAGACCAGGATTGCAACTAGTCAGGCTACGCCAGAAAGCGTGTTTCGCCAAGAACGTGTTCGAAGTAGTAGTCCAACCATCGCGATGGCCTATTGCATTGGCGCTTTAGAACCCAGTGCAATGTTCGCCAGAAGAGCCGTGACCTCAGCCTGCCTAGTGCATCCCATCTTTTCCATAACCTGTTGCAATTGCGAACGAACGGTATTGCGTGTGACGCTGCCACTGGTGGCAATATCATCCAATGATTCACCCGTCGCAAGTGCGCGTGCGACACGCGCCTCTGAGGGCGTCAGGTCAAAGAGGGATCTCAAAAGTTCCACTGGGGGTGCCTTGCGTGACGTGACAGGTGTCACGATCAACAAAGCGTAGGAGTGTCCGAAAATATCGTGTGCAGAGCGGCGTATCGGTACGATGTGCGCCACCATCGCCGCCTGGCCATTCTTGTCGCGAATTGCAAAGGAATTGACACTGGCATCTGCAGTTGCTTTCAGCGCTGGAAGTGACGACAACAAAAGAGAATTCGCGGCCTCGTCAGTCAGAGAAATTCGGTTGTATGCATGCCATTGCACATGTTCAGACAGCCCAGCCATCAAAGCATTGGCCTCAATCACCACACCGCTTTCATCCATCACCAGTGCAGGCAGACCGAGAACTGCGAGCGTGTCATTGGCACCCTTCGCGCTACGTAATCCCAATCGTGCAGCAATGAGCGCTGCCCTCGCCAGATGTGGGCGCAGTTCGTTGAGTGCTTGCACGCGTTCATCCTCAATGGGGCCACGCGTGAACTGACGCTCAATACTGAAGACGATGTTGTCACCTGTGGGCATCATCAGGCCTGTTCCGGCTGACCAGCCTAGTCCGCGCGGACGGAAAAAATCTCGGTAAATGGGGTTTTCGTCAAGCTCCTCCTGGGTCCAAAAATCATGTTCAACGAGAAATGTTGGCTGATTTTTGCTAAAAAGGCAGACGCGACGCGTGCATTGGCTGAACCAACCGTCGTTCACATAAGACTGAAACACATCGCATAGAGTCGACGAAGAAGTCCAGTTCAGCACTCGTTCTCTGACGGAAAACAGCAAACCACCACTTGCATCTACAAGGTGAGCCAGTTTGTCAAGTACGTCTGGCCATAGCTCTGGAACGACCGAACACTCATAAATGCGATCTATCAGCTCTGCGGTCATAGCGACTTTCAATGTCGGCTGGCTTTCTGCCTAAACCGTAATTTATGGATCAATCAGTCTGGCCCCGCTAGGAGTCAAATCGCCAAATCAATCTTCTGCGACGAAGCGTATCCGAATCCCTGGATTTAAACAACTGATCCATGGTCTTCATCCATTTGCATGATGACAGCCTCGCTGGGCTCTCGCATGATTTCTGCCAAGCGATTCACTAGAAAAAAATGGTGGAGGCGCGAAACCCTGTTCTCTTAAACCTGGAATGACAACATGAATCTTTCAATCAAAATGTGCCTGCTTGGGGTCGCTGTGCTTGGCTCGATCAGCGGCTGCGGAGGCGGAGACTCATCCAGCACGCCCGCGGCAAGCACACTCAGTGGTCTTGCGGCAGTAGGCTCACCCATCGTCAATGGTGCTGTCAAAGTAGTCTGCACCGGGGGAAGTGCACTCAACACGCAAACAGATGCCACTGGGGCCTGGACGGTCACGATATCCGGTCAGACCTTGCCCTGCGCGGTTGAAGTGAGCGGGGGCTCTATCGGCACAGGAGGCGTTGTGAATGCCAACGCCTACCATTCGGTGGCTACCAGTGCTGGGACGGTCAATGTGACGCCTCTCACCGACCTTCTGATTGCGAATATATCAGGTGTAGATCCGAGCGCATGGTTCTCCGGAGCAAGCCCAAGTTCGCTTGGTCAGATTAATTCTGGAGTTCTAAACGCTGCGCTCGCCAAAATCAGAACGGCACTTGCTGGACTGACGGCACTTGGCTCCATCGATCCGATTACATTGCCGTTCACAGCTGCCAGCGGAAATGCAATCGATGACATGTTGTCTGCATTGTGGGCCGCATTGGCATCTTCGGGTGTCAACTACAGCAGTCTGTTGAGTGCGGCTACCGCGTCCACCATCAGCGTGCCGGCAGGCTTGGGAACGGCTCTCTCCGCTGCCTACGCTAACACCTCCTCGGGCGGAGCCCCCACGCCAAGCGATGGTAGTGGCTGCACTGGCGCAGTTGCCACTTTCTTCGCCGCGAATGCCAGGACGGCAACAGGCACCATTGCTACCTATAACGCAACACCAAACGCAACACCTACCGTGCTAGGTGTCTTTGCAAACGGCACAACCGCCTCAGTCACAGTGCATAGTAATTGCACGATCACGGTTGGCAGCTACACGCTGACGGCTGTAGATGGGACATTTTTCAACGCCAACAATCAAGTGGACGTAGACATGGCCGGTACCGGTTTCAGGTTCGGACACTTCGAAAAGTTCGCAGATGGGACTAGCCTTCTGGGATTTCAGGACCCCTCCAATACGGATGCTGCGCAGTTCTCGCTTCCTTAAAACTGTTTGCAGCAGGCTAAGCCACAATGTAGAAGGACAGTCTATTTGGTACAGACACGTTGAAAGAGGATTTATATGCCGATGAACAAATGGACCACACGATGGATGGCTGTCACAGCAACCACAGCTTTGATAACCATTGCCCCTGCCCTTCAAGCCGAAGTTCAAAAAGGCGCTATGTCGACGCAAAAAATCTCTTTTGGCAGTGGCGGTGGTGGGGCCACGGGCATCGAGGTCGTCGGCGATTTTCATATCATTCACATCGATGGCTTCAAGGGTGCTCCCAAACGCATCGCAATTAGCGTCTTTAACGTCGCTTTTCCCAACGAGAAATTCCAGAGCGCGGAGTCCAAGCGCACGACCAAGTGGGGTTCACTGAGTGCGCTGGGAACTGCACTGACGAATACGTTGTCAGAAAAGAAGTCCGTCGCCCAACACACTCAGATCGTAGGCATTGACAATTCCACACGCCAACGCATTGCCGACGCTGCTTATGACGATTTCGTGGTGCAATTGAGCAAGGCCGGATACGAAGTCATCAATGCTGCCGATCTGGCCAGGCTAACGCCGGAATATGCCACTTGGACGACGCAGCCCAATTTCTCCGAAGGCCGGTTCGGTACCTATGTCGCGCCGACCGGGCGCAACGTTTATTGGCTTCGCAGCGACACCGCTAATTTTTCTCACTCGACACCTTGACAGCCTGCGCGGAGGGCGCAACGTTTATTGGCTTCGCAGCGACACCGCTAAGGGTGATAGCCAGGGCAATCTCAACAAGACGGCCGCTGCATTCCAGGGCTTCGACAAACCCCAGGCATTTCAACGATCGCCTTACCTGGCTGCAGATGGCAAGATCGGTGTCATGGCGGTGACCTTGGTGGTTGACTATGGGACTTACTTCAACACGGGTGACACCCCTAAATTCAAGGCTAAGATGGAAGTGGGATTTAACCCCGGTGTAACGGTGCAGTCGGGCAGCTTTTATGAAACGGCAACGCTTCTCGAATACTGGGGACCAGATTCAGGCGGTTTTCCAGCCGTGGCGGCATTGGCTGCTCCCCTGATGTCAGACCTTTCGTTTGGTACGGTTGATAATGGCGGAAACGGTGAGGGTGAAATTTCTGTCAAGACTGATCCCTCTCAATTTGAAAAAGCTGCCGCTGAGGTAACACAGGCCGCCAATGCAAAAATGGTAGGCGCCTTCGTTGGGGCCGCCACTCGTTGAGGCATGGATATTTACCCAGTTCGAAATGTACGAGGGCGTCGGGAATCCATTCGCTTTGTCTGCATTGAAGCCAATGAAGTTAGCGTGAATAGTGGCGCGTCGCGCCTAAGAATTGGGTTGGATCCGGGCGACCGTTTTTGTCTTGACCAATTCGACTTTGCACGAGCTGCCTCACTCTGAAGCTGCCGGTGGCGAACGACGGTATGCGCTGCTCAGTCGAATTCTGTCACGGGCTCGTTGCAATTGTTCACATCTCCCAAAGCGAACATTTGTCGGTGACGAAAGTCCCGCATGTCGGCCAAAACACTACGGCGCTTCATCTCCCACGACAACCCGAATTTGTGGCTCTGTGTCAGAAATGACAGTAATACATTCCCCTGTGGTGCGCACGAACCATTCTCGAACATTGGGCATTGCGGCAGTGACAGTCAGAAGTCCTGGATACTGAGACTCGTTCCAGAGCAGTCCGCCATCAAGGATTTCGAAGATGTGACCGTGACCCTTGAACATGTCGGAACCCCAATAGCGTGTTAAGTCACCCTCGTCAGTCACAAAGAGGGTGAAGTAGCGTTCAAATGTAATCCTGATAGTTTCAGCCGTCCTCGCAAGGTTGCGTTGAATGCCGAGTTCAAGTTGAGTACCAGAGCGGTGGAACTCAAATATGTCGCATTCTCCAGGCGCCAAAGCGCATGAAGGAGCTACCGCCCGTGCGTAAATTTTTTTACAGCTGTTGACCATTATTTATTCGACCGTTTGACTGCTGGGGGACTTATTTCCATTGTTATACCAAGTGGGAGACCCCGCAGAAGGGCCGCTTTCGCTGCACTGTTGTCCGCCACTGACAAAAATCGATTTCCACCCACAAACGACTGCTTACCAATTTTGGCGATAGGCAAATGATGAAATTGGCCCCGCATCGGGGCCCCAATCGACTCACCGTGGTTGAATAGCCAAGCCAGTTTTGCTGAACAGGATTGTTTCTCCATTACACCGATGCCAATGACGACAAGTTCAGGATTTCAAGTTTCAGCTAGCTGCATGCGTGTGGGCCAACGGTTTCCCGGTCTCCAGGAAAGTTTTGAGATTGGAGAGCACCTTGGGCCAACCACCTGAGATGCCTGACAGCATTTCTGGATCCTGTTCCAGACCGTCGTGAGTAACGGTTAAACGAATCAACCCGTCGCTGTATGGCTCAATATCGAATGAAACGCGCGAGTGTTTTGAGTCATCTTGGGCGTCATCGGGCCTCGCCCAGGTAAAAACCAGGCGGCGTGGCGGTGTGGCCTCCACAACCTTGCCAACCATGTCAACGATGCCGGAGCCGTCAACGCGTTGGTGTTGCCAAGCTGAGCCGGGTTTCCAATCAGAGACGTTGATGCGCGCGCACCCTGCGGCCGGATCAACCCACCACTGGCGCATCAGGTCAGTATCTACCAAGGACTGCCAAAGTTTCTCCGGTGTGGTGGCGATGTAGGTGACATAGAGGTAGCTAGGTTTTGTCATGTCAGTTCCTTCCAGTTTGGTTTTGAGGTGGTGCAAAACGCCAAGGCGCTTGCGTTCGAATTTGCCGATCCAGCGCTCGTAAATCTCGTGTAGTGGCACCGGGTTGAGGTAGTGCAGTTTTTCCCGACCCTGCCAAACGACGGCGACGAGGTTGGCGTCTTCCAGCTGCTGCAAATGCTGTGTCACCGCCTGGCGGGTCATGGCCATGCCCTCGCACAACGCCGTCAGGGTTTGACCGTTGTCCAGATGCAATTGATCCAGCAGACGCCTGCGGCCAGGGTCGGCAAGCGCTTTGAAGACTTTGTCGATATTCAACTTCAATCCCTGGTAGTTGCCATGTCATCATCAATCGGACCTCAGTCCGGCCCGTCGCCGCTGATGTGGACATCTGTCGGGTTGGGTGCGCCTTTGCCGGTCTCCACCAGCGCCTTCAAGCTCATCGTGTACATCGCCCATTTGGTGCTGCAATGGTGCATGAACTCTGTCGGCTCCGTCCAGCCCAGATGTTTGAAAATTACGATGGCATGGTCGCCGTTTTGTTTGAGGTCAAAGCTCACCTTGGTGCCAATCCAATCGTCCGGACCTTCGACAACTTGCCACAACACCCGCTTGGCTGGATGCAGTTCTAGAACCTTCATGTCGAATCCGCCGATCTCGACGCCTGCGGCGCTGAAGCAGAACTTCAGCACACCTCCGACTTTGTTTTCCCCTTGGGTGCTGTCTGTCCACCAAGATGACAGGCCTTCGCGGGTGGTCAGCGCGGTGTAGACCTTATCCACAGACGCTTTGATGCCAATTCTATGCAGGATATCGACCATGATTTCTCCTTGGGCTGTTGATGATGTGGGAAAGTATATGCAGGTAAATACTTGCATATAAATGATGAAAACAAAACCATTACCTTGGAGGGGGAAAACAGATATGGAGTGGATTGTTTGTGCGACACAGTGCGAATTGCAGCTCGTCGGGTTGTCTTCATAAGCGGAACACGCCTGCGCCGCTTTTCGAGGTGGAGCAGATCACCGATGGCTCTACCGAATTTGAACGCGTGCTTTGGGAACGTCGCTGAAGGTCAACAGCGTTATCAAGCTAGAAAGAAATTGGGTGGCCCTAGAGCCGCCGTTGGCGAATGACAAGTTACGCTGCGATGCTGGTGCTCACTCCATTGATTTACAGCCGTATCTTCGGTGTTGTTGTAAGCGTCAATTTGGCATCGGCAGCAACACGTTTTCTGTCTCGGGCAGATCCTAGGGGAGTGTAGAGGCGCCCAACCGCGAGAAACTGGCGATCGAACCCGCCAGGGCAAAGCCAGCGCCTAGATAGATTGCCAGCGTCGCCCCTTGGACACCATTCAGACCAAAACAAAGCGCTACCAGTGCGGCGCCGGTAGCTTGACCGGTAAGGCGCACAAGTCCGATCATTCCGCTTGCCCCACCGCTGCGATCGGGTGGCGCACTGGTCATCAGAGCGCGCAGATTCGGTGACTGGAAAAAGCCAAATCCAGCCCCACAAATGCCCATGCCAATCACGATATGCAAGACAGATGAAGTGCTGTTTAGATGGCCTAGAGTCAGCATGCCTGCGCTCAGTACAGCCAAGCCCACGCCGCCCAGTAATCCAGGGTGGTATTGGTCAGATAACCGTCCCGCAAGTGGCGCAGCAGCAGCGACGACGATTGCCCAAGCAGACATGAAAAAGCCTGTCTGGATGGGGTCGTGATGCATGATGGCCTCGAAGTAGAACGGCAGCGCAACAAAGGCCAGACCTTGCGCACCAAACGACGCGAAGGCTGTGAATGCCGAAAGTGCAAACATGGGGCGTTTCAAAAGGTCTACCGGCAGCATAGGGGCAGCGTGACCGGCTTGGCGCAACAGCAACACGGTAGTGAAAATCGTGGCCACCAATGACGCTCCGGCGACGACGATCCAACTGGCCTGTTGACCAACCTGAATCAACGCAAACATCAGCGCGGAAAATGAAATGGCTGACAGCAGCGCGGCGGCGCGGTCAAATGGCATCAGCGGCGTGGTATGGCGTGGCAAGGAGCGCAAAGCAAAAAGGCTAGTCAGCGTACCAAGTGGCAAATTAATGCCAAACAGCCATGGCCAACTGGCAACAGAGAGCACCAGCGATGCGATCGTTGGGCCAATGGCAAAACCAATGCCAACCACCAGCGCATTCGTGCCCACGCCACGCCCCAACTTAGAGGGTGGAAAGATCAGTTTGATCAGCGCAATGTTCACACTCATGACCGCCCCGGCGCCGATGCCCTGCAAGGCCCGTGCGCAGGCCAATGCCGGTAACGTGGTTGCCAAAGTGCAGGCCAGCGATGCAGCCGTAAAAAAAGACACGCCAAACAGGAACACTTTTCGTGGCCCAATGGAGTCACCAAGCGCTGCAAACGGTAGCAACGTAGCGACTACCGCGAGCTGGTAGGCGTTGATGATCCAGATCGACCGACCCGGATCGGAGTGCAGATCGGCAGAAATCGCGGGCAGCGCGGTGTTGGCAATTGCGGTGTCAAGCGTGCCCAGCGCCACACCGAGTAGGACCGACAAAAGTGCCGGAATGTTGATGCCAGCGACTTCGTGTTGTTGTGTCATGGAGTGAGTTTTCGTTCGGCTTTGCCGCATCATGCTTTTACCAGTGTCGATTTGACCACCCCCCGCCGATCTAGGCTGACTAGGTGGCTGGCTCTTCAGGGTCTACACCGGTCAATCGACTTGCTATATTGGTCGCTCTGAACCGGCCATCCAAGTGTGAGCGTCTGGAGAAGCTTCATACCGGCCTTTGCCGACATGTTTTGCCTGGTACATGGCGGTATCGGCCATTTGCACGCATTGCTCGATGTTCTGGTCAAGATACGGAAACAGGGATATGCCGATGCTGGCGCCGACTTCGGCGACCCCGTTTGAAATTGATATGGGTTGGCTGACGGCAGCTATAAGTCGTTCGGCGAGTGCGGCGCAGAAGGTTGCGGCAGATTCGCTGGGGGACAGCGTGAGGACCAGGAATTCGTCGCCGCCCAGGCGCGCAATGACGTCCTCGGCACGTACGCAGCCTTGGAGACGCAAAGCCACCTCTCGCAGAACTTGATCTCCGGCCGAGTGACTGTAGGTGTCATTGATGTGCTTGAACCCGTCCAAATCCATAAAAAGAATGCCGACGGACTCTTGGCGCCGCTGGGCCATGGCGGTAAGGCGCGGCAACGCGCCAGACAGGAACGCCCTATTGGGAAGGCCCGTCAATTGGTCAAAAAGCGCAAGGCGGGCAATCTGCTCTTCCAGTGCCTTGCGTTCGGTGATGTCGCGAAAGACCGTGACCGCCCCCCTAATCCTGCCGTCCTCTTCGATGGCAGCCGCTGTGAATTCCACCGCAAATGACGAGCCGTCCTTGCGCCAGAACAGCTCGTCCTTTGCTTCCCGTCGCACGCCGTCCACAGCTGTCCGATGTAGCGGGCAATCCGAATTCGGGTAATCGGTGCCGTCAGGCCGGCGAGCGTGCGTCAGCGCGTGGAGATTCCATCCTTCTCCCTCATCGCTGCTCCAGCGGAACATACGGCGGGCTGCAGGGTTGATGAAAATGATCTTTCCGTCCCGGTCGATGCCGCAAATGCCTTCGCCCGCAGAAGTAAGGATGAGTTCGCTTTGCCGCCGAGCCGCCTCGGCCTCTAGTTTCGAGGATTCCAACTGGCAGGTGTATGTCTGCTCTTGGTTGATCAGGAGTTTGTGGTCGGTTTGGCGTCGCTGCCAGTTGCGATTGATGAGCAGGGTGCTTACCAGGCTACCGATAAGGAACATCGCCGCGAGTCCAGCCAGTCGGAGAGAGTCGACTTTCCACTCCGTCAGGTAGTCATCGTCGGCAAGACCGACGACCAGGAATAGTGGGTAATCGCCGATCTGGAGAAAGTGGAAGACACGGTTCACACCGTCGACGCCCGAACGAGCACGGTAAGTGGCCTCGCGCTGGCCGGAAGCGAGTAGACGGCGCAATTCCGGGGAAGGTGTGGTTACGCCGACAGACGCCCCATGGGCATCGTCCTTAGTGTAACGGGCGATGATGCTTTCGTGATCCCATAAGGCGATTGACCCATGCAGACCCAGATCGACCTTCGAGAAGCGGTCCATGAAATAGCTCACGGCGACGGCAACATGGATGTCGCCTGCGAAGGAGCCGTCTGGGTTGTCCAGACGCCGTCCCAGCGTAATCATCCACTTCTGGGCGGCTCGTCCCATGACAGGTTTCGAAAAAACCAGTCCTGCCGCTGGATCGTCGCGCAGCCGAATGAATTGCGGACGGTCGGCGATGCTGGCATTGCGGACCTTGACATCGTTGACTGCATAACGGATCACACCCGCGGCATCAACAACACGAAGCCCCAATGCTTCTGGAATATGACTATCCTGGCGAGCCAAAAAAGTTTCTATTTCATTCTCCTGTACCCCGCCACGCGCCGTTAGACGAGCGATTTCTTCCCTGGTAGTCAGCAGGGTCAGGTCGATCGGCTTGATTAATCCTGACAGGCTTTGTTCCAGGATTTGAGAATAATTTTCGGCTCTGATGCTTGCCTGGACTACTTCCCGTTCGCGGTTATGAATAATCACCGAGGAGACCGTGCCGACCACGAACAGATTGATGAGCAGGATGCAAAGCCACAGCAGCCTGATGAAGCTACGGTGCTTCTCTAGGGACTTGGTCAAGTTTTCAACGATCGTCATTGTGCTTGTTGTTCAGCCAAGTTATGCAGTCCTTCAGGCTATGACGAGCAATCAGTCCTAGTGAGGTGGCATGTGGCATGTGGCGTAAGTCAATGTAACAGATGCGACGACAGACATGATGCAGAAGGCAACAAACGGCTTCAGACTTCAGAAAAATTAGGCAACCATATAGCTGACTGTCGTGAGCGTCTCTTTACGCTGCCAACCCGACTTTGGCTACCCCCTGAATTCACCCCTCAGCAGCATTTAAAAAGCGCTCGCCAGCAGGGAACAGGTTGGAGTGACGACCGATGGGCTCCGCCGAAACTTCGTTTTCTGAGCCTGTGCTGTCGTTTTGGCCAGAGACATTTGTGCCTCTGGCGAGGTGAGTGCTCCAGTGGCCAGTGGCCAGTGGCTAGATGGAAGCGCATTTTCCGGGAGAAAACTACTATTGAATAAGTAGCTACTTGCGCTTATAAAACAGGGGCTACAGGCCGATTTTCCTTATAACCATCAGCACCCCCAATCCTTCACACTCGCCCTCGCGATCGCCTTGTGCACATCGCCAAGCCAGACGCGCACCTTCGCCATCGGGGTGCCGATGGCTTCGACCAGCTCAGCCAGGGTTGGTGGGTGAACGGGCTCAGGCCTTGGCGGCGGTGTCCAGCGCCTGCGCAATGTCAGCCAGAATGTCCTGCGGGTCTTCCAGCCCGACCGACAGGCGCACCAGCCCCTCGCTGATGCCGTGCGCGGCGCGCTCTTCGGGCGTGTAGGTGGCGTGCGTCATGCTGGCGGGGTGCTGCGCCAGCGTCTCGGCGTCGCCCAGGCTCACCGCGCGGGTGACGAGTTGCAGCGCATCCATGAAGCGGATGCCTGCAGCCATACCGCCCTTGAGTTCAAACGCCACCATGCCACCGAACAGACGCATCTGGCGCTTGGCCAATTCATATTGGGGAAAGCTGGGCAAACCGGGAAAGTAGACGTGCTCGGTGGCCGGATGGCTTTGCAGCAGTTCGGCGACTTTTTGTGCGCTCTGGCAATGCCGGTCCATGCGCAGCGTGAGTGTCTTGAGGCCACGCATGACCAGGTGCGCGTCCTGTGAAGACATCACCGCACCGGTCATGTCTTTCAGGCCAAACACGCGCACCCGCATGGCCAGTTCGGGGTCGGCAAAGATGGCGGCACCGGCCATCAGGTCGCCATGGCCGCCGAGGTATTTGGTCATCGAATGCACGCTGACGTCGGCACCCAGCACCAGCGGTTGCTGCAGATATGGCGTGCAATAGGTGTTGTCCACCACCACCTTGACGCCCGCGGCATGCGCCACGCAGGAAATGGCTGCAATGTCGATCAGGCGCATGTTCGGGTTGGAAGGTGACTCGAAATACACCACCCGGGTTTTCGGGCCGATGGCTTGCGCCAGCACCTGCGGGTCGGTCAGGTCGATATGCCGCACGGTGACACCAAAGCGCGTCAGCCCATGGTTCAGAAACGAGAATGTGCAGCCATACAGCGTCAGGTCGGCCAACACCTCGTCGCCCTGCTCCAGCATCGACCACAGCGTGGCGGTAATGGCGCCCATGCCGGAACCAAACACCACCGCGCCAACGCCCTCCTCCAGGCTGGCCAGACGCGCTTCCAGCAGCGCCAAAGTTGGATTGCTCACGCGGCTGTAGAAATAGCCGGACTCAGTGCCCGCAAAGCAGCGCCCGCCGTAAGCGGCATCGGGGAAGGCGTAGGTGGCGGAGGTGTGAATTGGAGGCACCAGCGCGCCCTGGTGGTCGGCCGGGTTGTAGCCGAAGTGAATCGCGCGGGTGCTGAAGCCGCTGTGGATGTTGTGATCGCTTGCCATGATCTGTCTCCTGAAATGTGTCGGGGCATTGATCATGAAATTTTGGGGCTTTTGCAAAGGATGATGTTTGCGCATTTGGTGAATGCTTTGCAAGTATTTGGAATAATATTCCTGCGTATTAATTTTTGTAGGCAAATCATGCCCTATATAGCCATAAACCTGGACGCTGTCGACAAAGCACTGCTCATGGCATTGCAGGCCGATGGGCGTGCCACTGTGGGCGAACTGGCCGAGCGCGTCTCCCTGTCGACTTCTCCGTGCTGGCGGCGCGTCAAGAATCTGGAGGACGCGGGGGTCATCGAGGGCTACCACGCGCGCCTGAGCCGCCAGCGTGTCGGCTATGGTGTCACCGGTTTTGTGCAATTGCAGATGGAAAACCACACGCCCGAAGCGGCTGAAGCCTTCGAGCGCGAGGTGGTGGCGCTGCACCAGGTGCTGTCCTGCCACAACCTGTCTGGCCGCTACGACTATCAGTTGGAGGTGGTGGCCAGCGACCTGGAAAGCTTTGCCGACTACCTGCGCACCCGCATTCGCGCCCTGCCCGGCGTGCGCGAAATTTCCACCAGCTTTTCGCTCAAGGAGGTCAAACGCTCGCTGGCTTTGCCGGTGCAATAAGGTGCTGGCTGGCGGCTAGAGCGCCTCACCTAGCGCACCAGGCCAAGCATGGCCACAATGGCACATGCCCAACGCACCTTCCACCAAAGCCACCCGCCATCTGCGCGCCTCTGACTTGCGCGCCGCAGCCTTGCTGGCCACCGAGGCCACCCATGGCGTGGCCGCCATGGTCGAGGGTGTGCACCAGTCAGTATGGCGCACGCTGGGTGCCCCCGATGGAAACACGCCCGCCCATACCGGCGGACTGACCGGGTTGATTTATCAAAGCATCCACGGCGTCACCGCGCTGATCGGGCGCGGGCTGACAGGCGCCTTGACGCAGTTGGAGCCTCTGCTACAAGGCATGGAAGACCAGGGCGACGAGTCACCCGAGCGCGCAGCGGTCATCGCTGCGCTCAACGGCGTGATGGGCGACCGGCTGTTGGCCAGCAAGAACCCGCTGACCACGCCCATGACGCTACGCTATCAAGAGCTAGAAGTCCAGACGACCAAAGGGCTAGAAGCTTATTTCCCTTTGAACCAGCAGATCCCCAACGCCAGCCAGAAACTTCTGTTGGTGCTGCACGGTCTGTGCATGAACGACCTGCAATGGACCACCCTGCGGCTCGGCGCTAGCGTCAATCACGCCAGCACACTGGCCCGCACGCTGGGCTACACGCCGGTTTACCTGCGCTACAACAGCGGCCTGCACGTGTCGCAAAACGGCCATGCACTGGCGGCACAGCTTGAAAACCTGGCGCAACGCTGGCCGACGCCCTTGACCGAGATCACCGTGCTGGCGCACAGCATGGGTGGGCTGCTGATACGCAGTGCCTTTTTCTATGCCACCCAGCAGGGACTGCAATGGCCCAGGCTGGTGAAAAGCATCGTCTTTCTGGGCACGCCGCACCACGGTGCCCCGCTGGAGCGTGCGGGCAACTGGATCGACGAGTTGCTGGGCAGCACGCCCTACAGCCGCCCGTTTGCCAAGTTGGGCCAGTTGCGCAGTGCTGGCGTCACCGACCTGCGCTACGGCCACGTGCTGGATGTGGATTGGCAGGGCCACGACCGTTTTCGCCGCCGCCCGGACAGTCGCCAACCGGTGCCGCTGCCCGACGGCGTGGCTTGCTTTGCCGTGGCTGGCACTGCAGCCCCCAAGCGTAGCCCGCTGGCCGATAGGTTGTTGGGCGACGGACTGGTGCCCCTGCCCAGTGCGCTGGGCCAGCACGACGACCCGGCGCGCTGTCTGGTGTTTGCCCCATCGAACCAACGGATTCTGTATCGCACCCACCATCTCCAACTGCTCAGCAGCCCGGATGTCACCCGGCAACTGCTGCAGTGGCTGTCGTAAAACAGGTTTTGTCGATTGACTGAGAATCAACACTTACTTGACCACCCACCACACCATGCACATCAACGAACAAACCCTGACCCGCTTTTACACCGCCTTTGCCGAGCTGGACGCCGATGCCATGGGTAGCTGCTACAGCCTGGATGCCACTTTTGAAGACCCCGCATTTTTGCTGTCCGGGCAGCACGAGATTGTCGGCATGTGGCACATGTTGTGCGATGCCGCGCGCGGTCACGGCAAGCAGGAATGGCGGCTGGACTTCAGCGACATCCGCGCTGATGAGCACACTGGTCACGTGCATTGGGAGGCCAACTATCAATTTAGCGCCACCAAAAGACGGGTGCACAACATCGTCGAGGTGGACTTCACTTTCACCCCCGAGGGGCTGATTGCCAGCCACCGCGACCACTTTGACCTCTGGCGCTGGTCACGACAGGCGCTGGGCATGGGCGGCTGGATGCTGGGCTGGACAGCGTTCTTCCAAAAACAGATGCGCGAGAAAACCCGCGCAGCGCTGACCCGATACCTTGCAAAAAATTCCTGAAACGCAGCGCAGCATGAAC
This sequence comes from Parasulfuritortus sp., assembly GCA_031291185.1. Lineage (GTDB taxonomy): Bacteria > Pseudomonadota > Gammaproteobacteria > Burkholderiales > Thiobacillaceae > Parasulfuritortus. Next base: position 85,075 of record JARLJM010000160.1, on the reverse strand, counting down.
GGATTTGCAAAGCCTGGGCTCGAGCATCGCGTTTAGCTTTGGCATTCCGGATGTGTCGGCAAGGCAGAATACCTTGGCAAACAAGTTGCCAGTACCATGCAGGTGAAGTGTGACGCAAAAAAAATGACCTGCTATTTTTGCAACGGGAGCGTGCATGACTTTTCTATCGAAGAACCATCTCACCGACGAAACTTATGCTTTGGTGCTGGCCGGTGGGCGCGGTCGTCGCCTGCACCAGCTCACGGACTGGCGCTGTAAACCGGCGGTACCGTTTGCCGGCAAGTTCAACATCATCGACTTTGCCTTGAGCAACTGCGTCAATTCAGGCATACGCCACGTGGGGGTGTTGACCCAGTACAAGGCGCAAAGCCTGATCAGCCACATCCAGCACGGATGGAGCTTTTTGGCAGCGAACATGGGCGAGCATGTTGACGTGATCCCCGCGCAGCAGCAAGGCGGTGAGCAGTGGTACCGGGGTACAGCCGACGCGGTGTACCAAAACCTGAGTCTGATTGATGAAGTGCGCCCAAAAAGGGTACTGGTCCTTGCTGGCGATCACATTTACAAAATGGACTATTCGATCATGCTGGCAGAGCATGCGGCACGGGGTGCTGAGTTGACGGTGGCTTGCCTGGAAGTGCCGCTGGCGCAGGCCAGCGACTTCGGCGTGATGGTGGTCGATGAGGCGCAACGCATCGTCGCCTTCGACGAAAAACCGGCGCATCCGCAGGCATTGCCCGAGCGCCCCACCCATGCCCTGTCCAGCATGGGCATCTACGTGTTTGAGACTGATTTTCTGATCGACACGCTGGTGCGCGATGCGGCCAACCCCCACTCGCACCACGACTTCGGCAAAGACATCATTGGCTCCTTGCTGACCCAGCGCCGGGTGTATGCGCATAGTTTCAAAAACAGCTGTGTGAATATGGTTGGTGCCACGCCCTACTGGCGTGATGTGGGCACCGTGGACGCGTATTGGGAAGCCAATATCGACCTGACCTCCGTGGTGCCAGATCTCAATCTGTATGACGAGGACTGGCCGGTTTTGAGTCTGCAGCACCAACTCGCGCCGGCCAAAGTGGTCTTCGAAGATGCCGACCGTCGTGGACAGGCATTCAATTCGCTGCTGTCAGGCGGCTGTATCGTCAGCGGTGCCACGGTACGCCGCACGGTGCTGTTTCCCAAGGTCAGAGTGGGTGAGGGCAGTTTGATTGAAGATTCGGTGATCTTGCCTGAGGTGGTGATTGGCCAAGGGGTGACGCTCAAGCGCACCATCGTCGACAAGCATTGCCACATTCCTGATGGCTTTTGCGCCGGGTTCGATGGCGCACATGACAGGGCCAGAGGCTTTCATGTCAGCGAGCGCGGTATAACGCTGATCTCACCAGAGATGCTTGGGCAACGCATTCACCGGGTGGTTGAACCCAATCCGATGGCGACGTAAGGCCATTGGGTAAAGCTTGTGAATGTTTTTGGCATCTAGCCCTTATGTATGCAAGGCTAGTAGCTATCAACTTGATAATTTCTACTTAGTTCAGACCGCAGCACTTCTTGTATTTTTTGCCACTGCCGCACGAGCACAACTCGTTGCGGCCCGGCGTGGCTACGCGGTGCACGGTTTCCACCCGCGGACCGATGTTGCGCCAGACTTCGCGCAGGTCATACACCGCCCACAGGGCATCGGCAAAGTCGTTGAGCCGTTGCTCGCTCATGGTCGGTACGCCGTCTTCCTCAAACGCGCCCACCGTGGGCTCTTCGGTGTCGTCTTCGGTCAGGGTGACGATGCATTCCAGCGCTTCGTTGATCACCGAGGCGGCTTCGCGGTCGCGCGGCGCAGCCCATTCTTCGGGCCAGCTTTCCACCGCGTACATGAAGCCGATGGCCCAGATCTGGCCGAAGGACGGAACCGGCACATCACCCATCTCGGCGCGCTGCTCGGGGGTGAGCGCGGCAATGGCGCCGCGCAGGTCCATCACTTCGGGCTGGTAAGCGCCTTCATCGTTGAGTGCCTCAATGGGTGTGTTCAAAGCCATGGCAACCTCGTTCCAGCGCTGGACCCACAGTTCCATAAAGCGCTCGAACTGGGCCGCATCGGTAAACAACTCGGACACGCTTTCGTCTTCAGGGTCATGGCCCAGCAGCACTGGCAGGTACTCCGAAGGCACAATGACGCGGCGGCAGCAAATCAGCGCCGCCAGAAAGCCCTCACAGAACTCCCACTGCGGAATCTCGTCGTCGCGCGTGCGCAGGTCGTCCAGAATGGTGTCGAGTTCGTCGAATTGCTCCACGGACATGGGTTCAGAGGGGGCAGGTGTGAAGGCTTCAGTGCTCATGGTGTTCAATTGTCAAAGTCGATGTTGGGTCGATTTTGCCTTGTCTATGGATGCGGCCCTCGATGGTGTCCTTGACGATTGACGTCCTGGGTGGCAGCGGGTGCGGTATTGGGGCCCACATGGCCCACCACCGCTGCACGCACATCCTTGAATGGACTCTGTCTTCCACGGGCCATTCGGTTCAACGGTCCGTTGGTCAGATCAAGACACCAGCTGCCGTCAACCGCGCCAACACCTCGTCAAACGTCTGAAGCATGTGCGCCACATCGGCGCGGGTGGTCGCCGGGCTGCACAACAGCATGTTGTGAAACGGTGTGATCAGCACGCCACGGTTGAGCAGCGCCAGGTGGATCAGGTGTTCCAGCGCGGCGTCAAACAGCGCTTCGGCCTGCGTGCCATTGGTTGGCGGTATGGCGCCAAACTGGAACTCGCAACGCGCCCCCACCTGCGTCACGCACCAGGGCAGCTGGTGGCGGCTGATGCAGGCGCGCAGGCCATCGGCCAGTTCGCTGCACAGGCTGATCATGTGGTCGAACGCGGCGTTGGTGGCCACCTCGGCCAGGGTGGCGCGCATGGCGGCCATGGTCAGACGGTTGGCGGTGAGTGTGGTGCCGATGCCGCTGTGGCCCGGTGGCGCGTCGCGCTTGGCCTGTACCGCGCGCTCGGCCAGCTCGGCAGTCATGCCGTACACCGCGCACGGCAGGCCGCCAGCAATCGGCTTGCCCAGCACCAAGGCATCGGGCTGCAGGCCATGCAAACGCGCATAGCCGCCGGGGCCGCTGCTGAAGGTATGGGTTTCGTCCAGCACCAGCAGCGTGCCGTGGTAGCAGCCATTGAAGACCAGCAGTTTCTTGCGACCCGTGGCAGCGCGCACCCAGCGCAGCAGGAAGCGGTTGGCGTCGCTGGCCGACAGGGCGCTTTGCCACAGCGGCAGACCAAAGCGGCGCGCCAGCTCGGCACCGACCCAGGCGCTGTCTTGACTGCTGAGCATGGTGGTGCAACCGCGAGCCACCTCGCGTTGCACGGCCTGCACCACGGGCGGGCTGGCGTGGCCAAACATGGCGCCGGTGTCGCCCAGGCAGAAGTCGATATAGCGGTGGCCATCCACATCCGTCACCGTTGCGCCCTGAGCCTGCGTCACCTGCAGCGCAAACGGTGTGGACCAGTCGCTCATCCAGTGCAGCGGGACGCCAAACAGCCAGTGCGCAGCGGCCTCTTCGGCCAAGGCTTTCGATTTGGGGTGGGTGGTGATGAAGCGGTCACGCTCCTGCTGCGCCAATCGCTGGCGGATGGCGTTCTGGGTGTCAGGAGTTATATCAAGCATTATTGGCCTCCATCCCTTTATCAATAAGCATTAGTAGCTATATTTTCAATAGTTTATTGGTATCAGGGTTTCATTTCCACCTGACCCGTGCGCGATGGAGGGGGCAGAAATGGGGTGAAACCCACGTGCATCTTGGCCAAGTGCATTGGACAAAGAAACAAAAAAAGCATCAAACCAGCAGCAGCAAGTGCTCGCGCTCCCAGGAGCTGATGACGCGGTTGTAGGTGGCGTACTCCAGCTCTTTCACCGCGCAGAAGGCTTTGACAAACTGCGGCCACAGCACCTCGGCCAAGCTGTCGCAGGCACGCATGCGGCTGATGGCGTCTTCCAGATGACGCGGCAATTCGTGGTCCAGGGCCCAGGCGCTGGCGTCCATCGGATCAGACGGCTTCAGGCGCTCCATCATGCCGAGGTAGCCACACGCCAGCGTGGCGGCAGTGGCCAGGTAGGGATTGACATCGACCCCGGCACACGGTTTTCAACGCGACGATTTTGGGCATTGGACTTGGGGATGCGAATGCCACAGGTGCGGTTGTCCAGCCCCCATTGCACGTTGATGGGTGCCGACATAAAGCGCGACAAGCGGCGGTACGAGTTGACATAGGGTGCCAGCATCGGCATGACCTGCGGCACATACTTCTGCAGGCCGCCGATGTAATGGTTGAACAGTTCGCTGGCCGAACCGTCGGCGTTGGAAAAGATGTTCTTGCCAGTGTCACCATCCAACACGCTCTGGTGAATGTGCATCGCGCTGCCGGGCTCCATTTCCATCGGTTTGGCCATGAAGGTGGCGAAGATGCCGTGGCGCAGTGCCGTTTCACGCACCGTGCGCTTTAACAGAAACACGCGGTCGACCAGGTCCATCGGGTCGCCGTGGCTGAAGTTGATTTCCATCTGCCCGGCACCCGCTTCATGGATCAGTGTCTCGACACCCAGCCGGTGCACATTGCAAAACTGCGACAACTCCATGAAAAACGGATCAAAGTCGTTAACCGCGTCGATGGAATAAGACTGCCTGCCCGCTTCGGATTTACCGGTGCGCCCCAGCGGCGGCTGCAGTGGCTCGTGCGGGTTTTGCTGGCGCACCACCAGATAAAACTCCATCTCAGGGGCCACAACGGGTTTCCAATCCTGTTTTTCATACAGCGACACCACGTGACGCAACAGGCTGCGCGGTGACAGTTGCACCAGTGAACCATCGAACTCGTGGCAGTCGTGAATCACCACCGCCACCGGCTCGGCCGCCCAGGGCACGACACGCACGGTACTGGCGTCAGACAGGCACACCATGGCTGGGTCGGTTTCGCCCACATACGGGCCGTTCTCTGGCTGCTGGCCGTTGACGGTGTTGAGCAGCACACTCTTGGGAATGCGCATTTCACCTGCGCTCAGGAACAGGTCTTTGGGCAATATCTTGCCGTGCGCAATGCCGGTCATGTCGGGAATGACGCACTCCACTTCATGGATGCGGTGCTGTGCCAGAAAGGCGGTGATGGTGTCGTTCATGGGTTGCTCAAAAGTTCGAAGGGCGAACTTTGAAATCGGCTGTGAGCACACTTTCTGGTGTCCACAGGAACTCTCTCCACCGCGCTTATATCTCCAAATATTCAGCTGCTTACCGGCACATCAGCATAAACATGGCACGGCAATGCGCTGTCGCTGTACCTAGCGCCGTCAAAAAACCTCTAAGCCTTGATGTAAATCAAAGTGGAATAAATTGTGCTTGATGTTGCAGTGCACCATTTCTCTTCAACCTTTTGTTCAGGAGCCTGTCATGCTGGATCACCCTTCTACCCAGTTCTCCCACGTTAAGCCCACAGACACCGAGTTCAAGCCGGGCGGATTACGTGATTTTTTCCTGTACCGCGACCTAGGCATCACCGAAGCTACGCACGGAAAAGTGATTGCGCACCTGGTCAAAGCCAATATGGCACCAGAAAAAGGCACAGGCTGGCACCGTCATGAAGCAGACTTCCAAATTGTGATCATGACCAAAGGCTGGGCCAAGTTCATGTACGAAGACAAGGAAACCCTGGTTGAGGCGGGTGACGTGGTGCACCAGCGCCCGGGCATCCGCCACTACCTGTTTGATTATTCGCCCGACATGGAGTATCTGGAGATCGTTTCACCGGCAGATTTCAAGTCCGTGGACGTGGAACCGGTGTGCGAGATTCCTGCCCCTAAACCCTGGCCTGCGCAGGAGCGGTGAGCGCGCAGATCTGCGGGCCGCGCCACCTGCAAGCGTTTCAGCCGCGCGGTCTGCCTGATGTGTACTCAGAACTCGGCATCAAGCTCGTCGATGTCCTCAGGCTCCTGTTTGGCGGCAGTCACCCACTCTTTCATCGCGGGCAGCGCCATGATGGACTGGCAATACGCCGCGCAAGCCGTGTCCAGGGCCACGTCATAGGTCAGGAAACGTGTCACCACGGGCGCATACATGGCGTCGGCCACACACGGGGTTTTGCCAAACAGGTAAGGGCCGCCGTAGGTGGCCAGGCACTCTTGCCAGATGCTCACGATGCGGTCAATGTCCGCCTGCGCACGCGACCAGACCTTGAACTTGGGAAAATGCCCCTTGATGTTCATCGGCAAGGAGCCGCGCAGCGAGGCAAAACCAGAATGCATTTCGCCACAGATGGCACGGCAATGCGCGCGGGTGGCCACCTCCGCAGGCATCAGATGCGCTTTGGGCTTGATCTCGTTGAGGTATTCGGCAATGGCCAGCGTGTCCCACACGGTGATGCCGTTGTGCTGCAGCGAGGGCACCAACATGCTGCTGGAGAGCAGCAACATCTCAGCTTTCATCGCCGGATCGTCCGGGGAGATGACATGTTCGGTGAACTCCAGCCCGGCGAAACGGGCACAAAGCCAGCCACGCAAGGCCCACGCGCCATAGTTTTTGCTGCTGATCGTCAAAACGGCTTTTGTCATGCACACGCTCCTCATCCGCGGTTGGTTCAACCGCTGCCGCAAGGGTTGTGCCAAGTTGAATCCCCAGCGGCCCAGGTGGCTTGGCCCGCAAATTGCCTGTTCTGCTTGAGTCGGCCCATGAAGTGCGCTTGATGCGCACCGTTACCTGAGGAATCCCATGTTGTATCAGGCCTATCAATTGCAAAGTGACTTGTTGTCACCCCTTCGCCTTTTCTCCCAAGGCAGTGCCTCAGCCCTGTGGCTCGGCAAAACCGAGGGCAGTCTGCTGCGCAAGCTGTCTGCCTCCATGGAGGTGTTTTCGCGGCTGCGGCTAACCCATTCCCGTCCGCCTTACGGCATCCACAGCGTTTGTGTCGATGCGCAGGAGGTGCCCATCATTGAAGACATCATCCTGCGGATGCCGTTTGGCACGCTGCTGCATTTCAAGAAAGACCCGGCATCCGGCGTGCCGCCCCAGCCGCCGGTGCTGTTGGTGGCGCCGCTGTCGGGCCACTTTGCCACGTTGTTGCGCGAAACCGCCAAAACGCTGCTGCAGGACCACGACGTCTACATCACTGACTGGCACAACGCGCGTGATGTGGCCCTCAGCCAAGGCCCGTTCAGCCTGGACGACTACATCGACCACATGATCCGCTTCACCCAGGCAATTGGCCCGGGTGCCCACCTGGTGGCCGTGTGCCAGCCATGTGTGGCAGCCCTGGCTGCTACCGCCCTGATGGCAGAAGACGATGACCCGGCGCAGCCGCGCAGCCTGACACTGATGGCCGGCCCGGTGGACTGCCGCGTCAACCCGACCGAGGTCAACAAACTGGCCAATAGCAAGCCGATTTCGTGGTTCGAGAAGAATCTGATCAGCCATGTGCCGCTGCCACACAAAGGCTTCATGCGTCGGGTCTACCCCGGTTTTATTCAACTCAGTGCCTTTATGTCGATGAACCCGGAACGCCACAAAAAGTCCTTCAAGGACATGTACCAGCACCTGGTGGATGGCGAAGTCGAGAAGGCCCAGGTGATTCAGGTCTTTTATGACGAGTACCTGGCGGTCAACGACCTGCCCGCCGAGTTCTACCTGGAGACGGTCGAAAAAGTCTTCCAGACCTACGACCTGCCCTTGGGCAAGCTGCATTACCGGGGCCGCAAGGTGAACCCGGCTGCCATCCGCCGTACCGCGCTGATGACGGTGGAAGGCGAACGCGACGACATCTGCGCCGTCGGCCAGACGGTGGCGGCGCAAGACCTGTGCAGCAGCATTCGTCCCTACATGAAAACCCACCACATCCAGGTCGGCGTCGGGCACTACGGCGTATTCAGCGGCAAGAAGTGGAACCAGCAGATTTACCCACGTGTGCGCGACATGATTCACGCCAGTATGGGGTAAAAGCGCTACTTATTCCATTGCTATATATGTAGATACACCAAGGGCTAGAAGCCGTTTTTTCATACAAAGCACGGCTTTATCCTTGCTCAGCAGCAAGGCCTTGTGCGCGACAGCGAGGTCGATGAACTTCTGGTCATCAGGATCTTTGCAAACGGCGCTGGCGCGCGGCGCGACAGTCTCCACACTCACCTGCGCATCAAACGCAGCCAGCACCTGTGCGGCACTGATAGCGTGGTGCTGCAGGCTTTTGACGATGTAGGGGTAGCCCAGCACCCGCTCCAATTCGTCGCGCATCGCTGCGGTAGCCATCCAACGCAAGCTGCCTTCAGCCAGCGCCGCCTTGAGCTTGACGGTGGCTGGGTCATGGAAAACAAACAGGTCGAGCACAATGTTGGTGTCCAGCACCACAGGCGGCGGGCTAGACACGTCGGCTTGCAGCGGCGCTGAGGGCAAGGGTTTAGCCGACAACGATGGGTTGACCTGACTCACGGCGCGGGTTTGATGACTCGCTCGCGGGCCGAGCCTTTGACCATGTCAAAGCGGAACAGCCGACATTCGATCGGGCCGTTCCACATCGGCACGCGGCGCGATTCCTTCAGGCGCATCTTGCCCGGTAGCTTCAGGTCGGGTGTCAGCATCCAGGCGGTCCAGCCGGCGTAGTTTTTCTTCCAGTGGGTGGCCAGCTGGCTGAAAAAGTCGCCACCGTTGTCGGTTTGCGGCAGTTCGCGCGCGCCAAAGCGGCCTTGCTGCTGCGGCGCATCAGCGTTGGAGTCACTATCATCTTCGTAGCTACTTACCCTTTCGTCATAGGGGCTAGAGGACTGTTTTTCACGTTGCGGTGCACGCTCCATGCGGCCGTTGCGGGCCACACCCGCCACCTCGATCCGTTCGCCGTAGGGCGGGTTCAGGATCATGACACCGCCACCGGTTTCCGAAACGTCCATCGGCGGCATGCGCTGCAGTGCGTCGCCGCCACGGAATTCGATCACGCCCGCCACGCCCGCGCGCTCGGCATTGCGCTGGGCGAAATCCACCATGCGGTGCGCCACATCGCTGCCAAAAATAATGGGCTTTTGGCCTGCATCCGGCATCACAACTGCGTCTGCAGCTTCTTGCCTGATAGCATCCCAGGCAGCTTTCTGAAACGGCGCATATTTCTCGAAGGCAAAACGGCGCTGGCCACCGGCGGGCATGTTGCAAGCCATCTGCGCGGCTTCGATGACGATGGTGCCACTGCCGCAGCAAGGGTCGTAGAGCGGCTGCAAGTCGCCCTCGCCGTCGAGCCAGCCGCTGGCGGCGATCATCGCTGCGGCCAGGGTTTCTTTCAGCGGCGCGTCACCCTTGTCCACGCGCCAGCCGCGTTTGAACAGCGGCTCGCCCGAGGTGTCGATGTACAGCGAGCAGCTGTCGGTGGTCAGGTGGGCGTAGATGCGCACGTCCGGCCACTGGGTGTTGACATCGGGGCGCACGCCATTGGCCACGGTGCGAAAGCGGTCGCACACCGCGTCCTTGATTTTGAGCGCAGCAAAGTTCAGGCTGTTGAGCGGGCTGTGCTGGGCGGTGATCTCGACCTTGATCGACTCGCGCGGGGTGAACCAGCGCTCCCACGCCACTTCGCTGGCAGCGCGGTACAAGTCCTGTTCGGAGCGGTATTCGGTGTAGCTCAGCAGCACCAGCACGCGCTGCGCCAGACGGCTGTACAGGTTGAGCAGCATGGCCTGGGCGAACGAGGTACGCACCGCCACGCCGCCGCGCTGCTTGGTGATGCAGCCCGGTGGCAGATTGGTGATGCGCAGCACCTCGGGGGCCAGGTAGTCCTCGACGCCAGCGGCGCAGGGGAGGAAGAGTTGGAGTTGGTTCATGTTGGTTCTTTCCTCATGTTCTTCGAGGGGATGGCTTCGCCCAACCGATCCGTCGGCAGGCATAGCGCGGTGGCGCGAAAAGCGTCACAGCTCTTTACGCAGCGACGCCGGTGCAATCCGCAAGCCTTCGCGGTACTTGGCGACGGTACGGCGGGCGCATTCAATGCCCTGCTCTTTGAGCATGTCGGAAATCTGGTTGTCGCTGAGCGGCTTTTTCGGGCTCTCAGCCGCGACGAACTGCTTGATGAGCGCACGCACCGCCGTGCTGGAGGCGTTGCCGCCCGACTCGGTGCCCAAGCCCGAGCCAAAAAAGTATTTCAGCTCAAAGGTGCCATAAGGCGTGGCCATGTATTTGGCGGTGGTGACGCGGCTAATGGTCGATTCGTGCAAGCCCAACTCGTCGGCGATCTCTCGCAGCACCAGCGGGCGCATGGCCAGTTCACCGTGCACAAAGAAGCTCTTTTGCCGCTCCACAATCGCTGTGCTGACGCGCAGGATGGTGTCAAAGCGCTGCTGGATGTTCTTGATGAACCAGCGGGCTTCCTGCAAGCGCTGCTGCAGCGCCAACGCGCTGGAGGCCTCGCTGCCGCCAGCCTTGTGGCCCTTGAGCGCATTGGCGTAAATGTCGTGCACGCGCAGGCGCGGCATCACCTCGGGGTTCAGGCGCACCTGGAATTTAGCCGTCGCACCGTTGCCGACTTTGACAACCAGCACGTCTGGCACCACAACGTTGCGCTCCACGTCTACAAAACGCCGCCCGGGCTTGGGCTCCAGCCGCCCGATCAGGGTGATGGCGGCGCGAATGGCCGTATCCCCAGCGCCGCACAGCGGTATCAAGTGCTTGATGTCACGCCGGGCCAGCAGGTCCATCGGTTGACGGCAGATAGCCAAGGCCACCTCGATCACCTCCGGGTCCAGTTCCAGCTCTGTGTCCGACAACACCAGCAGGGCCTTGAGTTGCAGCGTCAGGCACTCAGCCAGGCCTCGCGCGCCGACACCGATGGGCTCCAGACTTTGCAACAGGTTCAGGGCCACGGTGAAGTGGTGCACCAACTGCGCCAGCTGTTCTTCATCGTCATCGCCTGCCAGGCCACGCGCCAGCTCGGTCAGGTCGTCTTCAAGATAACCGTCGTCGTTGAGCGACTCGATCAGGAAGCGCAGCGCAGCGCTGTCTTCGGCACTTAGGCGCAGTGCCAGCGCCTGGCGGTGCAGGTAGCTTTGCAGCGACTCCTGGTTGCGTGCCAGTTCGGTGGCGTCCATCTCGTCGTCACCGGTGAGATTGTTGCCCTTGGCCGGCGCCTCACTGCCCCATTCACTGTCATCAGGCCCAAGACTGACGCTGCCGTCGCCTTCCCAACTCGGACCGTCGTCACTGGTTACGCCCGAATCCTCTACATCATTTTCGGCTTTAGCCCTTGTGCTGTCTGGATAGTCAGCTGCAGAATATGTAGCTGATTCGGCTTCGCGATCTGAGGTGCTGACGGGTGTATCAAGTTGCTCCAGGCCAAACGACTCGCGCTCGGCTTCTTCGGCATTGCGCTCCAGGAACGGGTTGTCGTCAAGCATCTGATCGACTTCAGAAGACAGCTCCAGGGTGGAGAGCTGCAGCAGTCTGATCGATTGCTGCAACTGGGGCGTGAGCGCCAGATGCTGCGAAACGCGTAGAGACAGACCTTGTTTCATGACACCAACGGGCCGCCCAAGGGACTCATAGTCCCCAAGGTCAGCGTATTACTCAGAGTTAAAAACATGGAGGGCATCTCTTCACATTCTGAAATGTTCGCCCAAGTACACCCGCCGCACATCGGCATCATTGACGATGTCTGTGGGCGTACCCTGCGCCAGCACCGTGCCATCGCTGATGATATAGGCGTGATCGCAAATGCCCAGTGTTTCGCGCACGTTATGGTCGGTGATCAGCACGCCAATGCCGCGATTTTTCAAAAAGCTGATGATGCGCTGGATCTCGATCACAGCAATCGGGTCAATGCCGGCAAACGGCTCATCGAGCAAAATAAAACGCGGATTCGTGGCTAGGGCGCGGGCAATTTCCACGCGCCTGCGCTCACCGCCAGACAGCGACAAGGCGCTGGACTGGCGCAGATGGTCCACGCGCAGATCTTGCAGCAGGCCGGTCAGGCGTTTTTCAATCTCGCTATCGCCAAGCGCCTTGCCTTGATCATCGAGCTGCAATTCCAGTACCGCACGCACGTTGTCTTCAACGTTGAGCTTGCGAAAAATCGAAGCTTCCTGCGGCAAATACCCCAGCCCGAGCCGAGCGCGCCGATGAATCGGCATGTGCTCGATCGACTGGCCGTCGATGGTGATGTCGCCCGCGCTGGCGCGCACCAAGCCGACGATCATGTAAAAGGACGTCGTTTTGCCAGCCCCATTGGGGCCCAAAAGTCCAACCACCTCACCCTTGCGCACCGCCAGCGAAACGTCCTTGACGACTTTGCGGCTACCGTAAGACTTTTCTAGATGAATTGCCTGCAGGCAACTGTCGCTGTCGTATGCATCCGAGCGACGCCTGCCGCTAGGGTCAAGCTGCAGATCGGGCTCTGCCACGGGGCCGGACATCATGGTTTCTTGCCACCCAGCGTGGTGCTTTCACGCAAGGTGCCGGAAGCCGCTACCGCAGGTGGTTCAGCAGTGATACTGGAGGGCTTGGGCGTCAGCATGGCTCTGACGCGCCCGGCCGGGGCACCAGGCTGGCCCGTGCTGCTGCTCTGGCCCACGACTGGCGCACCATCCAGCGTGAAAACTTCTGTGACATTGTTATAGACAATCAGTCCGGCATTGAATTCGTCGCTCAGTGTGGCGCCCCGGTAACGACGCAATTGAGCTTTGGAGATGAACTTGACGACATCTGCACGGCCATCGTAATCAATGGTCTCGCCTTCACCCTCGATGAACTCATCGACGCCTTCACGTTTCTGGCGAAAGAACGCCAGCTTGCCGGGCACTGCCGTCACCACGCCGTACTGGTTGCCATCTGCGTCCTGGCGCACGTCGAGCTTGCCGCCGCGGATCAGGATGGTGCCTTTGGTCAAAACCACATTGCCGGTAAACACGCTGGTCTGTTTGGCGTCGTCATAACGCAAGGCATCAGCCTCGATGTTCATGGGCTTGTTCTTGTCCGCTTTTTCGCCCCAGGCAACGGGCGCAGCCAAAGCTAGAAGCACCAACGCCAAGGAAGGAAAAATGGATTTATTCATAAAGGCACGAATCTTGCATGATTTATGCCTTGCATTGTAACGAACCTGCGCCTTGTAAACACCTGACACGGTGAAAACCGCGTGACACTGGCTGCACACCCCGTTTAACGGCCAGCGCGAACCTCAGCCACCAAAAAGTCCACCGTCTGCAGCGCCCGCTCCATACTCTTGGCCATGGAGCCGTCAGTGTAGAAACGACCGGCAACGCCGAGTGCCGGTACGCCCTCAACTTGGTACGCTGTCATCAGCTGATTAGCCCGGTGCACCTTGGAAACAGTGCTAAACGAGTTGAAGTGGCTGGCAAAAAGCGCCTTGTCAACACCTTGCTTGACCATCCAATCGGTGATGGCCTGTTCACTGACCAGATTTTGCCGTTCGGTGTGGATGGCGGCAAACACCTTGTCATGCAACTTTTCTACCAAACCCAAGGACTCCAGAGCGTAAAAAAGGCGCTGCTGTGGCAGATAGCTGTCCTGAAACGCCACCGGAACGCGTTTGAATGCCACATCGGCGGGCAGCTGTTTGGCCCATTGGTTCAACAGAGGCTCAAACGCGTTGCAATGCGGGCAGCTGTACCAAAAAAACTCCAGTACCTCGATCTTGCCTGCTGGCGTGTCTACCGGCGCAGGCTTGTTGAGTTTGATGTAGTCAGTTCCTGCCTCAGGAGTTTTGGTCTGTGCCAAAGCACTCAGGGGCGGTATTACGGCAGCGGCCAGGGTTGTCACGGTGGCACAAAAATGACGTCGTTTCATGGGCAGATTTCTCATGGGTTGTGAAGCGCCGGGTCCGAGCCTGAAGTGACAAAAAAGTTCACCGGGCGACACGCACCAATGCGGCGTCCTGGCCAGCGGCCTCAAGTCGGGCTTTGGCTTTGTCGGCATCATCACGCTGATCAAATGGACCCATGCGCACACGGTACACGGTTCGTCCAGCCTGCTCGCGCTCGCTTGTCTTGGTCTCGATACCTGCCAAGGACAACTTCGCACGCTGGCTCTCGGCATCTTCAGGGGTCCGGAAAGCCCCAACTTGTACAAAGTAAACAAACGGATCTGCGGCAGCAGTTTGCCCGGTGGCCGCGCCTGTAGCTGCAGCTGCCTTGGCCTTGACCAAATCGCCCAAGGGGTCAGCGGTCACGGCGGGCTTGAGCTCAGCCTTGGGCGCAGCTGTGACTGGCGCGCTGGCCATGGGGGCAGTTGTGGCTGGCGCGTCAGCCTTGGGTGCAGCCGTTTCCACTTGTTCGGCAGAAGCGGGGCGCGCCGGATTCTTGCCATACAGCGGCGCATTCGGGTCCCAGTCTTTGTTTTTTTGCTGCTCGACGGCATCCTGATCAGCTGGGCGGTTCATGCCCTTGTCAAGAAATGGCACCGGCACTTTGGTGACATACACCGCCACCGCCAGCGCCACGCCTAGCCCGATTACCAGCCCAAGCACAAATCCCAGAAAAGTCCCGCCGCGTTGATGTTTCATGATTCGGTCTCAATACCTGTCTAAGTTTGTGTATTACATTTTCTGCGGAGCGCTCACGCCCAGCACCGCCAGGCCATTGTGCAATACCTGCGCGGTCGCCGCGACCAGCGCCAGACGGGCCAGCTTGACAGCTTCGTCGTCCACCAAAATCCGCTCAGCATCGTAGTAGCTGTGGTAGCAGGCGGCCAGCTCACGCAGGTAAAAAGTCACATCATGCGGCGCAAAACCTTCAGCCGCCGCACTGAGCATGTCGGGGTATTTGGCCAGCAGCAGCATCAAAGCCTGGGCTTGCGGGCTGTCCAGCGCAGCCAGATCGACATTGGCCAGCGCTGCTGCATTGCCACCCCACGCAGCCAATACGGAGCAAATGCGCGCATGCGCGTATTGCACGTAATAGACCGGGTTGTCGTTGTTTTTAGCCACCGCCAAATCGACGTCAAAGATGTATTCGGTGTCGGGCTTGCGACTCAGCAAGAAGAAACGCACGGCGTCCTTGCTGGTCCACTCGATCAGGTCGCGCAGCGTGACATAGCTGCCCGCACGCTTGCTGATCTTGACCTCTTCGCCGCCCTTGACCACCCGCACCATGGTGTGCAGCACGTAGTCGGGGTAGCCTTGGGGAATACCGACGTCTGCCGCTTGCAAGCCTGCACGCACGCGAGCGATGGTGCCGTGGTGGTCGGTGCCCTGAATGTTGATGACCTTCTGGTAACCCCGCTCCCACTTGGCAATGTGGTAGGCCACATCGGGCACAAAGTAGGTGTAGGTACCGTCTTTTTTGCGCATCACGCGATCTTTGTCGTCGCCGTAATCGGTAGACTTTAGCCACAGCGCACCGTCTTGCTCGTAGGTTTTGCCATTGGCAATGAGTTTGCCCACCGCCGCTTCCACCCGGCCACTGGTGTACAGGCTGGACTCCAGGTAGTACTCGTCAAATTTCAGGTTGAAGGCCTGCAAATCCTTGTCTTGCTCGTTGCGCAGGTAAGCCACGGCAAATTGGCGAATGGACTCCAGGTCTTCCACGTCACCACTGGCGGTGAACTCTCGGTCATCGGCCTTGACCGTTTTCTTGGCGAGGAAGTCGTTGGCGATGTCCTGAATGTAGTCACCGTTGTAAAACGCTTTGCTGGCCGGGTCTTCGGGGTCGGTTGGCCAGCAGTCATCACCCGGTTTGAAGCCCTTGGCGCGCAACTGCGTACTGTGGGTCAAGGTTTGAATCTGCACACCGGCGTCGTTGTAATAAAACTCACGGTGAACTTTCCAGCCTTGGGTGGAAAACAGGTTGCAGATGGCATCGCCCAGCGCCGCCTGGCGTCCGTGGCCCACGTGCAAAGGACCGGTCGGGTTGGCAGACACAAATTCCACCAGCATCTGCTTGCCATGACCAGCCTGCATGCCGAAACGGGCGGTCTGAGCCAGCACCTCGCGCACCACCTGCTGTTTGGCTGCGGGCTTGAGCTTGATGTTGATGAAGCCCGGACCGGCGATGTCAAGCGCCTCCACCCAGACCTGGTACGGAGCTGTCAGCTGCAGGGCTGCACACAGTTTTTCTGCCAGTTGACGCGGATTGAGTTTGAGTGGCTTGGCCAGTTGCATGGCCGCCGTCGTGGCCAGATCGCCATGTGCTGCGACTTTGGGCGACTCGAAAGCCGCTTTGGCACCCGCGCCAGGGAGTAGATCTTCCAGCGCCAAGCGCAGGGCTTCAAGGAGTTCGGTTTTTACAGTCAGCATCCGGCGATTTTACGGGGCGGGCCCAGCCCGGCGCAGATCAACACGGCGCAACACGGCAACACCCTGTCAACGGGTTTGCTTTGCGCCACGTTGTGTGGTGGAATCCCGAGCGGGATTTTTTTCCACCTTCACATAGGACTTCACATGAAAAAACTGCTGACTCTTCTGGGCTTGGGCCTGTCTCTGTCTTTCGGTTCGGCTTACGCTGCTGATGCGGCTGCCGCAGCACCTGCAGCCAAAACCGCCCAGCAAAGCAAAATGACCACCTGCAACAAGGACGCTGGCGACAAAAAGGGCGACGAGCGCAAGGCCTTCATGAAGGAATGCCTGGGTGCCAAACCGGCCGCCGAAGCCCCCAGCAAAAAGATCACTCAGCAGGAAAAAATGAAGTCTTGCAACAAAGAAGCCGGTGACAAGGCCCTCAAAGGCGATGAACGCAAGGCATTCATGAAGGATTGCCTGAGCAACAAAGGCTGATTTCAAGTCTTTCGTACCGCAAAAAAACCCCGCCAGTTGCTCTGAGCGGGGTTTTCTTTTGGCATGATGCAGCCCATGCTGAACCGTCAACACCTTTCTCCGTCCATTTCGTGCGTCATTCCGGCCTTCAATGAGGCGCGCAACCTCAGTAAGCTGTTGGTGGAAATTTTGGCGACGTTGACCCGCCTGAGTGAGCGGGTGGAACTGATCGTGGTGGATGATGGCAGTCGCGATAACACCGCTGCCGTGATGCAGGACGTGTGCCGCCAACACCCGCAAGTGGTGTATCTGAAACTGTCACGCAACTTTGGCAAGGAACCGGCTCTGACAGCGGGCATTGAAGCCGCACAGGGTGATGTGGTGGTGCTGATGGACGGCGATGGTCAACACCCGGTGTCATTGGTACCCGACATGCTGGCCAAGTGGCGCGAGGGCTCGGACGTGGTGTATGCCATTCGCAGCACCCGCCTTGACCAGTCCAGCCTGCAAATCACCCTGACAGGATGGTTCTACAAATTGGTGAACCTGGGCAACCGGGTCAAAATTCCCGCCAACGCGGGTGACTTTCGCCTGATGGACCGCCAGGTGGTTGAGGCCCTTAAACGCCTGACCGAGCGTAATCGATTCATGAAAGGCCTTTACGCTTGGGTCGGATTCAACAGCACGGCCATCGATTACGAGCCGCTGCCACGCACCGAAGGCAGCAGTAATTTTGGCCTGCGGGGGTCGTTGTCGCTGGCGTTTACCGGCATTCTGGCGTTTTCCATCGCTCCACTGCGGGCCTTGACGGTCACCGGCTTGTTTCTGTCCATGCTGGCACTGGGTTACGGCCTCGAGGTGGTCGGCGAGTATTTCATCACTGGCATTGCCGTGCCCGGCTACGCCACCATTGTGGTGGGCATGATGTTTTTCAGCGGCATCCAGTTGTTGTCGATTGGTATCCTGGCTGAGTATGTGGGGCGCATTTATGAAGAGGTCAAACAGCGCCCCAACTATCTGGTGAGCCAGCGCATCGGCTCGGGCTTGCCCGCGGCCCAGTCATCAGACAAATCAGCCGAATGATCCCGGCGTGAACGCTTCGACCTTCTGGTTTCTGGCGGTGGGCGGTACCGCCGCGCTGACACACATGGGTGTATTCACTGTGGCGCAGCAATACCTGTGGCCAGAGGTGGCGAACGCCCTGGGCTTTTGCGTGGCTTTTTTCGTCAGCTTCGCTGGTCACCGGCTGCTGAGCTTCAAGGACGCCGGCACCAGCGTGGGCACCAGTTTCAAGCGTTTCATCGTCACCGCGCTGGCAGGGTTTGCCAGCAACGAGGTGATGTTTGTGCTGCTGCTGCGCGGCCTGGGCATGCCTTCGTTGCTGGCACTATTTGCGGCGCTGGTCTTTGCAGCCGGGCAAACTTTCATGCTGAGCCGCTTCTGGGCCTTTCGCCGCTGAATCAGCACTCAAACCACCGGACTGGTACAGCTTCCAACCTGCACCGCTGAAAAACAGCTTCCACCCGGGCACACCACGCGCCACCGGATCGTCCCAACGGGCTGCATACCAATTGCCTGGAAGCAGACCGGCCTGCGCCAGTACCTCGGGCTGCTGCAACGCACGTGCGGCGTTGGCATCGAAGTCGGCACCCTCAAATAATTCACGTTGCCAGCCGTCGCCCACTGTTTTGCGAATCTGCGGCCAGTCACCGAGAACCACCATCGGTTTCTGAGTTTGCAGGTAGAACGGCAGGTCATACGGGTAAGCATCGGAGACGTAAATCGTGTCATCCGGCGTGGCCGCACAAGCCAACACAGCGGCAATATCCTGTGTACGGGTGGTTTGGGTGACCTTGCCCACCGCCATCACAATCGCCAACGCGATGCCGATGTTGAGCAACACCAGACCCGCAAACACCTTACCTGCGATGACTCGATGCGCCATGGTGCGCTGCCAACCGACTGCCGCCAACAGCGCCAGCGCGGGCGTTACCGGCAAGATGTAACCCACCAGTTTGGAGTGTGGGATCGAAAAGAACACCAGAATGGCCAGCACCCAGGCCCAGCACAGACGCCACCAGGGCGCTGACAGGCCCATCGCCGAGGTCAGCGTCATGGTCGTCACACGACGCACCTGACCGAGCGCAAAAAACACCCAGGGAAACAGCAGCAGCGCCAGCGCCAGCAGGTAAAACCACCAGGGCTCCACATTGTTGTAGCTGGCAGCGGTGTAGCGGTTGAACTGCTGGCCGACAAACATGTAGTTGAAGAAATCCGGGTACTTTTCTTGCGCCAGCACAAACCACGGCAAAGCCACTGCAGCAAACAAGGCCAGCCCGCTGACCCACGGCAAATACAGGACTTTTTTGAACTGGCGCGTCCAGATCAGCCAGACAAAGATCACCAGTCCCGGCAGGGCGATGCCGATCAGCCCCTTGCTGAGCATGCCCAACGCGCAGGCCAGGAAACCCAGGCGCGCCAGCCAAGTGTTGGGCCTGTCGCCCGCCATGAAGGAAAAAGCAAAGGCCCAGATCGCCAGCCCAATCCAGGTCGCCACCAGCATGTCATGGTTGATGTACTGGCCGCCCACCAGAAAGGTCAGGCTGGTGCCCAGCATGATCACGGCGCGCCGGGCGATCTCCTCGGTGCTGATGGTGCGCGCCGCCAGATACAGCACGGTGAGCATCAGGCCCGCGTGCAGCGCGGGCACCAAGCGCAAGGCCAGTTCGCTGATCCCAAAGACGGTCAGGCTGATGGCTTGCAGCCAGTGCAACAGAGGTGGCTTGTGGAAAAAGGGGATGCCGTCCAGACGCGGCGTGAGCCAGTCACCACTGACCAACATCCAGCGGCTGACTTCGCCATAACGACCTTCGTCGGGCACGGCCAGGGGGCGCAGGCTGGCCAGCACCAGCAGCAGCAGCCACAGGGCGGCCAGGATGAGCCAGGATTTTTGGCGCTCGTTCAGCGCAGGGGATTTGGTTTGGGGCACGGTAGAGGTTTCAATCACCCAGGGATTTTAGGTGGGCGGATCAAACAGGCAGCCGAGGCACTTGTTCAGGAGCGTGGATCGGGTACCGGATGGGGGCGGTTTCAAAAAGCGAAGCGTATGAGCCCCCAGCCGGTACCCGGTTCGCGCTCCGGCGCAGGATGTCAACTAAACCAGCACCTGCCGCCCGCGCACCGGCACCACCCCTGCCCTGTCCAAGGCCGCGGCGAATTCCGGCCCCGCCAGATAGGCAAACTCCTGCACCCGCGACACGCCAATCTCGTCGCCCGGCTCACAAGCATGCGCCGGATGACACATGATGATGGCACCCATGGGCGCCTGCGCCAGCCAGCGCGACATGAAGCCTGCGTAGTCAGCAGGACTGCCACTGAAATCATGTATGCCTAAAAGGCCTGTAGCCCCCGTAATATCTTGACTAGCAGCTATTTCTTCAAGAGCATCAGCCCCCATCCAGGCAATCACCCGGCCTTTCAGGTCCGCTGTGCCTCGCGGTGGGCGCGAAATGCGCAGGTAGGGTTTGACGGCCTGTTGGCCATAACGGCGCGCCAGCACCGCCACCAGTGCCTGACGGATACCGGCAAACTGCTGCACATGCTGGTGGCCGTCCACATAGTCGGGCATGGTCTGCCAGTGGGCCTCAAACAAATCGAGCTGCCGCTCGATCACGGTGGTCGCCTGAACCTGATCAAAACCGCCCAACACCGCGCGGCGCATGGCTGCGCCTAACGGCAGGCCATGGCCTGCGGCTTGGGCAAAGTCGCTGGTCCAGTCCAGGTGTAGGCCCACATCGATCTGGCCGCGCAGGTCTTGCAGCAGCGCCACATCCTGCGGCCACTGCGGCGACAACACCATGGCGCTGGTGGCGCTGATGCGGCGCAGGTGCGCCAGTTCGGCAATACCGGCGGAGGCGCTGTGGTGCACCGCGAAATCGTCGGCGCAGAGGATCACGCCCTTGGCTGCACTCTGGCGATCTGCCGGGCTGGGTAAGGACGCTTCAGCGGGAGGCATGCCAAAACTCCGGTTGAGAAAATTGTTGTTTGAGGTAGTCAATCCACAGGCGCAGGCGCAGCGGCAGGTGTTTGCGCTGCGCAAACACCGCGTAAATACCATTGGGCGGTGCGGCAAAGTCCTCCAACACCGGCACCAGCAGCCCGGCCGCCACCTCGGCCTGAACCTCCCAGGTGCTGCGCCATGCGATGCCATAACCCGCCAGACACCAATCGAACAACACCTCGCCGTCCGAACAACTCAAGGGGCCACCGGGCTTGAGGTACACAACCTCCACCCCACCCACCAGTGGTAGCGAAAACGCCCAGCCACGGGTTTGCGAGGCATCGCTGGACAGCGTCAGGCAGTCAAAGCGCGCCAGATCCTGCGGTGTTTGCGGTGTGCCGTGCTGCTTGAGGTAAGTCGGCGTGGCCACGCACATTCGACGGTTGTCTGCCAAACGCACGCTCACCAAGCTGGAGTCCGGCATCTCACCCACGCGCACCGCACAGTCAAAGCCTTCGGCGGCCAGGTCGACAACGCGGTCGCTCAGGTTGAGGGCGATCGTCACGTCCGGATGCAGCTCGCGAAAACGTGGCACCAGCGGCGCCACATGGTGTCGGCCAAAACCGGCTGGCGCCGTCAGCGCCAGATGCCCCGTGGGTTTGAGTCCTCCCGCCGACACGCTGGCCTCGGCGCTGGCCAGGCCCGAAAGCAGGCGCTGGCAGTCCTCCAGAAAGGCACTGCCTTCCTGCGTGAGCGTGACGCGCCGTGTGGTGCGCACCAGCAGCTTGACACCCAGTCGCTCTTCCAAGGCGTCGAGCCTGCGCCCGATGATGGCTGGCGCCACACCCTCGGCCTTGGCCGCTGCCGTCAGGCCGCCGCGCACGGCCACGGCGCAGAAAGTTTCAAGTTGCTTGAGCTTGCTCATGGCAGCCGCATCACTAGCCAACGGCGCCCGCAGCACGCAGCGCCTGCACCCGGTGCGCATCCAGTCCCAAGGCACCCAACAATTCATCGGTGTGTGCGCCAAGCCGGGGCGGGCTCAGGCGAACGCCCAAGCGGTGGCCATCCATCGTGAAGGGGAACAGCGTGGCCTTGGTGGTTTGACCCGCGTGTTCACCATCCGGCAAAGTCATGTCGGCCAGGCCGCCGGTGGCCAGCAGGTGCTCGTCGTCAAACAACTCTTCGGGCTTGCGAATCGGGGCGTAGGGCAGTTTGTTGGCCTCCATCAACTGCGAGATTTGCCCAGCGGTGTAGCGCGCCAAGCGCTCGCGCAGAATCGGCAGCAGGGTGAGGCGCTCGCGCACGCGATCGTTGTTGCTGGCGTACCGGGCATCAGCTTGCAAATCTGCCAGATCGAAAACGACGCAAAACGTGCGCCACTGCGCATCGCTGACGGCAGAAATGAAGATTTGCTCTCCGTCGCCCGCCGTGAACACGTCATACACGCCCCAGGGCGAAATGCGCGCCGGCATAGGCGCTGCCGGCTGGCCCGTCATGACGTATTGCAGCATGTGCTGACCGACGAGAAACACGTTGTTCTCAAACAAGGCGCTTTGCACCTCCTGCCCCCGTCCAGTGATGCCGCGCTGGATCAGAGCGCCCAGTGCGCCAATGGCGCCAAACATGCCGCCCATGATGTCGTTGACACTGGTGCCTGCCCGCAGCGGGTCGCCGGGGCGTCCGGTCATGTAGGCCAGACCGCCCATCATTTGCACGACTTCGTCCAGCGCCGTGCGGTGCTCGTAGGGGCCGGGCAAAAAGCCTTTGTGACTGACGTAAATAAGCTTGGGGTTTTGTGCGGACAAGGCCGCGTAGTCCAGGCCGTACTTGACCATGGTGTCGGGCTTGAAATTTTCCAGCACCACATCGGCACTCAAGGCCAGCTTGCGCGCCACCTCGGCACCTTCTGGCTGGTGCAGGTTGATGGCGATGCTTTTTTTGTTGCGGTTGAACATGGGAAAGAACCCTGCGCCAGCGCCCAGCAGGTGGCGCGTGCGGTCGCCCTCGATGGGTTCGACCTTGATCACCTCGGCACCCATGTCGGCCAGCACCATGCCGCAGGTCGGCCCCATCACCATGTGGGTGAATTCGACCACGCGCAGGCCGGTCAGTGGCAAGGCGGGCACAGGGGGTGACGATTTGTTCATGGCGCTGGTGTGTTCGGGAGAAGTCGCAAATTGTCGGATATTCCTGATGCCATCCTGATACGAGCGGTGTTACGCTGAACAAATGGATGATGCTTCTAACTCCTCGACACCTGACAACCCACCTGTGCGCGGCTGGGTGACCGTCGCGCTGCTACTGCTTGCAGCAACGCTTGCCAATGCGGTGCTGGAGCCGTATGTATCCATCACCAGCCAGGCCATGCTGTATGTGCTGGTCATCGTTATTGCGGCTTATCGGCTGGACTGGGTGCAGTCTGCGGTATGTGCCGTGGGCGCCGTGACGTCGCTGAACTTCTTTTTTGTGCCGCCACGCTGGACGTTTGAAGTGGAAAACCGCGAACACCTGATTGCTCTGGCGGTCATGTTGGTAGTGGCGCTGGTGATCAGTCACCTGGCAAGCAGCGTTCGGCGTGAGTCGGTGCACGCTGCGCTGAGCGAGCGGCGCGCGCGCCAACTGCAGGCGCTGGCCACCCGCCTTGCCAATGTGACCACACCTGCCGAAGTTCTGGACTTGGGGCAGCAGGCACTGGACAAAGCTTTTGCCGGACCGAATATGCTTTTTTTGACGCTCGACGGCACAGATCTGGCGACCACAGAATGGAATTCCAAGATTCAGGACGGTCTGCGGTGCTGCATGAACGAGTCGGCTGTGCTCGGTCCTGGCACCGGCCGCTGGCCCGGCTTGAATGCTTGGTACCTGCCTTTGGGCGAGAAAAAACACATGTTGGGCGCCGCTTGTGTCCAGCCTGCACTCGCCAGTGACAACGATGGGCGCGAGCATGCGCAGGCCCTGATTGCTTTGCTGGCACAGGCGGTACGGCGTGTTCGCCTGTCGGCCAAGGTGCAGGCCGCGCAGATTGAGGCGCAACGCCAGCACTTGCAAGGCACTTTTCTGGCGGCCGTGTCGCACGACCTGCGCACACCGCTGGCGGCCATCGTGGGCGCGGCGTCATCCCTGCAAACACAAAACGAGAAGCTCAGCCCGGATGAAAGACACCGGCTGCTGGGCAGCATCGTCAGCGAGGCCACCTATTTGTCCACGCTCACTGAAAACACGCTGCAACTGGTTCGGCTCAACAGCTCAGCACAGACGCTCAGGCGCGACTGGGAGTCGGTGGAAGAAATCGTCGGCGCCGTGCTGACACGTATTCGCCAGCGTGATCCGGGGCGGCGCATCAAATCCAAAGTGCCTCCTGGGTTGCCGCTGATCAAGGCCGACCCGGTGCTGCTGGCGCAGCTGATCAGCAACCTGCTCGACAACGCGCTGACCTATAGCCAAGGCGAGATTGAGTTGAGTGTTGGCGTCCGTGAGCAGTCGCTTGACATGGCCGTCAAGGACCGGGGGCCGGGCATTGACGAGGCTGAGCAGGAGCTGATCTTTGAACCCTATCGGCGGGGCGATCAATCAGGCCCACGGGGGGCAGGGCTCGGATTGGCGCTGTGCCGCGCGATTGCTGTGGCGCACGGCGGCAGTCTGATTGTCAGGCGGCGCACCGGCGGCGGCAGCAACTTCATGGTTACCTTGCCCATCGATGAGCAACCGCCCGAACAGGAGCTGCCATGAGTCTGAAGGTCTTGGTGGTAGAGGACGACCGCGAAATCCGCGCACTGATGCAGTCGTCGCTGTCCGTTGAAGGCATGGAGGTGCAAACAGCGGTGAGCCTGAGCGAAGCCCGTGCGCTGCTGCAGCACAAGCCGCCCGATGTGGTGGTGCTGGATCTGGGGCTGCCCGATGGCGACGGCGCAGACTTGGTGCGAGAGCTGCGCAAACAACGCGCCACGCCAGTGATTGTGGTGTCCGCCCGGCATCAGGAGGCCCAAAAGATTGCCCTGCTGGATGCCGGTGCCGACGATTACCTGACCAAGCCATTCAGCGTGGGCGAGTTGCTGGCGCGCATCCGTGTGGCGCTGCGCCACCGCGGCACCAGCCTGGCAGCGGCCGTGACTTGCCACGAGCTGGAAGACTTGCGCGTCGACCTGGCGGCCCACCGGGTGGAGCGCGATGGCGTGGCCCTGCACCTCACGCCCACCGCATTCAATCTGCTGGCGCGACTGGTTCGCAGCGTGGGCCGGGTGGTGACGCACCGGCAGTTGCTCACCGACGTCTGGGGTGCCGAATTTGTGGACCACACGCATTACCTGCGCCTGTACATGGCGCAACTGCGCGCCAAGATTGAGCGCGACCCGGCTGAGCCGCGCCATCTGCTGACCGAAACTGGCGTTGGCTACCGGCTGGCCGACGTGTGAGCTGGACTGGTTCCATATGCCTTCCTGATCCCCTGCCGACAACAATAGCCGACTCTTCACTGCGAGCCCATTGCCATGCTTAAATCTTCTAGCCGCGAAAGTCTGGCGGCACTGACTCTGGGTGCCCTGGGCGTGGTGTATGGCGACATTGGCACCAGCCCGCTGTACACCGTCAAAGAAGTGTTCAGCCCGGCGACGGGCGTGCCGCTGGACGCCACCCACCTAGTGGGCGCGGTGTCGGTCATCTTCTGGGGCCTGATGATGGTGGTGACCCTGAAATACGTGCTGCTGATCCTGCGCGCCGACAACCGCGGCGAAGGCGGCATCATGGCCCTGACGGCGCTGGCCGCGCACGCGGCGGCCAAAACGCCGCATCAACGAACCGTGCTGCTGCTGACCGGGGTACTGGGTGCGGCCCTGTTTTATGGCGACAGCGTCATCACCCCGGCCATCTCGGTGCTCAGCGCGGTGGAAGGCTTGGAGGTGGTCACGCCGGTGCTCAAACCCTATGTGGTACCGATCTCGGTCACGGTGCTGATCGGCCTGTTTGCCATGCAGCGCTTTGGCACGGGGGTGGTGGGCAAGTTGTTTGGCCCAATCATCATGATCTGGTTTGGCGTGCTGGCCGCGACGGGTGTGCTGCAAATCGTGCAGCAACCCGCCGTTTTGGCGGCGCTGAACCCGTTGAACGCGCTGGCCTTTGTGCACAGCCAGGGCTGGCACCTGTTGGTGGCCATGGGTGCCATCGTACTGGCGTTCACCGGTGCTGAGGCTCTGTACGCCGACATGGGGCACTTTGGCAAAAAGCCTATCCAGTTGACCTGGGTGGGACTGGTGCTGCCCGCCCTGACGATCAACTACATGGGCCAAGGCGCGCTACTGATGCGTGACCCGTCGGCGCTTGAAAATCCGTTTTTCCGGATGTTCCCCCCGGTCTGGCTGATTCCGGCGGTGGTGCTGGCCACGTTGGCCACCGTGATTGCCTCGCAAGCGGTCATCTCTGGCGCCTATTCCATGACCAAACAGGCCATACAGCTCGGCCTGCTGCCTCGCCTGCAGGTGCACTTCACCTCGGCCAAGGAGGCCGGGCAAATCTACATGCCCGAAGTGAACCGGGCGCTGCTGATTGCCGTTCTGCTGGCCGTGCTGGGCTTTGGCAGCTCGTCCGCACTGGCCTCGGCCTATGGCATTGCCGTCACCATCACCATGCTGATCACCACCATCCTGACCTTTTATGTGGTGCGCTACCGCTGGAACTATCCGCTGTGGGTGGCGCTGGGTTCCACAGGGGTATTTCTGTCGCTGGACGTGCTGCTGGTGATTTCCTGCTCACTCAAGTTCTGGCAGGGCGGCTGGTTTCCGCTGGCGATGGGCTTGGCGATCTTTGTCACGATGTCCACCTGGAAGCGTGGCCGCGAGCTGCTGTTACACAGTCTGCGTAACGACGACCCCGAGTTGCAACCGTTCATCACAGCGCTGGCGGCAGATAGCATTCACCGGGCCAAACGCACGGCGGTGTACGCCGTGGCCAACCCTGACACCGTGCCGCAGGCCCTGATGCACAACCTGAAACACAACCAGGTGCTGCACGAACGCAACATCATCCTGACTG
Source organism: Parasulfuritortus sp. (assembly GCA_031291185.1). Taxonomy (GTDB): domain Bacteria; phylum Pseudomonadota; class Gammaproteobacteria; order Burkholderiales; family Thiobacillaceae; genus Parasulfuritortus. Next base: position 58,351 of record JARLJM010000160.1, on the reverse strand, counting down.
TGGTGTTCCATGACGTTCCGTGGATCCCGTTTGAAGAGCGGGTACAGGTGACGCCGCTGGTGGCCGGATTCTGGAAGGTGCAGGTGAACTACGGGTTCAAGAACACGCCCGATATTCCCAAAGCGCTGGAACTGTGCAGCGCACAAGGATTGGCCATCAATCTGTTCGAGACCTCCTACTTTCTCAGCCGTGAGACCATTGTTCCGGCACATGGCTCAGGTATGGCGCGCTGGCGCGAAGCACTCTTTGCCCTCATGTCGCGCAATGCAGGCACGGTGGCAGGGTTCTTCAGACTGCCCAACAATTGTGTGATTGAGCTGGGTACCCGCGTGCAGATATAAATTAGTGGTCAAATTCGCCTTAAGCCCTTTACACACAAGGGTAAGAAGCTATTAATTTTGCAATATCCATTGGGAATAGACAAAACACACGCCTGAGGATTACCTGCATTTTTGTCACGAATCAACCGCCACTTTGCCCCTCAATCTTCAACCGGGCATCGACTAAAGTTGAAGGCTGAAAAAACCCCCGCTTGATTCCGACACGCGTGCGCCACAAGCCATGCTGTTCAACACCTATGGCACGCTGTGGGGCAACCGTTACCATCAGCCCTTCGAAGAACCGGGTACCCAGCCCACGCGCATCGGCCACAGCCTGCGCGATGTGCTCGACTTCTTTCCTTCCTGATTTTTAACTTTGGACTTCACGATCATGACTGAACGCATCACCAAAAACCGCCTGCAAGTGGCCACCAACTTGTGCCAGTTTATTGAGACACAAGTGTTGCCCGGCACTGGCGTGACACCAGCCAAGTTCTGGAAAGGCTTCGACGCCATCGTGGCTGATCTGGCACCCAAAAACATCGCCTTGCTCAAGGAGCGAGACCTGCTGCAAACCGAGCTGGATACTTGGCACCAAGCCCACCCCGGCCCGATCCAGGACATGGCGGCTTACCGCTCGTACCTCGACAAAATCGGCTACCTGGTCGCCCCCCCGAAGAAAGCCCGCATCACCACCACCAATGTGGACGCCGAACTGGCCAAACAAGCCGGCCCACAGTTGGTGGTGCCGATCCTGAACGCCCGCTACGCCCTCAACGCCGCCAACGCCCGCTGGGGCAGCCTGTACGACGCGCTGTACGGCACCGACGTGATCGCCGAGGCCAAGGGCTGTGAAAAAGTCGCCAAGAAAGGCGGCTACAACCCCAAGCGCGGTGCCAAGGTCATCGAATACGCCCGCTACGTGCTCGACCGTTGCGCCCCGCTGCGCAAAGGCTCACACATCGATTCCGTCGCCTACAGCGTCAAGGGCGGCAAATTGGCCATCAAACTCGCAGACGGCAGCAACACCAGCCTGGCAGATGCCAAGCAATTCGTCGGCTACCAAGGCGAAGCCAAGGCGCCAACCAGCGTACTGTTTGAACACAACGGCCTGCACCTGGACCTGATCATCAACCGCGCCACCACCATCGGCGCCGCTGACCCAGCTGGCGTGGCAGACCTGGTGGTGGAAGCCGCCCTGTCCACCATCCTCGACCTGGAAGACTCCGTGGCCGCCGTGGATGCTGACGACAAGGTGCTGGCCTACAGCAACTGGCTGGGCATTCTGAAGGGCACGCTGACAGAAACCTTCGAGAAAGGCGGCAAGACGCTGCAGCGCGGCCTCAATGCCGACCGTCTCTACACCGCCCCAGACGGCAAAAAGCCGGTGCGCCTGCATGGCCGCAGCCTGATGTTTGTTCGCAATGTCGGCCACCTGATGACCAACCCGGCCATCCTCTACACCAACAAGGCCGGTGAGGTGCATGAAATCCCCGAAGGCATCATGGACGCGGTGATCACCACCACCATTGCCATGCACGACCTGGCCAAGACCAAGAAAGATGCCATCCGCAACTCGCGCAAAGGCTCGGTCTACATCGTCAAGCCCAAGATGCACGGCCCGTTCGAAGTAGCTTTTGCCAGTGAACTGTTTGGCCGCGTCGAGAAGATGCTGGGCCTGCCCGACAGCACCGTCAAGCTCGGCATCATGGACGAAGAGCGCCGCACCAGCGTCAACCTGAAAGCCTGCATTGCCGCTGCTGCCAGCCGCGTGGCCTTCATCAACACCGGCTTCCTGGACCGCACCGGCGACGAAATGCACACCTCCATGCACGCTGGCCCGATGGTGCGCAAGGGCGACATGAAAGCCAGCACCTGGATTCACGCCTACGAACACAACAATGTGCTAGTCGGCCTGCAATGCGGCCTGCGCGGGCGCGCGCAAATCGGCAAAGGCATGTGGGCCATGCCGGATCTGATGAAAGCCATGCTGGAGCAAAAAATCGGCCACCCCAAAGCTGGCGCCAACACCGCTTGGGTGCCCAGCCCCACCGGTGCCACCCTGCACGCCCTGCACTACCATCAGGTGCTGGTCAGCGACGTGCAAAAAGATCTCGAAAAAGCCCATGCCAAGCGCAAACCCGAACTGGAACACGATGCTCTGCTGACCGGCCTGCTGCACATCCCCGTGGTCGCAGCTCCCACCTGGACCGATGCCGAGAAACAGCAGGAACTCGACAACAACGCCCAGGGCATTCTGGGCTACGTGGTGCGCTGGGTCGACCAGGGCGTGGGCTGCTCCAAGGTGCCCGACATCCACAACATCGCCCTGATGGAAGACCGCGCCACCCTGCGCATCAGCAGCCAGCACATGGCCAACTGGCTGCTGCACGGCGTGGTGACCGAAGCCCAGGTGCGCGAAACCTTCGAGCGCATGGCCGCCGTGGTGGACGGCCAGAATGCGGGGGACCCGCTGTACAAGCCGATGGCCGGCCACTTCGACACCTCGATGGCCTACCAGGCAGCGTGTGATCTGGTGTTCAAGGGACTGGTGCAGCCCAGCGGCTATACCGAGCCACTGCTGCATGGCTGGCGGCTGAAGGTGAAAGCGGCGGCCTGAGTTCAGCCGCGATTCCGTCTCCAGCACTCCCCCTGCGATGAAGCGGTCATCCGGGCCCAGCCGCCGCGGGGCGCCGCTGCGGCCACGGTAAAAAAGGGCTGCGCGCTGGTCAGCGGGCCCCCCGCCGATGCGGACGGCTTTCCTTTCGTGCCCAATCTGGCTAAGCTGGTGCGACCACCACCGAAGGACAACACCATGATGGCCCCTGTCAAACACGATCCGCTGCTCAAGCCCGACAAGGCGACCGACCATATCCAGGGTCCTGCCACCGCCGAGGTGACCGTCATCGAATACGGCGACTTCGAATGTCCGTCCTGTGGCCAGGCGCATGCGGCGATGAAGATCATGCTGGATCATTTCGGCCCGCAGCTGCGCTTTGTGTTCCGCCATTACCCGCAGCGGGAAATCCACCCCCATGCCGAGCTCGCGGCCGAGGCCGCCGAGGCGGCGGGCGCCCAGCACATGTTCTGGCCGTTCTATGACCTCCTGTTCGAGCATCAGCAGCATCTGAAGGAGAAGCAGTTGCTGGACTACGCCGGCGACATCGGGCTGGATCTGCGGCGCTACCAGAACGAGATGAAAGACCATGTCTACCTGCAGCGCGTGCAGGAGCACATGGCCGGCGCACAACACCTGGGCATTCGTGCGACGCCGACGTTCTATGTGAACGGCAAGGTGACGGACGTTTCGTTCGGCATGCAGCATCTGCACGAGGCGATTGACCGGGCGCTGCGCGCCGGTCGGTAAGCGGATCCGGGTCGACGGATTTTCAGGCGGGCGCGGCCGGCGCCGGCGTCAAGCCGCCGCGGTGGAGCGCTGCGTCGGCTGCGGCACATGCTCCAGCAAACCCAAATCGGCCAGCGCGCTGTGCACGGCGATCTCCAGCGGCGTGTGGGGTTCTGTCCCGATCAGGGCCAGCAGCTTGCCGTTGGCCAGCGCATGCGGGGTGTCCCACAGATAGCGCATCTCGACCAGGGCCGCCCACATCGGATTGAACACCGCGCCCAGGCGCAGCAGGGGCCAGGGCATGCGGCGCAGTGTCAAGTGACCGCCAGGCCGGACCCAGCCCTGGGCGAGCGCGATCGGCTCGAGCGCGTCCAGCCACTGCTGCGCGGTGAGGCTGTACCCGGAGAAATGAAACACCTCGAACGACTGTAGCTGCGCGCGCCGCTGCGCCACCGCGACAAAGGTGCGCGCGAGGTCGGGCAGGTACGCCCAGGCGGTCGGCACCTCGCGCCGGCCGGGATAGGTGAACCGGCCTTTTTGAAGGTCCCGGGCCATGGCGAGATCGAACCAGCTGCCGCGGCCGCTGCCGAAAAAATCCCCCGCGCGGATCACCACGCTGCGCACGCCGCAGTGCTGCAGCCGCGCTTCCATGGCCACGCGGATCCGGCCCTTGACCGTCTGCGCCATCTGCGGCGTGTCCTCGCGCAGGACGTGCGGCATGGCGGCCCCGAAGTTGTAGACATTGCCAGGCACCATCAGCGTGGCGTCGAGCGAGCGCGTGAGCGCAATGGCGGCCTCCAGCATGGGCGCCACCTCGGCGCGCCAGGCCTGGTGCGTGTAGGCCGGGCTGAGCGCATGCACCACGACTGCGGCGCCGCGTGCCGCCGCCCCCAGGGCCTGGGTGTCGTGCAGCCCGAGGCCCAACCACTCGATGCGCGGGTCTTCGGGCGCAGTCGCCCCGGGACGCATTTGCCCCAGCACGCGCCAGCCGGCATCGGCAAAGGCACGCGCGGCCGCCAGGCCAAAACGGCCGCGGGCACCCAGAATCAGAACGGTGGCTTGCATGGTGTGACTCCAGAGGGTTGATCAATGAGCCGATTGTGGAGATCAGCGGCCTGCACCACAATTGCATAAATAGCCATAGCAGAATTGCATTTATGAATAACTCGTTGCAAACCGGTTTCGACTGGAGCCTGGTGCGCTCCTTCCTCGCGGCGCTGGACCAGGGCAGCCTGCTGGGGGCTTCGCGGGTGCTGCGCGCCAGCCAGCCCACCCTTGGGCGGCACATCGCCGCGCTGGAGTCGCAGCTGGGCGTGGTGCTGTTCGAGCGCACCGGCCGCGGCCTCGTGCCCACCCGCACGGCGCTGCAACTGGCCGAGGCCGCGCGCGGCATGGAGAGCGGGGCGCTGCTGCTGGCGCGCACCGTGTCCGGCGCGCAGACGCGGGCCAGCGGCACGGTGCGCATCACCGCCAGCGTGCCGGCGGCGGTGCAGCTCATGCCGCCCGTGCTGGCGCGGCTGCGGCAGGCGCTGCCCGGGCTCCAGGTCGAGCTGGTTTCCAGCAACCAGGTCAGCAACCTGCTGCGCCGCGAAGCCGATATTGCGGTGCGCATGGTGCGGCCCGACCAGGCCTCGCTGGTGGCCCGCAAAATCGGCACCGTGGCGCTGGGCGCGTACGCCCACCGCAGCTACCTGGCGCGCCGCGGCACACCGCGCCAGCTGGCCGATCTGCTGCAGCACGAGCTCATTGGCAGCGACACCGACAACGCCATCCTGCAGGGATTCGAGGCCCTGGGCTACCCGGTGACGCGCGAGGCGTTTGCGCTGCGCAGTGACGATCTTCTGGTGCAGTGGCAGGCCGTGCGCGCCGGGCTGGGCGTGGGCTTCGCGGCCGACTACATGGGGCGCGGCGAGCCGGACGTGGTGCGCCTGCTGCCCGGCCTGCTGAAGATTCCCCCGCTGCCCATGTGGCTGGCTGTGCACCGCGAGATCCGCACGAACCGCCACATCCGCGCGGCGTACGACTTTCTGGCCGAGGCCCTGCCCCGGGAGCTTTTATGATCCTGCCCTCAACCACCACTTCCTCCAAGGACCCCCATGCCCACCATTCACGTTGAAATGCTGGAAGGCCGCACGCCCGAGCAAAAGAAAAAACTGGTCACCGAAATCACCCGCGTCACGGTCGAGGTGCTGGGCGGCTCGCCCGAAGCGGTCGACATCCTCTTGATCGATGTGCCGCGCGGGAACTGGGCCACCGGCGGCAAGCTGTGGTCGGAGCCGCGCCCGGCCACACCCGCCTAAACACCAGATTGCTACTTAATCAATAGCGGCATGCGAAGATCCTATAAGGGCTAGCGCGTAATTTAACTAAAAACCTGAGCCGGAGCGCCCGCCGCCAACGGCGCCTCGGCCTCGGCCCGCAGCCAGCGCACAAAATCCTGCGCATCGGGGTTGCCGGCGGCGCGCGGCGCGGTGACCACGAAGTAGCCGCGCTGCGACGCGGCCGTGCCGCCGAACGGGGCCACCAGCCGCCCGTCGCGCAGCAGCCAGGCGACCAGCGGCAGGCGGCCGATCGCCACGCCCTGGCCGGCTACGGCGGCCGCAATGGCATCACTGTATTGGGTGAAGCGCAGGGTATTCTTCGTGCGCAGCTCGGGCAGGCCCATGATGTTCAGCCACGGCGCCCAGTCGGCGTTCAGCGCCGATTCCTGCGGCGTCTCCATCATCGCCAGGAGCGTGTGCTGCACCAGGTCGGCCGGCGTCTGCAAGGGCTTGACGGGGTTGCCGAGCAGTTGCGGCGCACACACCGGGTACACCGTCTCCTCGAACAGGGGCTGGCCCACGCCATCGCTGACGCGGCAAAAGCGCACGGCCACGTCGATATGCGTGCGCGCCAGATCCAGCAGCTCGTTGGTGGCCGAGACCCGCACATCCACGCCCGGGTGGTCGGCCGTGAAGCGCTCCAGCCGCGGAATCAGCCACAGTGAGGCAAAACCGGCGGTGGTGGTGATGGCCACTTGGCGCAGCTGGGTGCTGGCGCGCACGCGGGCCGTGGCATCGCGCAGGCGCTCCAGGCAGTCGACCACGGCGCGCTGCAGCACCTGGCCGGCCTCGGTCAGCACCAGCGCGCGGTGCCGGCGCTCGAACAGCGGCACGCCCAGGCCGGCCTCGATCTGCTGGATCTGCCGGCTCACCGCCGACTGCGTGAGAAACAGCTCCTTGGCGGCGAGCGTGAAGCTCAAGGTGCGCGCGGCCGCCTCGAAGCTGCGCAGCAGGTCGAGCCGGGGCAGCTCCGAGCGCTGGATGGCGCCCGTCAGTGGCGTCGTGAATGGACGTTTCACATTCGCTGTACGCATGCCAATGATTCCAATTTACCGTTTGATGTAGGAGATTTCAGTCAGTATATTCATTCGTACCATGAATGCGAAAGGATCCGCCATGAAACCCGATAGCAACCGTTTCGACCTGAGCCTGCGCAAGGACGCGATGCTGCGCCTGCCCGACGCGGCCAGCGTCCAGATCGTTTGCCGCAACGGCACCGTGTGGATCACGCTCGACAATGACCAGCGCGACATCGTGCTCGAAGCCGGCGACCGCTTTGCCAGCACCGAGCACCGGCACGCCGTGGTGACGGCGCTGGCGCCCTCGCGCATCACGGTGTCGGCGACGCCCGCGCCGGTGCAGTCGCTGCACGAGCGCAATCGCCAACGCCAGGGCCTGGTGTTCGAACAGGTGCTGGTGTGATGGATGCCCCGGCCCACGGGTTCACGTGCAGTGGCACCCGGACGACGCAAGGCTGGCGCGGATGCAGCGCGCGCCGGCGGCTCCGGCAACTCCTGAATTAATAGCTACCTGCGCTTGATGGGCAAGGGCTACAGGGGGATTTGACTCACAACCCGGGCCGGGGGCGGTCGGACACAGTTTTGTTACGTCGGCACAGTAAAATTGGCCCGGTCTGCACTCTGCAGCGCCCCAGCCATGGCCGCGCTGCCCGCGGATCATGCGAACCGTCCCCACCAGAACCAACGCCCGATGGCCGCCCAACACCCGCTCCCCGCAGTGACCGCAACAGGATCAGGAAACCCTTGATGCTGCCGGCCTGTGCGCGCGCGCTGCGTGATGCCGTGCGGCTACGCCTGGGCTTGGGCCTGCTGGCGTTGATGGGGCTGGCCTGGTCGCTGCTGGCCTTGCCGCTGCGTTACCTGCTGCCCCGCTCACGGGGGCAGCAGCTGGGCCGGCAGGGCGCCGGCCTGACGTTTCGCGTGTACCTGCGCCTGCTGACGTGGATCGGCGCCTGCCGCTTCGACCTGCGCGCGCTGGACGCGCTGCGCGACCAGCCGGCCTGCATCATCGCGCCCAACCATCCGTCCCTGCTCGACGCGCTGATGGTCATCTCGCGCGTGCCGCACGTGGCCTGCGTCATGAAGGCCGAACTCATGAACAACGTCCTGTTCGGCGCCGGGGCGCGGCTGGCCCGCTACATCCGCAACGACTCGCTGCACGCGATGGTGCGCCGGGCCGTGACGGAGGTACGCGGCGGCAGCCATCTGCTGCTGTTCCCCGAGGGCACACGCACCACGCGCGCGCCCGTGAACCGGCTGCAGGGCACGGCCGGGTTGATCGCCAAATACGCGCGGGTCCCGGTGCAGACCGTGTTCATCGAAACCACCGATGCCGCCTTCCTGGGCAAGGACTCCGCCCTGTTCCGCCGCACGCCGATGCCGGTGCGCTACCGCGTCCGCCTGGGCCAGCGCTTCGATCCACCGAAAAACGTGGCGGCTTTCGCGCTGGAGCTGGAGCAGTATTTCAAGGCCGAACTGGCGGATGCTGCGCTCACGGACCGGCCGGCCGGCGCGGCCGTGCACGATGGGCAACGGGCGCGCGACTGGTCGCATGGCGGCAGCGCATGACGGATGATTCGGGCGCCGCGGCGCGGCCAGCGACTTCCAGCACGCACCTGGTCCTGATTCCGAGCTACAACCCGGGCCCCAAGGTGTACGACACCGTGCGCGCCGCGCGCGCCCAATGGACGCCGGTATGGGTCGTGGTCGATGGCAGCACCGATGGCAGCGCCGAGGGCTTGCAGGCCCTCGCCAGGCAGGATGCCGGCTTGCGCGTCCTTGTGCTGCCGCGCAACGTGGGCAAGGGCGCCGCCGTGCTGCACGGCATCGATGCCGCCGCCGCCCAGGGCTTCACGCACGTGCTGACCCTGGACTCGGACGGCCAGCATCCGGCCGAACTGATTCCAGACTTCATGGCCGCCTCGGACCGGCAGCCGCAGGCCATGGTGCTGGGCGTGCCGGTGTTCGACGCCAGCGCGCCACGCCTGCGCGTGCAGGGCCGCAAGCTCTCCAACGGCTGGGCCAACCTGGAAACCCTGTGGGCCGGCATCGGCGATTCGCTGTTCGGTTTTCGCGTGTACCCGATCGCGCCGCTGCGCCAGGTGATGCACGGGCACCACTGGATGCGGCGCTTCGACTTCGACCCCGAGGCCGTGGTGCGCCTGTGCTGGCGCGGCGTGCCGGCGGTGAATCTGCCGGCCCGCGTCCAGTATTTCCGCGCGGACGAAGGCGGCGTCTCGCACTTCAACTATTGGCGCGACAACGCGCTGCTGACCTGGATGCACGGCCGCCTGCTGCTCGGCTTTGTCCTGCGCCTGCCCTGGCTGCTGGTGCGGCGCCTGAGAGGCCGTTAAGAGGTCGGCTAACGCGGCGAAGGGCCGCCCCGAGCAAGTTCGGCCCCCTCGGGGGGCAGCGTAGTACGCGCAGCGACAAGCGTGGGGGCCAGTGAACGCCTGCGCCTCAGCGGAGCGGGTTCAGCACAAAGTCGTATTCCAGCAGGTAGCTGCCATCGGGCTGCTTCACCCAGTCCGCCACCAGCGACTGGCGCACGCCGAATACGGCGTCGGAGTCGAGGTAGGGGTCGCCGTTGCGAAAGACATGGGTGATCAGCGTCTCGTAGCCCTCGGCCTGGATCATGAAGTGCAGATGCGCGGGACGCCACGGGTGGCGTTTCGTGGCCCTGAGCATGTCGCCCACCGGGCCATCGGTCGGGATCGGGTAGGCCTCGGCCACGATGGTCTTGAAGTCGAAGCTGCCGTCGCCGCGCGCGTTCAGCACGCCACGCGCCTGTGCGTGATCGAGGCCGGGTTTCTGCACGTCGTAAAACCCCTCGTCATCGGCCTGCCAGACCTCGATGGTGGCGTGGGCCACGGGCTCACCGTTCAGGCCGCGCACGTTGCCGCGCACCTGGCAGGGCGTGCCGCTGGCACCGTTGGCCACGTCGGCGCCGTTCTCGTAGTGCGGCGCGCCTTCCACGTAGAACGGGCCGAACACCGTGGCCTCGGTGCAGCCCCGGGGCTTGTCGTTGTTCATCGCGACGGTGAGCATCGACAGGCCCAGCACGTCGCTGAGCAGGATGAACTCCTGGCGCGTGCCGGTGCATTTATGCCCGGTGGCCGTGAGGAACTCGATGCCCTTGAACCACTCGGCCTCGGTCAGCTTGACCTCGCGCGCGAAGTCATGCAGATGCTGCACCAGCGCCGTCATGATTTCCTTCAGGCGCGGGTCCGGCGTGTCGGCCAGGCGGGCGATGACGGCCTCGGTGAGGTTGTCCTGGTTGAGATTGCGCATGGTTGTCTCCTTGGGGGCGTTGAGGGTTCAATGAATCAGGCGGCCGGCCGCACGCCGTCGAACGCGTCCTGCAGCAGCTGCCGGATGGCCGCGCGCTCCAGCGGACGGGGGTTCGGATACTGGTTTTGCAGGGCCAGGTCGCAGGCCTTGTCAAGATCGGCCGCTTTCATGCCGATGTCTTTCAAGGCCCCCGGCGCGCCATTGTCTCGGGCCAGATCAAACACCGCCTGCGGCGCCGAGTCGGCCTGCAGGGCCCGGGCAATGCGCTGCATGGCCAGCGGCGCCGCTTTGGCGTTGTAGGCCAGCGCATGCGGCAGCACGATGGCGTGGGTCTCGGCATGGGGCAGGTTGAAGCTGCCGCCCAGCGTGTGGCACAGCTTGTGATGCAGCGCCATGCCGACGTGGCCGAGCACCGTGCCGCACAGCCAGGCGCCGTACAACGCGTCGCTGCGCGCCTGCCTATCGTCTGCTTTGATTTTGATAGCAGGAAGTGCCCGTCCGATGGCGGCTATACCCTCCTGGGCCATCAAATCCATGATGGGGTTGCCGTCTGCGGCGTAGAGTCCTTCAGCGGCATGCGCGATGGCGTTGAGGCCGCTGGTCACGCTCACAGTCACCGGCAGGCCGATCGTGAGTTCGGGGTCGTAGAACACGGTGCGCGGCAGCACGCGCGCGTCCTTGCCGGTCTTCTTGAGGCCGGCTTCGGTGATGCCGTAGATCGGCGTCATCTCCGAGCCGGCGTAGGTGGTCGGAATGGCCAGGATCGGCAGGCCGGAATCCAGCGCAATCGCCTTGCCGAGCCCGATGGTGGAGCCGCCGCCCACGGCCACGGCGCAATCGGCCCCTGCCCTGCGCGCCACCTCGCGTGCCTCGCGCGCGGTCTCGATCGGCACGTGCATCACGGCGCGGTCGAAGATACCGGCGCAGCGCCCGCCCAGCAGCGCGGCCAAGCGCTCGGCCAGCGGCCGCTGCCCGGGAGTGCACAGCACCAGCGCCTTGCGGGCGCCCAGGGCGTCGATCTCGCGCCCCAGGTGCTGCAGGCTGCCCGCGCCGAACACCACACGGGCCGGGTTGGAGGAGTAGGTAAATGCTTGCATGGCCTTAGATCATGCCCCCATTGATCGAGATCACCTGGCCGCTGATGTAGGCGGCGCGATCGCTGGCCAGAAACCCCACCAGATCGGCCACCTCCTCGGGCGTGCCGGCCCGCTTCATCGGCACCAGCCGGGCGATGGCGTCGGCGTCGAAGCTGGCCTCGCTCATGGCGGTGGCGATGATGCCGGGCGCCACGGCGTTCACCGTGATGCCGCGGCTGGCCAGCTCCAGCGCCAGCGATTTGGTGGCGGCGTGCAGGGCGCCCTTGGCCGCCGAATAGTTGACCTGGCCGCGATTCCCGGCCAGGGCCGCCACCGAGGTGATGTTGATGATGCGGCCCCAGCGCGTGCGGATCATCGGCAGCGTCAACGGCTGGGTCACATGGAAGAAGCCATTCAGCGAGACATCCAGCACGCGTTGCCACTGCGCCAGCTGCATGCCCGGGAACACCGCGTCGTCGTGAATGCCGGCGTTGTTGACGATGACCTGGATCGGCCCCTCTAACTGCAGCGCCTCCAGTGCGGCAGCCGTCGCGGCCGCATCCGTCACATCGAAGGCGACTGCCTGCGCCTGGCCGCCCTGCGCCCGGATCGCGGCCACCACGGCCTGGGCCGCGGCCAGGCCCCGGTTGGCATGGACGATGACCAGCAATCCATCCTGGGCCAGCCGCCGGCAGATGGCGGCGCCGATGCCGCCGCTGCCGCCGGTGACGAGCGCTCGTTTGCGGGGTGGAGTCAAGGCGATGCTCCTGAATAAGCTGCTGCTTCAGGTGGCTGCCGCAGCAGGGCCGCGTCTAACACCACGGCCGCGCGGCCCTCGATCAGCAACTGTGGGCCGGCCTCGAGCCGGAAGCTGTACAGGATGTGGTTCGCGTCACCGAGCAAGCGCTCGGCCGTGACCGTCAGGTCCTCCGCAATCGTGTCCAGCCGCTGCACGTGCAGGGTCACGCTGCGCACGCTGGCCAGGTAGCCGACGCGCGGCGGCGCGGCACCGGCGGAGGCGGCCTCGCCGGACTCGGCCAGCAGCGCGCCATGCAGCGCCATGGCCTGCGCGGCATATTCAACGCCGCAGGCAGCACCGAGACGGCCCTCGGCGCGCAGGGGGTTGTCGGGTGCCCGATGGCTGCTGGCCTGGCAGACGATGCGCGCGGCGTCCCACGCCATGACGGCGTCGAGCAGGCACATGCGGCCCTGGTGCGGAATGCGCCGGGCAATCTCAAGCTGCTGCAAAAGGATGGAAGGCATCGACATGGCATCAGGCACAGGGCGCGATGTCGAGCGCCAGCTGCAAGCCATCCAGATAGTCCAGCACCACGCGGCCGGCCTGACGCGTTGCGACGGCGCGCAACAGCGGCAGGCTGCGCGCCGCCGGAATGCCGCGGCGCAGCGGCTCCAGCACCGGGTCCGCCAGCTGGTCGGCCGGGTCACCGGTGAGGCAGGCGTCGCCGTGCAGCGTGCAGCGCGCCAGGCTGCGCGCACTGCGCTGCGGACTCAGGACCAGCGCGACGCCGAAGGTGTCGGGCACCGGCCGCACACTGCGCAGCGGCTCGGGATAGTCGGTGTCGTAGGCCAGCAGCAGCACCGGCACCCCGTCCACCACGGCCTGCGCGACGGCTTCCAGCCAGCCGGCGGCAAAGCTGCCATCGTAGGCGCACAGCACCGACGAGGTCGCCATGGACCCGGTGGCAATGCCCCAGTAGCCGGAGGCGGCGTTGTGCACCGAGTTGTGGAAGCGCGTCGGCGAGATGAACTTTTCAGGGGACGCCAGCGCCATGCACATCTCGTGGCAGTTCAGGCCGTCGCCGCCCGACGAGGCGAAGACCGAAGGAACCTGGGCCGCATCAAGGCCCGCGGCCTGCAGGGCCTCGAGCCCGACCGCGAGCGCGAGCTTGACCATCGCCCCGGCGCGCCGCCGTTCGGCGGGGGGCAGCGCGGCCGGCGCGGGAAGCACGGTTTTCTGCCGCCGCGCGGGTGCCAGGCCGGCGAGCTGCTGGCGCCCTTCTTCCCAGTGGTCGATGCCCGGACCGAGCAGGCCCACGCCGTCGATGTAGACGACCAGCGGCGCGGGCGATGCGGGAGACAGCGGTGTCATGGCGCAGGTCCCTTAGCCGGCCCGGCTGAAAACGAGGCTGCAATTGGTGCCGCCAAAGCCAAAGGAATTGCTCAGCACGCTACTCACCGGCTGCTCGCGGTTGCCCATCAGGTAGTTGACGGCAATCGCCGGATCCAGCTGCTCGGTGTTGGCGCCGCCGGGCATCAGGCCCTGTTGCAGCGCCAGCGCACTGATGACGGCTTCCAGCGCGCCCGCGGCGCCCAGCGTATGGCCGGTCGCGCCCTTGGTCGAACTGCACGGCGTCGCAAGCTCGCCGAACAGGGCCACCACGGCCTGGCCTTCGGCCGCATCGTTGCCCGGCGTGGCCGTTCCGTGCAGGTTGATGTAGCCGATCTGCGGGGCCTGCAGGCCGGCGCTCGCCAGCGCCTGCTGCATGGCCAGGCGCGCGCCCAGCCCTTGCGGGTGGGGCGACGACATATGATGCGCGTCGCTCGACTCGCCGACGCCGCGCAGCAGCACCGCGTTCGCATCCAGGCTGCTTGGGACCCGCTCGAGCAGGATGAAGGCCGCCGCCTCGCCGATCGAGATGCCGTCGCGGTTGACATCGAACGGCCGGCACGGGCGGCTGGAGAGCAGGCCGAGCGAGTTGAAGCCGCACAGCGTGGTCAGGCACAGCGAGTCGACACCGCCGACGATGGCCGCATCGATCAAGCCGGCCTCCAGCATGCGCCGCGCCGAGGCGAACACCTTGGCGCTGGACGAGCAGGCCGACGAGACGGCCATGGCCGGACCTTCGAGCCCGAAGAAGCCACGCACGAAAGCGGACACCGAATACGGGTTGTGCGTGGTGGCGTAATTGAAGTCAGCCGGCAAGGCGCCGCTGACCGGATCGCGGCGCCGGTAGGCCAGTTCGGTTTGCAGGATCCCCGCGGTGCTGGTCCCGAGAAAAACGCCCATGCGCTGGCGACCGACCCGCGCGACGGTCCGATGCACGGCCTGCTCGAAACCGTCCTGGCGCAAACCGAGTTGCGCCAGCCGGTTGTTGCGGCAGTCGTAGGCACGCAAATCGTCGCGCAGCACCTCGTCGTCGACCCCCGCCACCGAACCGGTCCAGGTCGCCAGGTCGGCGCCCTCGAAGTCGCACGGCTGCAGGCCGCTGCGCCGCTCGCGCAATGACGCCAGGGTCGGGGCCAGCCCGCGGCCGATGCAGCTGGTCGTGGTGAAGTGCGATAGCAGAAGGGGTTGCACGAGGCGGGGCCGGTGTTGGACAGTCAATCCAGTTTAGCAAACGGGGCGCCGCACAAGGGCGTTCACACCAGCGCCGCGCGCAGGGTCACGCACTTCAAATGGGCAGCCGCCACGGCCTGCAGCAGCGGCGGCAGCACGGCCAGGATGACCGGCGTGCCTTGCGGGGTGAGCGCGGCATGGCGGTCGTGCAGCAACAGGATGTCGCCCGCGCGCAGCGAACGGGTCAGGATGCGCAACACGGCCTGCGCATCGCCATTGCGGGTATCGTAGGCGCGCCGGCTCCAGCTGGCCAGCTGCAGGCCCAGGCGCTGCAGCACCGGGTCCAGAAACGGGTTGCGCAGACCGGCGGGAGCCCTGAAGAAGACGGGCGGCTCGCCAGTGATGGCCGTGAGCGTTTGCTGGGCCGTCTGCAGTTCGCGCAAAAAACCGCGCGGTCCCTGCAGCGCAAAACCGTAGCCATGGGTTTGGCTGTGGTTCTCGATGGCGTGCCCGCGGCGCACGATGTCGCGGCACAGTTCGGGGTAGCGCGCGGCCTGCGTGCCGATGCAGAAGAAGGTGGCTTTTGCGCTGTAGCGCTCCAGCAGGTCGAGCACCGCGGGCGTGACCAGCGGGTCCGGGCCATCGTCGATGGTCAGGGCGATTTCGCCGCGCGCCGCCGCCGCGGCCGGCAGGCGCGTCCAGTTGGCGCCAAGCCATGGGCAGCGCGGCAACAGGCCCGCGAGACTGAGCACGGCATGGTTGACGAGCAGCGCGCCGATCGCCCAGGGCCAGACCGCGGGCCGCGCCAGCACGGCGATCAGCGCCGCCGCGTGCAGCCCCAGCGAAGCCCACAGGAGCGGGGTGGGTTGCCAGCGTTTGACCGGAGTCTGCATCGCCATGGCTCAGATGGCTTCCGGAAAACGCTGCACCAGCGGCCGCTGCCCGGCAAAAATAGCCGAGAACAGCAGCGCCAGAATCGCGCCTGGCCCCACCGTGACGCCCATTGCCTGCAATACCGGGACGCTGGAGAAGGCCAGCACGCCAAAGCCGGCGACGGTGGTGAGATTGGCGAACAGCAGCGAGGCCAGCGTGCGCGGCGTGATGCCGCCCTGGGCGTCCTCGTCGATATCCGGGGCAGCATCCGGACCCTCTTGACTAGACTGCTGGCGCCGATTGAAAAACAGCGCGTAGTTGGAACCCACGGCCACGATCAGCAACAGGCCGACCAGATGCAAAATCGTCAGGTGCTGGCCCGCGAGCGCCAGCCCGGCGGCCACCGTCAGCACCGCGCCGGCCAGCGGCGCCAGCACGCGCAACACGCTTGCGGGCGAGCGCAGCGCGACCAGCAGCAGCACCGCGATCGCCGCGAGCCCCGCCAGCGACAGCACGATGGCCTCGTGCAGGTAACCGCTGTACAGCTGATCGGCCTCGCCCTTGACGTCGACGAACAGGACGCTGGCGCCGGTATCCGCCTGATCGAAGGCGGACAACGCGCGGCGAATGCGGGCCGGGTCGATCACGCCGGCACCAGTGCCGCCCGCGGCCACGGGCGCGTGCAAGGGCAGAAACGCGCTCCAGCTCGCAGGCCCGTCTTTGTCTGCAGCGCGGTGCAGCAGCATGCCATCCACCGCCACCGCCAGCGACGTGCCATCGAGGTCCGATCGCTCGACCGGGCGCAGATGCCGCGCTGCCTGCGCATCCGCCAGGAATGGCGCCAGGCGCTCCGGCCGTATCGGCAGGGTGGCGAGCGCCTGGGTCAGGCGCTGCGTTAATTCCGCCGGCTCCGGCAGGCTCGCCAGCCGGGCCTGCTGGGTGGCGCCGCTGGGCAACAGGGTGGTCGGGCTGTCCACCCCGGCGATCGCGTTCGTCTGCACCAGCGGCTGCAACGCCGTCACCACAGACTCGGCTGCGTGCAGCACGCTTTCCTGCGCGCTGCCCGACACCACCACGAGGTAGCGCACATCGGGCGCGCCCAGGTCGGCCCGCAGCGACGCATCGAGCGTCTGGTCCGCGGCCGACACCGGGCTGAGCGCCGACAGCTCGTTGTTCCACAGGGTCTGCCGGTGCAGCGCCAGGGTCACGCACGCCGCCACCAGCAGGCCGGCGACGCCCCAGCGCAGCACGCCGGCGCGTTGCACCACGCGCGCCAGGCCCCGGCCCAGCCGGGACACGTCGCGCACGCGAAAATCCCGGGGCAGCAGCACTGGAAGCACAAAGCGCGTGACGGCCGCCGCCGTCAGCAGCCCCGTGATGGAGTACAGGCCCAGCTGCGCCAGCCCCGGAAAGCCCGACAGCAGCAGCGAGGCAAAGCCGAACACCGAGGTCAGCACGCCGAGCCGGATTGTCGGCCAGAACCGGCGCACCCAGTGGCGATTGGACGCGGCCGTCTGCTCCGACTGGACGAACAGGTAAATCGAATAGTCCACGGCCTCGCCGATCAGGGTGGTGCCGAACCCGAGCGTGATGCCATGCACCGCACCAAACCCCAGACTCACCGCCGCCACGCCCGCCATCGCCCCGGACACCACCGGCAGCAGGCCCAGCGCCAGAGTCCGCACCGAGCGGTAGATCAACAGCAGCAGCGTCACGATCAGCGCAATGCTGATGGCAGACAGGCGCGTGACTTCTTTTTTGATCACCTCGCGGACATTCACCGCGAACACGCCGGGCCCGGTCATGACCAGCGTTGCCGAGGCGGCGGATGAGGCCGCGCGGGCGGTTTCCTGCTGCGCCGCGGCGAAGGCGGCGCGCACGGCGGCCATGGCCTGTTCCTGACCGTTGGTGTCCGAACCCGACGCCCGCGTTTGCAGCAGCAGCAGGGCGCGCCGGCCATCGCGCGAGGCCCACACACCGCCCGCCGACTGCGGCCGGCTCGCACCACCGGCCGCGTCGCCCGCGAACTGCTCCAGCAACAGCGGAAATTCGCCGGTCGGGTCGCGCGGCAGGATCGATTTGACCAGCAGGCCGGCGGGCGACGCCAGCAGGTCGAGCGTGTCGCCCACCGCGCTGCGCAGTCCCTCCACGCTGAAGTGCGCGGGCGTCATGGCGGGACTGAGCTGGTAGCGGTGCTCAAACAAAAAGGCCTGGTCGCGCTCCTGCGCCACGGCCTCACCATTGCTGACGGTGCTGAAACGGTTGTCAAGCCGAAGTTGCCGGGCCATGGCCTTGGACAGCGCGGCGCGGGTGGGCACGTCGGCCCCTTCGATGCCCACCAGAATCAGCCGCGACACCACGCCATCGCGCAGCTGATCGACCAGCAGCCGCTGCTCGGGCGTCGGCGCCTTGGGCAAAAACGCCGACAGATCGGCGGTAAAGCTGGCGCGGCTGATCAAGACCCCGCACAGCAGCAAGGCGACGAGCCAGAGCCAGACCGCCAGGAAGGGGCGCTGCAGCCAGGACCGCTTCATGGCGGGGTGGTCGAGGTGATCGTCATGACCGAACGGTCCTTGTCCGCCTGCTCGATCTCGATCGAACGCAGGTCGGCATGGCTGCCGTGGATGACAACGCGTTGCACCGCGGCAGCCATCTTGGGCTCGATCGGGCGCAGCGTCAGCGTCCAGCGCTCTTCGCTGCCTTCCAGCGTGATGTTGTAGATGCGCGCCAGCGCTTTTTGGTCGCCCGCGAGCGTGCCGCGAATGCTCTCGGTAAAAGCGCCCAGTTCGGGATAGTCCTGCAACGCCAGCACATACTGCCGGCGCCCGCGCTCGAGCGTGAGCGTGTTGCCCTCCAGCACCATGGATTCGGGCTTGGGTTTGACGGTGCGCTTCTCAAGCCGGTCGGGGGCGATGAAGAGCAGCTCGCCCGAAGACTCCACCGGTTTGTCGAGCATCGCGATGTATTTTTTTTCCACGAAGGTGGCGCGGCCCGATTTGTTTTGCGCCAGCGCCTGCATGAGCTGGTCCACATCCCAGGCGGCATGGGCCGGCGCGCTCAGCAGCGCCAGGGCCAGGCCCGCAGCGGCCAGCAGGCGGCTGCACCAGCGTCGTCTTGCGATCAGCGAATCAATCATGGCGTGTCCGCTGAGGTGCGGCAGCTGGCGTTGGCGCGCCTTGCCAGAAATCAAAGAAGTTGAACCAGTTATAGGGTGCCACTTCGCAATACTGCTCCAGCAGCTGCACGTAACGGCTCATGGCGGCCTGGATCGCAGCCGCACGGCCACCGGCCGGAACGTTGGAAAAATCAGCCACCGTTTCAAAATGGACATCGTAGCGGCTGCCCCCGCCGTACAGCCCGACCATGAACAGCACCGGCCGCCGCAAAATGGCCGCCATGCGAAACGGGCCCACGGGCAGCAGCGCCGGTGCGCCGAGAAAGGGCAACGGCACCGTGGCATCCTGACCCAGCGAGCGGTCGCCCAGAATGCCGACCACGGCGCCCGTCTCGAACAGCGCATGCACGGCCATCATGGAGTCCACGTGACCGAGTGCCACGATGTCCTGCTGCACGGCCGGATTGATGGCGGCCAGCAGGGCGTTGATTTTCCGGGCGTTTTCCTCGTACATCACCATCACCACGCGCAGGCCGGGCTGCTGGCGGCCGACCGCACGCATCACCTCAAAGCTGCCCAGGTGCGCGCCCAGCAGCAGCGCCCCGCGGCCCTCGGCCAGCACATTGGTGATCAGCTGCTGCTGGTGCAGTTCAATATCGAACAGGTCAAAGCGGTCGTTGACCAGGTAGATGCGGTCATGAATGACAGAGGCAAAGGTCATGAAATGGCGAAACAGATGGCGCCATCCCACGCGGGCAGAGGCCGGCAGCTTCAAAACCCGCTGCAGGTAGCGGCGCGAGGCCAGCCGGGCCTTGGGTGAGAACAACAGGAAATACACCGCGATTCCGCACAGCACGCAGCGCGCAACCCGGCGCCCCAGGCGCAGGGAAATCCAGCACATGACGCGCAGCAGGAACTGGTTGCTGCGCTCCGGACTGTCCTTCCAGTTCACTGGCTTGCCGGCCGGCGCCCCCACGTTGACAGCCCGTTCGCTCATGTAGCCAGCACCAGCGTTCCGCTGGCGACCTTGCGCGCGCCGCAGGCGATGCTCCAGCGCAGACCGGCGCCGGCCGTGCGCGTATACGCAATAACCAGCGACTCGCCGGGCGCGACCGGGCTGAAAAACTTGGCGGACGAGATTTGATGCACGCCGGCCGACGCGCCCGGCGCCCGCTGCACCACGGCGTCCAGCAGCACCACGCCCGGCAGGATGGGCGCGCCCGGAAAGTGGCCGGCAAACGCGGGGTGATCGGCCGGCACCGTCAGCGCGTGTTCCGCCAGGTGTTCACCCTGCATGCCGGCCGCGTCCTGTCTGGTCGTGGGTCAGCGCAAGCGCCTGCAGCGCCTCGCGCGGCAGTTTGCCCGTGCTGTTGCGCGGCAGGCGCTCCACCAGCACCAGCGGGCGCGGCATGAACACGGGATCGATGCGCCCGCGCAGCGCGGCGCGCAGCGCGGCCTGCGACAGGCCCGGGGCCACGGCGAAGGCCAGCAGGCGCGTGACGCCCGTGCCGGCGTCGTCCTCGTCCGGCATGAAAAAAGCCCCGTCCTGCACGCCCGCGATGGCGTTCAGCTGATGATTCAGGTAGGCCAGCGAATTGCGTTTGCCGGCGATGTTGACCAGATCGGCCTTGCGCCCGTGCAGCAGAAAGTGCCGGTCATCCACGCACTCCAGTATGTCGCCCAAGGCCACCGGCACCTCGACATGGCCGCCCGACGCCCACATGTGGTCGCCCTGCGGGACGAGACGCACACCTGGAAACAGCGTCCACTGCGCGGCCGTTGCGGTGCGGCGCGTGGCGATCTGCCCGGTTTCGGTAGAGCCATAAATCTCCAGCAGCGGCACCTGCAGGCGGGCTTCGGCGGCCTGCGCCAGTGGCGCAGGCATCGGCGCGGTCGCGGACAGCACCAGATCGAGCGCGGGAACGTCCATGCCCGCGGACAGCAGCACGCGCAGGTGCACGGGCGTGGTCACCAGCAGGCGGGGCCGCGGCACCGCGGCGATGGCGCTGCAAATATCGGCCGGGTAGAAGGGGTGCCCGGCGCTCAGCGCGGCGCCGCCCTGCAGCGCCAGCAGGACCGTGGACTCAAAGCCATACATGTGCTGCGGCGGAACGGTCCCAACGATGCTGTAGCGCGCCCCTTCGAGCAGCCCGAGCCGCGCCGCGCCGGCCTGCACATTGCGCACCAGGGCGCCCCAGGTTTTGCGATGCGGCAGGGGCACGCCGGTCGAGCCCGAGGTGAACACATGAGCCACCGTCTGGTCGGCCGGGATCTGCGGGACCTTGGCCGGCACAGCCTCGGGCCCATCGCCGCGCGGCGCCGGGTCGGGATAGGCGACCCGCGGCAGATCAATCGTCGTCGCACCGTCGCTCAGGCAAAACACATCGGGCGCAAACAGCCGCAGCTGGCGCACCATCTCCGGCGTGTGGGTCGGCGGCAGCAGGCTGATTCTGTCCGCCAGCATGGCGGCCGCCAGCCCGACCGTGAAGTGGTAGCGATCGGTGCAGGCGTTGAGCACGTGCCGCCCCTGCGGGTACAAGGCCGCCAGCCGCCTTGCGTCGTGCAGGAACTGGCCGACCGTGATGAGCTCGCCGTGGCGGTACGCCAGCGCGTCGTCCATGCCGCGATGCGTGACAAGCGGAAAAGTGGTCATGACAGACTAAAGCGCACGGGCATTTGCGGAGCGCATCAGTGCGCGCGCCGCGCGACGCCCGCCGACGACTGTCGGTAGGCCGCAAACGCCTCCCACAGTCCGGCCCGGTCGGCCTTGGGCAGCACGCAGCGGCGCACCACATACTCCGCGACAAACATCAGCACCACCAGCGGCAGGCCCAGCAGATTCGCAAAGACGGACCAGACGGCGATGGGCGCGAGCCAGAACAGCGCCAGCGACAGCGTCGCCATGCCGGCAAAGAACAGTGTCCAGGCCCAGGTCGCGCGCCGGGTGTAGCGCACCACCGCGGGCGACAGCGCCCCGTGCAGCAGGGCGGCGAACTGCGACACCAACGGGGTCTGCCCCGGCCGCAGGGTGCGCCCGAACGTCAGTCCGAGCAGCACCTGCAGGCCCGCATCCTGCAGCAAAAATACCCAGTGGTAATGCCCCACCAGCCAGCCGCTGGCGCCGTACAGGCCGAGGCAGCCCGCCCCCCACAGCGCCAACCCGAGCGGCTTGTGCGCTGAGCGCCAGGCGAGCAAAAACGCCAGCGTCAGGCCCGGCGCGAGGGCCACGGCCGCCTCGAACAGGCCAGGTGCCGGTGCCGCCGCCGCAAGGTGCGCCAACAGGGAGTAGCCGATACACACACCGACAGCCGCCGCGCCCTTGCACACCGGTACCAGCCGTGCAGCCCATTCGGGTTTCACTTGGTTCTTTGCGCGGCGATGTGCTCGCTCAGGGAGCGCAGCGAGCGGAAGATCTGACCGTTGTCTTCGTGGTCGGCGCGCAGTTGCAGGCCGTATTGCCTGGAAATCACCAGCGCCACCTCGAGAATGTCGATCGAGTCCAGGCCCAGCCCGTCGCCATACAGCGGTTCGTCGGGCGCGATGTCGGCGGCGAGCGTGTCGAGGTTGAGGGCGGACACCATCAACTCGGCCACCTCGCGCATCAGCGCAGGATCCGCCTTGGAGACGGGCAATGCGGCCGCGGGCAGGGTATGGATGTTGGAGAGGGACATGGTGTGTGAGATCGATTTACCCGTTCACGCCGAATATAACTACCATGTACGCATGGACTCGCCGCGGGAGTGTCATTTTAGCGGGCGACTGGCGCCATCGCCCGCGGGCGCCCTGACGTCAACGGCCGCATTGACGCCCCGAACGGCGCCCTGAAACATCGTCATCTTTTGATACAAATGCCCTCCCTGACCTTGCCCGACACCCCGCCCGACCCCAGCCGCTGCCCGCTGTGCGGCAGGCCGAACCAGTGCGCCATGGAAACCCGGCGCGTCACGGGCGAGCCGCAGCCGCCCTGCTGGTGCACACAGGTTCAGTTTCCCCCCGCCGTGCTGGCGCGCGTGCCGGCATCGGCGCGCGGCCAAGCATGCATATGCCGGACCTGCGCGAGTGAGCAGGCAACAAACGTAACAACTTTGTAGCTATAACTTTTATAGCTACTTTGGCATACCCTGAAAGGGCTACGACCTGTTTTTATGGTTTTCGGCGCGGGCGGCTCGAATCACCAGATGGACGAACTGCAGTTTGCCGACCACGGCCCGCGACAGCACAAACGGGTAGAAATCGGGCTGGCCCATGCTGCGCGAGAGCTCGTTGAGCACGCTGGTGAGCTGAATCCATGAGTTGATGAACTCCAGGAACGGCGCCGCCCCGGCGTCGTCGGGCCGCCATAGCGCACCCGGACCGAACGGCTCGCCGTCGATTTCCACCTCGTCGGCGTCGAGGCCGAAGCTCAGCGCGGTGTCCAGCGTGTCCACCATGTGCAGGTAGTGCGCCCACGTCTCGGCCCAGTCCTCCCATGGATGGCAGCCCGCATAGCCGCTGACAAAGCGCTGCGCCCAATCGGCAGGCGGCCCCTGCTCGTAGTTGCGGCGCAGCGCGCCGGCGTAGTCCTGCCGCTCGTCACCGAACAGGGCGCGGTAGTCGCCAAGCCATGGCGTGTCGCGGATCAGGCGGTCCCAGTAGTAGTGCCCGACCTCGTGGCGGCAGTGCCCCAGCAGCGTGCGGTAGGGCTCGCGCAGCGCGGCCCGGGTGGCCTCGCGCGTGGCGTCGTCAGCCTCCTCGATGTCCAGCGTGATGATGCCGTCGGCATGGCCCGTCATCACGCGCGGGCCACCGGGTGGCGTGCGCAGGAAATCAAAGGCCAGCCCGCGCGCAGGGTCCTGGTTCACCCGCGACGCCACCGGCAGGCCCAACGCCAGCAGCTGCGCCACGAGGCGCCGCTTGGCGGTCTCGAACTTGCCCCAGAGTTGCCGGTTGTCTTCCAGCGACAGATCGGGAATGGTACGGTCGAGGTTGCAGGCCACGCACAGGCCGTTGCCGCCGTGATCGTCGGGCGCACCCACGGCATAAGGCACCAGCCAGTTGCAGCCCGCAGCGCTCTCGAAGTTGCGGCAGCGCTGGTACAGCGCAGCGCTGTTGTCGCCCCTCAGTTGCCAGCTGTCCTGCTGCGGCCCCGGCTGCAGCGGCAGCACCGCGCTCGCGTTGCACCTCGTAGCCCAGCGGCGTACCGCAGGCCAGGCAGCGGCTGTTGCGAAAGAACACGGGTCGGCCGCATTGGCAACGGTAGGCACGGGTCGCGGTGGGCGCCTTGCGGCGTTTCCACAGGCTGCCCGGCATGTCGGAACGTGCGTCAGTCGGCAATTCCATGGGGCCACCCTCCAGAGTCGTCGTCGCAGTTTGCCATGGGCGCTCGTTGCGGCGCGGCAACTGTGCACAAAGTCCGCGCCGGCAACGCCCGCGCAATGACACAATAGCGAAACAGGCCCGCCATGGGCTACCCCCAGACTGTCACCTCATCGCCACCTTGTCGCCACCCACCATGTGCCAGCTGCTCGGACTCAACTGCAAAACCCCGACGGATGCGACCTTCAGCTTCACCGGGTTTTGCCAGCGCGGGGGCCTGACGGACCACCACGCCGACGGCTGGGGCATTGCGTTTTTCGAGGGCCGGGGGCTGCGCCATTTTGTCGACCACCAGAGCGCGGTGGAGTCGCCCGTGGCCGAGCTGATCCGCCGCTACCCGATCAAGAGCCGCAATATCGTGGCGCACGTGCGCAAGGCCACGCAGGGCGACGTTGCGCTGGAAAACGCGCATCCGTTCGTGCGCGAACTGTGGGGCCACTACTGGGTGTTTGCGCACAACGGCGACCTGAAGGACTACCACCCGCATCTGCACGGCAGCTTTCACCCGGTCGGCACCACGGACAGCGAGCGCGCCTTTTGCTGGCTGATGCAGCAGCTGGCCAAGTCGCACGCAGGCATGCCCAGCGTGGCCGAGCTGACCCTGACGCTGCACGAACTGGTGCCGCAAATCAGGCGCTACGGCAACTTCAACTTCCTGCTCTCCAACGGCCAGGCGCTGTGGGCGCACGCCTCCACCAGCCTGTACTACCTGGTGCGCCAGTACCCGTTTGCGCACGCCACGCTGTCCGACCAGGACCTGTCGGTCAACTTTGCCGACATCAACTCGCCCGATGACCGCGCCGCCGTGGTGGTGACCACGCCGCTGACCAGCAACGAGACCTGGACCGCGTTTGCGCCGAATGAGCTCAGGGTGTTTGTGGACGGGATGCCCGTGGGGTGAAACACCCCCGAAGCGCCTGCGGCGCCTCCCCCTCAAGGGGGGCGATACCAGCGGCCCGGCAAAGCCGGTTCCGCGGTATCCCTGGCATCTGGCTGCGCCGGTTTCATGCGTCGCGGGTCGTGCCAAGCATGAGGTCGATCCGCCGAGCCCGGCAGGCGCGAGGCCGATGCGCTACAGCGCAGCCTCCAGCGCATCGGCAAACATGGCCGGCACGTCGAAGCCGGTCTGCTGGAAGATTTCCTGAAAGCAGGTCGGGCTGGTGACGTTGATTTCGGTCACGTAGTCGCCAATCACGTCGATACCCACCAGCAGCAGGCCACGCGCCGCCAGCACCGGACCCAGCGCCTGCGCAATCTCGCGGTCGCGGTTGGAGAGCGGCTGCGCCACGCCCTTGCCGCCAGCGGCCAGGTTGGCGCGCACCTCGCTGCCCTGCGGAATGCGCGCCAGGCTGTACGGCACCGGCTGGCCACCGATCACCAGCACGCGTTTGTCGCCGCGCACGATCTCGGGCAGGAACTTTTGCACCATCACCGATTGCGTGCCATTGCGGTTCAGCGTCTCGGTGATGCTGCCCAGGTTCAGGCCATCGGCGCGCACGCGGAAAATCCCCATGCCGCCCATGCCGTCGAGCGGCTTGAGGATGATGTCCTTGTGCGCGGCATGAAACCGCTGGATGTCGGCCGCGCTGCTGGTGACCAGCGTGGGGCCGATGAACTGTGCAAACTCCATGATGGCGAGTTTTTCGGGGTGGTCGCGCAGCGCCGAGGGCTTGTTGAAGACGCGCGCGCCCTCGCGCTCGGCCTGCTCGAGCAGATGCGTGGCGTAGATGTATTCGGCATCGAACGGCGGGTCTTTTCGCATCAAAACAGCGCCAAAGTCCTTGAGGGGTGTGTGCTGCGTGCTATCAACTTTGAACCATTCCGAGGCGTCACCCGTGAGTGTGATGGCGCGCACATCGGCCTCGACCCGGCCACCGCTCACCCAGGACAGTTGCTGCGGCTCGCAGGCCGCGATGCGGTGCCCGCGCTGTTGCAGCTCGCGCATCATGGCGAAGGTGGTGTCCTTGTAGATCTTGAAGGACTCGAGCGGATCGGCAACGAAAAGAATGTTCATGGGCGTGGGCAGGAAGGGGCGGAAAATAATTAGTCGGCGCGACCGTACTGTTGCACAAATAGCGCGATGGCGCCGGCCACCACGCCCCAGAAGGCCGAGCCCACGCCCGCAATCACCACGCCGCTGAGCGTGACCAGGAAGGTGATGATCGCGGCCTCGCGGTGCGACTCGTCCCGGATGGCGGCCGCCATGCCGCCGCCAATCGTGCCGAGCAGGGCCAGCCCGGCGATCGCCGCCACCAGATCCTTCGGGAACGCCGTGAGCAGGCCCGTGACCGCAGCGCCGAAGATGCCGATCACGATGTA
Source organism: Parasulfuritortus sp. (assembly GCA_031291185.1). Classification (GTDB taxonomy): domain Bacteria; phylum Pseudomonadota; class Gammaproteobacteria; order Burkholderiales; family Thiobacillaceae; genus Parasulfuritortus. The sequence continues at coordinate 32,018 of JARLJM010000160.1, read as the reverse complement.
CAGGGCGCCGCACGAGCCCGCCGCCGTGTAGCGTTTGGCAGGATCGAGGTGGGCTTCGCGGCCCATGCAGATCGCCGCGGTGATGGCGGCGAGGTTCAGCGCATAGGCGCCGAAGGGCGCCAGCACCAGCGTGACCAGACCGGTCAGCGTGATGATCTTCGAGATCGGGATGCCTTTTGCGCCACCGTAGCCCGTGGCCCGGATGACGGCCACGCCCGGCAGATTTTGCGAGGCCATGGTCACGACGAACAAGGGAACGGCCAGGCTGATGATCGCGCCCCAGGTGAAGCGCGGCATCGTGAAGACCGGTCGTGCCAGGTCAAAACCGACGCTAGCCCCCGCCAGTTCTCCACGACTAGCTACGAAAATAATAGCCACCAAAAAAGTGACGACCACCGCGTAGCGCGGCAGCCAGCGCTTGCCGAGCAGGTAAGTGGTCAGCATCAGCAGCACCAGCGGCAGCGCCGTCTGCGCCGCGGCAAAGGCGTCCAGGCCAAAGCGCGCCAGCACGCCGGCCAACAGCGCCGAGGCAATCGCCACCGGAATGCGGTTCATGATTCTTTCAAACCAGCCGGTGGCCCCGGACACGGTGATGAGCGCGGCGCAGACCATGAAGGCGCCCACCGCCTCGGCCATGGAAAAGCCGCCCGTCAGCCCGGCGGTGGCCAGCACGGCCGCGCCGGGCGTGCTCCACGCCACCATCACCGGCATGCGCAGCAACAACGACGGCACCAGCGAGCTCAGCCCCATGCCCAGGCCGAGCGCCCACATCCAGGAGCTGGTCTGGGCCGGCGTGGCGTGAAAGGCCTGCGCCGCCTGGAACACCAGGGCCACCGAACTGGTAAAGCCGACCAGCACGGCGACAAAGCCGGCCATGAAGGCCCCCAGTGAGAGATCTTTGAAGAAACGCATCTGCAGAAAGGAAAGCCGGGCCCGCCCGCCCCGCGGGCTTCAGGCCAGCCCGGACAGCGGGGACTCAGAGTTCAATTTTCGATCCCAGCTCCACCACCGAGTTGTTGGGCAGGTTGAGGAAGTCGGCGGCCCCGCTGGCGGCGTGGTGCATCTGCGCAAACAGCTTTTCGCGCCAGGGCGCCATGCCGCTGCCAATGGTGGGGATCACGATATCGCGCGACAGGAAATAGCTGGTCGTCATCGGCTCCACGTCGCAGCCCCGCCCGCGCGTTTGCTGCAGCGCGCGCGGCAGGTCGGGGTCGTTCTTGAAGCCGTAATGGATGATCACCTGCCAGCAGTGGTGCCCCAGCGCCTCGACCTCCAGCCGCTTGTCCATGCCGATCCACGGCACCTCGTGGTTGCGCACCGTGACGAACAGGTTCTGCTCGTGCAGCACCTTGTTGTGCTTGAGGTTGTGCAGCAGGGCATTGGGCACCATGCCGGGTTCGGCGGTCAGGAACACGGCGGTGCCGGCCACGCGCGCCGGCGGGCTCACGAACACCGCTTCGAGGAAGCTCGGCAGGTCGATGGCGTCGGTGCGCAGCTTGGCATTGAGCAGGCGGCGGCCCTCTTTCCAGGTGACCATCAGCGTGAAGACACCCCCGGCAATCACAATCGGGAACCAGCCGCCTTCAAGGATCTTGAGCATGTTCGAGGACAGGAACGCCAGGTCCACCACGAAGAAGCAGCCGGTGGCGGCGATGCACAGCGGCAGCGGATAGTGCCACGCGTAGCGGACCACGTAGAACGTCAGGATCGTGGTAATCAGCATCGTGCCGCAGACCGCGATGCCGTAGGCCGCAGCCAGCGCTTCCGACGACCTGAACAGCACCACCGCCAGCACGATCGCCACGAACAGCGTCCAGTTTACAAACGGCAGGTAAATCTGCCCCGTTTCCTTGACGCTGGTATGCAGGATCTGGATGCGTGGCAGATAGCCGAGCAGGATGATCTGCTTGGTGGCGCTGAAGGCCCCCGAGATCAGGGCCTGGGAGGCGATCACGGTGGCCATGGTCGCCAGCACCACCATGGGCAGCAACGCCCAGTCGGGTGCCATCAGGTAGAAAGGATTCTTCACGGCTTCCGCGTTCTTGAGCACCAGCGCGCCCTGGCCGAAATAGTTCAGCACGAGGGCCGGCATGACGACGCTGAACCAGGCCGCGCGGATCGGTTTTTTGCCGAAGTGGCCCATGTCCGCATACAGCGCCTCGGCCCCCGTGACGCACAGGATGATGGCGCCCAGGATCACGAAGGTCACACCCGGGCTGGTGATCGTGAAGCGCACGGCGTAGTACGGACTCAGCGCCTTCAGGACCGCCGGGTGGCCGGCGATCTGCATGAGACCGAGCAAACCGATCACGGCCAGCCAGACGAGCATGATCGGCCCGAAAAACCTGCCGATGTGGGTCGTGCCCCGCTTTTGCACGACAAACAGCAAAAACAGGATGCCCAGCGTGAGGGGGATCACATATTCCTTGAATGCCGGCGACACCACCTCCAGCCCCTCGACGGCCGACAGCACCGAGATCGCCGGCGTGATGACGCCATCGCCATAGAACAGGGCCGCCCCGAACATGCCGATCACGAGCAGGCGTCGGCGCAGCTTGGGCCGGTTGGCGACCGCGTTGGAGGCCAGCGCCAGCATCGAGGCCGTGCCGCCTTCGCCGTTGTTGTCGGCGCGCAGCACCAGCACCACGTACTTGATGGACACGATGATGGTCAGCGTCCAGAAGAACATCGACAAGATGCCGTAGATGTTGTCATGCGTGAGGGCCACGTGGCCGGTCGTGAAGACCGTCTGGAACGCGTACAGGACGCTGGTGCCGATGTCACCATAGACAACGCCGATGGCACCGAGCGTGAGCGCGGCAAAGGATGATTTGGATGCTGTCACTGGTTAATGCACCCGGGCTCGATGCCGGAGCGGCTTGCGTTGCCTTGAAGGGGGCTATTCTGCACTTGGAAGGCCTCCATCCATGTCGGCCCAAGCGTCTAAATGCCGCAAATCACACAGCTGTTGCAGCGCAACAACTCGTGCGCCGGGGGGTGGCGGAGCGCCTCAGTCGTAGATCTCGGCGTCCGGATCGGTGGCTTCGAGCTCGTAGCTGGCGGCCAGCATGGCGAGCCGGCCGATCACGCCGTACATGTAGAAGCGGTTGGGCGCGCTGGCGCCCGGCTTCATGCCCGGCTGAGGTAAGCGCGTACTCTCGGCAAACGCCAGCGGCACGAACCGGGAGCCGGGGGCATTCAGGTTTTCGTCCACGCCGCGTTCCGCATGCACCCGGTAAAAGCCGCCCACCACATAGCGGTCCATCATGTAGACCACCGGTTCGGCCACGGCGTCGTTCATGCGCTCGTTGGTCAGCACGCCTTCCTGGATGATGACGTCGCTGACCCCCTCGCCGGCCTTGACGAAGTCCGTCTTGCCCTTGCGGTTCAGCGCTTCGAGGTCCTTGGCGTCGCGCACCGTCATGATGCCCATGCCGGAGCTGCCATTGTCGGCCTTGACCACCACGAACGGTTTTTCGTTGATGCCGTATTCCTTGTACTTGCGCCGGATCTTGGTCAGCAGCGCATCGACGTTGCTGGTCAGGCCATCCATGCCCGAGCCTTCCGCAAAATTCACCTCGCCGCACTTGCCGAACATCGGGTTGATGAGCCAGGGGTCGATGCCCAGCAGCTTGCCAAAGCGCTTGGACACCTCTTCATAGCTGTGGAAATGGTTGCTCTTGCGCCGCACCGACCAGCCCGCCTGCAGCGGCGGCAACAGGTACTGCTCATGAATGTCTTCCAGAATGCCGGGGATGCCGGCCGCGAGGTCGTTGTTCAGCAGGATGGTGCAGGGGTCGAAGTCCTTCAGGCCGAGGCGGCGCCGGGTGCGGATCACCGGCTCCAGCGTCACGTGCTCGCCGTTCGGCAACTCGACCGTGGTGGTTTTCTTGATCGCGGGGTCGATCGAGCCGATGCGCACATTCAGCCCAGCCATGTGGAAGATGCGCTGCAACTGCGCCACGCTGCTTAGGTAAAACGTGTTGCGCGTATGGTTTTCCGGGATCACCAGCAGGTTTTTGGCCTCGGGACAGATTTTTTCAATCGCCGCCTGCGCCGCCTGCACCGCCAGCGGCAGCATCTCGGGGGTCAGGTTGTTCCAGCCGCCGGGGTACAGATTGGTGTCCACCGGGGCCAGCTTGAAGCCGGCGTTACGGATGTCGACCGCGCTGTAGAACGGCGGCGTGTGCTCCATCCACTCGAGGCGGAACCAGCGCTCGATGGCCGGCATGGAGTCGAGAATGCGCTGCTCCAGCTCGTTGATGGGGCCGGTGAGTGCCGTGATGAGATGCGGAACCATGCGGCCCTTTTGTTATTGGTCTGGAAGAAATGCTGGATTGGCTTGGAGGCATTTGAGGGCGCCCCCGCCGGTTGCAAGGGTCGTTCAACAGGCCGTCAAAATGGCGATCATAAGCCCGCGCGGCGCGCTGAAGTTCGCGCGCAATCCGGGCTCAGATCGGCCGGCCTGCCGTCTCCTTGAGCCAGAACAGCGGAATCGTCGAAATCACGGCTGCAGCGATCATGTACCACGCCGGGGCGAGGTCGCTGCCCGTGACCTTGATGAGCCAGGTCACGATGAGCTGGGCGGTACCGCCGAACACCGCCACGCCCACGCTGTACACGACCGACAGGGAGGTGGCGCGGATCGGGCGTGGGTACAGTTCGGTAATGAAAGTGATGCCCGGCGAGGCCTGCAGCGCGAGCAGGACAGAGAGCACCGCGACCACGCCGATCAACACGGCGCCTTGGGGGTGTGCCACCAGCAGCATGAAACCCGGCACCACCAGCACGACCATCGCCGCGCGCGACCACAGGATCACAGGAATGCGGCCGACCCGGTCCGACAGCCGTCCTGCCAGGACCGATACCGGCACAAGGATGGCCGACGAGGTGACGCTCGCCCACAGCGTCAGCGACAGCGGCATGTGCAGGAACTGGGCCGCGTAGGTGGGAAAGTAGAAGACGGTAATGTAGGTCGCGACCGTGCCGCCGAGGATCATCAGCACGCCCGACCAGACCAGTCCGGCGTGGGTCTGGAAAACTTCCTTGAGTTTGGCCCTGGAGCTGTCACCGGCTTGCGGCTGGTGGCCCAGCGTTTCGTCGAGGTGGCGCCGGATGTAGACCCCGAGCGGCACCATCAGCACGCCGATGGCAAACGGGATGCGCCAGCCCCACGAATAGAGCGCATCATGCGGCAAGGTGTTGGTCAGCAGTGTTGCGATGCCCGCCCCCAGCAGCGAACTCAGGCCCTGGCTGACGAACTGCCAGCTGCCGAAGTAGCCCCGGCTGTGGTCATCGGCGTACTCCAGCAGCAAGGAGGTCGAGGCGCCGACCTCGCCGCCGAGGGCAAAGCCCTGGATCAGGCGCGCCGTGACGAGCCAGATTGGCCCGAGCACGCCGATCTGCGCATAAGTGGGCGCCAGCGCCATTCCGAGCGAGCCGGCCGCCATCAGGATCAGGGTCAGGGTCATGGCCGGTTTGCGTCCGACCCGGTCGGCATACAGGCCCAGCACGAGGCCCCCGATGGGCCGCGCCAGGAACGCGATGCCATAGCTGCCCAGGGCCAGCATCAGGCTGTCGATCGCGTCCCTGGCAGGAAAGAACAGGCTGCCGATGATCACCGAAAAAAACGCATAGACCGTGAAGTCGAAGAATTCGAGGCCGTTGCCGATGGTGATCGCGGCGATCGTGGTGAAGGTCGCCTTGGGCCGCGGCGCGGCGCTGGCCAGGGTTGCGCTCATGGGGTTTCCTTCTTTTGTGTCCGGCGGGATGTCAACACTACCCGACAAATGTGCCGCGGGCAATAAACACAAACGCGCTAGCTGCGCACCTCGCCCTGGCCCAGCACGACATATTTCAGCGACGTCAGCCCCTCGATCCCGACCGGCCCGCGCGCATGGAACTTGTCGGTGCTGATGCCGATTTCGGCGCCCAGGCCAAACTCGAAACCGTCGGCAAAGCGGGTGCTGGCATTCACCATCACGCTGGCCGAATCGACCTCGCGCAGGAAGCGCTGCGCGTGCATGTGGTCGCGCGTCAGGATCGCGTCGGTGTGGTGGCTGGAGTACTGGTTGATGTGCGCAATCGCCTCGTCCAGCCCCGCCACCACCTTGACGCTGATGATGGGCGCGAGGTATTCCTCGTACCAGTCCTGCTCGGTGGCGGCCTCGATCCTGGGGGCGCGCCGGCCGTCAACGGAGCCGGGTTGAACGGCCGCTCGCAGGATCTGCGCGGCTTCCAGGTCGCAGCGCATCTCCACGCCCTTGGCCGCGTAGATGGCGCCAATCTTCGGCAAAAATTCCTGCGCCACGCCGCGCGCCACCAGCAAGCCTTCGCTGGCGTTGCAGGGGCTGTACTTGCTGGTCTTGGCGTTGTCGGCGACCCTGACGGCCATGTCGATGTCGCAGGGATCGTCGACGTAGACATGGCAGTTGCCGTCCAGGTGCTTGATGACCGGCACCTTGGCATCGCGCGAGATGCGCTCGATCAGGCCCTTGCCGCCGCGCGGAATGATCACGTCCACATATTGCGGCATGCTGATGAGCTGGCCGACCACCTCGCGGTCGGTGGTCTGCACCAGTTGCACGGCGTGGGCCGGCAGGCCGCTCTCGACCAGCGCCTGCTGCACCAGTTTCGCGAGCGCCTTGTTGGATTCGATCGCCTCCGAGCCGCCGCGCAGGATGCAGGCGTTGCCGCTCTTGATCGACAGGCTGGCGGCCTCGATGGTCACGTTGGGGCGGCTTTCGAAAATCATGCCGAACACGCCGATCGGCACGCGCATCTGGCCGACGCGGATGCCGCTGGGCTGCTGGCGCAGCGCCGTGATCTCGCCAATGATGTCGGGCATGGCGGCCAGTTGCTCGCAGCCCTGGGCGCAGGTCTCCAGCACCTTGGGGCCGAGCCCCAGCCGGTCCACCAGCGGCGCGGCCAGGCCGGCCGCGACGGCGCGCTCGATGTCCTTCGCGTTCTCCACCTGCAGCGCCGGGCCGCTGGTGCGCAGCAGGCTTGCGAGTTTGCGCAGTGCTGCATTTTTGATAGCTGTATCCGAACGCGCCATAAGGGCTGAGGCCGCTTTCGCCTGCAAACCCAGGGTTCGGGTGTAGTCGGCGATGTCGAGTCCCGACGGGCCACCCCCGGACCCGAGCGCCCCCTCGGGGGGCAGCGCAGCACGCGAAGCGGCAAGCGCGGGGGTGTCACTAGGTGCGTTCATGCCCCTATTTTGGCACGCACCGGCGTGCCGGCGCCTCTGGCGGGCAGCGCCGCGCACTCGCGGCACAGCGTCGTCGCAAGCCGGTGCAGCGCCTGCCAGCCATCCACCGGCCAGTCGGGTTGCTTGAGGCCCTTGACGATGCCGTCGACCTGGTGCGCGGCATACAGCAAATTGGCCAGCGCGGTGTCGGTGAGGCGCGGCAGCGCGCGCTCGAACAGGCGCTCCTTCAGGCCCCAGATGCGTTGCTCGCGCAGCGCCATGGGCAGCGGGCGGCCCGCGCCAATCGCGTCCTTCACGCGCTTGAGCGCGCGGATGTCCTCGGCCAGCGTGTAGTGCACCAGCACCTCGGCCTCGCCCTCGGCCTGCAATCCGTCGAGCATGCGCGTCACGCGCCCGATCTGGCCGCCGAGCACCGCCTCGGACAGCTTGAACACGTCGTAGCGCGCGACATTGAGCACGGCGCGCTCGATCTGCTCGAGCGTCAACTCGCCCTGCGGGTACAGCAGCGCCAGCTTCTGGATTTCCTGGTGCGCCGCCAGCAGGTTGCCCTCCACCCGGTCGGCAAAAAACTGCAGCGTGCGCTGCCCGGCCTCGCCCGAGCTAACGCGCTGGCCCTGGGCCTGCAGGCGCTGGGCGATCCATGGCGGCAGCGCGCCGCGCTCCACCGGCTCGACCTGCAGCGTGACGCCAAAGCTCTCCAGCGCCGCGAACCAGGCCCCGGATTTGGTCGCCTTGTCGAGCCGCGGCAGCAGCACCAGGGTCAGCGTGCTGTCATTGCCCTGCGCCTGCGCGGCCAGTTGCTGCAGCGCCGCGCTGCCCTCCTTGCCGGGCTTGCCCGAGGGAATGCGGACCTCAACGATCTGCTTGTCGGCAAACAGGCTGAGCGAGCCGCCCGCCGCCAGCACCTCGCTCCAGTCGAAGTTCGCGCCGGCCACCGTGTGCACCGTGCGCTCGGTGTAGCCCTGGACTCTCGCTGCGGCGCGCAGCGCATCGGCCGCCTCCTGGATCAGCAGCGGCTCGTCGCCGTGCAGGGTGTACAGGGGTTTGAGTCCGCGCTGGAGGTGTTGCGGGAGTTGGGCCGGGGCGAGCTGCATGAGTGCGCCAGTTTACGCGGCCTTGGGCCAGGTTTCATTGGCCCCCACGCTCGTCGCTTCGCGTGCTGCGCTGCCCCCCGAGGGGGCCGAACTTGCTCGGGGCGGCCCGTCGCGGCGTTGCGCGCTGCGCCCCCGGTACAGATTGTTCAGCTTCAGGGTCAGGCAGTAGGCCGCGCCGCCGGAGCGGTTGAACGAGCCCAGCGGCACCACATGAACGCGGTAGCCGCGCGCCGTTAGCAGCTCGCGCAGCGGCTCGCTGCAGTGGCACATCACCACGTCGCGGCCGATGCACACCGAGTTGACGCCCAGGTGCAGCGCGTCGTCGGCGCCGGCCTCGATCAGGTGTTCGCCCGCCACGGCCCGGATCTGCGCGCGGCCGGCCTCGGTAAAGGCCTCGGGGTAGTACAGCACTTCGCCGCCCGAGAGCAGGCAAAAGCAGGTGTCGAGGTGGTAAAAGCGCGGGTCGGCCAGCTCCAGCGCGAGGGTCGGGATGCCGTACACCTGCTCGATCGTGTGGCGCGCCTGCGGGCTGGAGCGCTGGCCGTGGCCCATCCACATGATGCCGCGCCCGGCGTCGAAAATGGCGTCGCCCGCGCCCTCGAAAAACACGCCCTCGGGCGTGCGGTGCAGCGAATCGACCTCGCCGCGCGCGAGCAGCTGCTCGAACAGGCGCTGGCCGTGCTCCTCCTCGCCCCGGCGCTCGGCATTCAGGTAACGCGCCAGCACCACCTTGCCGTCCAGCACCACGGCGCAATTGGCCGTGAACACCAGGTCGGGCAGGCCGTAGGCGGCGGGCTTGACCACCACCCGGGCGCCCAGCGCTTCGTAGCACTGTTTCAAGGCGACCCAGCCGGTGTGCGCGTCCTGCGACAGGCGCTGCGCATCGAGCGACCAGCGGGTCGGGTCCATCCAGGGGTTGATGGCGTAGCTGACTTCGAAATAATCGGGCGGACTCATCAACAGATGCGGCACCGGCGCCGTTGCAGGCTCAGGTGCGACGGGCGGCGAATCGGTCATGGCAATGGTCTCCTGCAGGGGACGTGGCGATGGCGCATTTGCTCCCGAATGTATAGCAGGCTTTGCACGCATGGCAAGGACAATCTGCGCAAAAACATCCACGGCCCGGTCGATCTGCTCGCGCGTGATGGTCAGCGGCGGGGCAAAACGGATCACCGTCTCATGGGTTTCCTTGGACAGCACGCCGTGCGCCGCCATGCGCTCGACCACCTCGCGCGCACTGGCCCAAGCCGGGTCCATCTCCACGCCGACCCACAGGCCGCGGCCGCGCACGGCGCGGATCAGCGGCGCGGCCGCGACCTGCACCGCCTGCAGCCGCGCCAGCAAATGCCGGCCCAGCGCCGCGCCGCGCGCCACCAGGTTCTCGTCTTCCATCACCTGCAGGGCCTCCAGAGCGACCGCGGCGGCGAGCGCGTTGCCGCCGAAGGTGGAGCCGTGGCTGCCGGGAGTGAACACGTCCATCACCGCATGGTCGGCCAGGAACGCGCTGACCGGCAGCAGCCCGCCGCCCAGCGCCTTGCCCAGGATCAGCGCGTCGGGCCGGATGCCCTCGTGCTCGAACGCGAACCAGCGCCCGGTGCGCCCCAGGCCCGACTGCACCTCGTCGAGGATCAGCAGGATGTTGTGCGCTGTGCACCAGTCGCGCAACTCGGTGAAGAAGCCGGGCGGCGGCAGCACGATGCCGGCCTCGCCCTGGATCGGCTCCACCAGCACGGCGCAGGTGCGGGGCGAGGCGGCGGCGCGCACGCTGGCCATGTCGCCGAAGTCAAAGAACTTGAAGCCGGGCGTGAGCGGCCCGAAGCCGGCCTTGTAGTCCGGCTCGCTCGAAGCGCTGATCACGGTGGTGGTACGGCCGTGGAAGTTGTTGCGCGCGACCAGGATTTCGGCGGTGCCATCGGCAATTCCCTTGACACGGTGGCCCCAGCGGCGCGCTGCCTTGATCGCAGTTTCCACCGCCTCGGCGCCGGTGTTCATCGGCAGGGCCTGCTCGAAGCCGGCGAGCCGGCAGAGTTTTTCCAGAAACGGCCCCAGCACCGTGCTGTGAAACGCGCGCGAGGTGACCGCCACCTGCTGCAGCTGGCGCGTGGCGGCCGCGACCAGCCGCGGGTGCAGATGGCCGTGGCTGACGGCGGAATACGCACTCATCATGTCGAGGTATTCGCGGCCCTCCACGTCCCATACCAGGCAGTCGCGTGCGCGCTCCACCACGACCGGCACCGGATGGTAGTTGTGCGCGCAAAATTGCGCCTCAGCCCTGATGAAGTCTGGAGATGCCGCTCTCTTTTCGATATTCATGATGATCTCTGGATAAAGATCAGTGTAGGTCGCACGCGGCTGCGGCAGTGGTGAAGATGGGCGTGCCGGCCCGACCGGGCCCGCCGTGGCATGGCCCCTGAACTTCTGATTCGGAAGTGTATTTCAGGACTTGACCAGCGGTAGTGGGAAGCCGGCAAATTCCTTGATGGTTTGCAGCTCGGTGTTGGTCATGATTTTTTCGATGCCCAGCGACTCATCGTCCAGCCAGGCGCTGGTGAGGTCGCGGTAATGGGCCAGGTCGCGGCAGGCCACGCGCACCAGGTAGTCGTAGCGGCCGCTGATCAAATAGCAGGCCACCACCTCGGGGCAGGCCAGCATGTGCCGCTCGAAGCGCTGCGCCGTGGCCTGGCGCTGATCCTTCAGCGCGATCTCGGCAAACACGGAAACATGCTCGCCCAGGCTGGCACGCGCCAGCACGGCGCGGTAGCCCTCGATGTGGCCAGCGGCCTCCAGCTTGCGCACGCGGTTCAGGGTGGCGCGCGCCGACAGGTGCACCAGCTGCGACAACGCCTCCATGCTGGCGCGGCCATCGCGCTGCAGGGCGGCCAGCAGTTTGCGGTCGGTGCGGTCCAGCGGCATGGTTCAGTCAGGCCTAATCTCTGGTCAGTTGAGGACAGAGCTCCGCGCCGTTGGCGCTACGGTCTGTCCCGCAAGGTCTCATATTTCCTTCACGGCCGCGAGTCGGCGCATGAGCTGCTGCACGATGTCGGTTTGCATGTCGCGGTACAGCAGGGCTTCTTCGGCCTCCTTGGCCAGCACCACGGAGGAGTTGTAGCTCACGTTGCGCTTTTGCAGGATTTCAGTCTCGGGAATCAGCTCCTTGCCATCCTTGCCGCGCAGCCTGAACCTGACGCGCAGGCGCAGCTCCAGCTCGCGCACCTGGCCCGCGGAGTTCAGCGCCACCACCACGCGCTCGCGCTGGTCCCCCAGAATATCCAGAATGACCTGGGCGCTGCCCTGCTGTGTGGCGTCGCTGATCACCTTCAATTTGCCGCCGGCCACCAGGTCGCGCTTGAGCTCGTTGCCCAGCGGAGTGACGGCCGCGCTGTACAGCGACGTGAAGGCAAAGTCGGGTGCCTGGCGCAGCTTGAAGCCGCAGGCCGTGAGCAGGCCCGCGCCCGCGCTCACCAGGATCAGGCGGCGCTGCACGGTCAAATCACCACGTTGACGAGCCGGCCCGGCACCACGATGATCTTTTTCGGCTTGGCACCTTCGGCCACCTTGATGAACGCCTCGCTGTGAATCGCGATGCGCTCGATCATCTCGCGGCTGGCGCCTGCGGGCACGCGGATGGCGCCGCGCAGTTTGCCATTGACCTGCAGCACGAGCTCGAGCTCGTCCTGCTCCAGCGCCTGCGGATCGACCTGAGGCCAGGGCGCGTCGAGCAGCTCGCCGTGCCGCGCGGCCAGCCCGAGCTCCTGCCACAGGGCATGGGTGATGTGCGGCGCGACCGGGTACAGGCAGCGCAGCAGGATGCCAAAGCCCTCGGCCAGCGCCGCATGGCTGCTCGCCGAGCCGTCATTCTTGAAGCTCTCCAGCGCATTGAGCATCTTCATCGCGCCCGAGACGACGGTGTTGTACTGCATGCGCTGGTAGTCGTAGTCCACCTGCTTGAGCAGGCTGTGGATGTCCAGCCGCAGCGCTTTGGACTTTGCATTAAATTCGACCTTGGCCTTTACCCCATCTGTATAGATAGCTACGTTTTTGGTAGCAAATCCCCAGACCCGCTTGAGAAAGCGGTACGAGCCCTCGACCGCCAGGTCGTTCCATTCCAGCGTGGCCTCGGGCGGCGCGGTGAACATGGTGTACAGGCGCGCGGTGTCGGCGCCGTATTTCTCGATCAGGTCCTGCGGGTCGACGCCGTTGTTCTTCGACTTGGACATGGTGCCCACGCCTTCATAGTCGATCAGCATGCCGGCCGGCAGATTGCCGACGGCGTTCTTGAGCCGGGCGCCCACCTGCTTGCCGTCCGGGTCGATCACGGGTTCGACGTCGTGCGGCCAGAAGTACTCGATGCCGCCCTTTTCGTTCTTGCGCGAGTAGATGTGATTCAGCACCATGCCCTGGGTTAGCAGCTTGGTGAAGGGCTCGTCGACCCTGACCAGACCGAGGTCGCGCATCACCTTGGTCCAGAAGCGCGCGTACAGCAGGTGCAGGATGGCGTGCTCGATGCCGCCGATGTACTGGTCCATCGGCATCCAGTAGGCCGCGCCGCCAGCCACCATGGCCTGCTCATTCTTTGGATCGCAGTAGCGCATGAAATACCAGGACGAATCGACAAAGGTGTCCATGGTGTCGGTCTCGCGCCGCGCCACCTTGCCGCAGATCGGGCAGGTCACGCCCGCATGAAAGCCCTCGTGCTTGAGCAGCGGGTTGCCGGAACCGTCGGGCACGCAGTCCTGCGGCAGCACCACCGGCAAATCCTTTTCCGGCACCGGCACCGCACCGTGCTCGGGGCAGTGGATGATGGGAATCGGCGTGCCCCAGTAGCGCTGGCGGCTGACGCCCCAGTCGCGCAACCGCCAGGTGGTTTTCTTCTCGCCGAGCCCGCGCACCTGCAGCGCGTGGGCCACGGCGTTCACCGCGTCCCTGCAGGGCAGGCCGCTGAAGCTGTCGGAATTGATGGTGACGCCGGCGTCCTTGTCGGCGTACCAGTCCTGCCAGTGGTGGTAGTTGTAGTGCTCGCCGTCTACCAGCACCACCTGCTTGATCTGCAGGTCGTATTTTTTTGCGAAGGCGAAGTCGCGCTCGTCGTGCGCGGGCACGCCCATCACCGCGCCGTCGCCATAGCTCATCAGCACGTAGTTGCCGACCCACAGCGCAATCGGGTCGCCCTCCAGCGGGTGCGTGACATACAGGCCGGTGAACATGCCTTCCTTTTCGCGCGCAGCGAGCTCGGCCTCGGTGGTGCCGCCCTGCTTGCACGCCTCGATGAAGGCCGCCAGCTTCGGATTCGATTTGGCCGCGTGTGTGGCCAGCGGGTGCTCGGGCGCGACGGCGCAAAAGGTCACGCCCATGATGGTGTCGGCGCGCGTGGTGAACACATACATGCGCCCGTCCTGGATCAGCGCGCCGCTGCCGTCGCGGATGTTGTGCGTGAAGGCGAAGCGCACGCCCTCGCTCTTGCCGATCCAGTTTTCCTGCATCAGCTTGACACGCTCGGGCCAGCCCGGCAGCTTGTGCTGCACGCTGTCCAGCAGCTCTTCGGCGTAGTCGGTGATCTTCAGGTAGTAGCCCGGGATCTCGCGCTTTTCCACCACGGCGCCGGTGCGCCAGCCCTTGCCGTCGATCACCTGCTCGTTGGCCAGCACAGTCTGGTCCACCGGGTCCCAATTCACGGTCTGGGTCTTGCGGTAGGCAATGCCTTTCTCCAGCATCTTCAGGAACAGCCACTGGTTCCACTTGTAATACGTGGGGTCGCAAGTGGCGACCTCGCGCGACCAGTCGATGGCCAGGCCCATCGCCTGCATCTGCTGCTTCATGTAGGCGATGTTGTCGTAGGTCCACTTCGCGGGCGGCACGCCGTTCTTCATGGCGGCGTTCTCCGCCGGCAGGCCGAAGGCGTCCCAGCCCATGGGCATCAACACGTTGTAGCCGTTCATGCGCAGGTAGCGCGTGAGCATGTCGTTGATGGTGTAGTTGCGCACATGGCCCATGTGCAGCTTGCCGCTCGGGTAGGGCAGCATGGAGCAGGCGTAGAACTTCTTCTTCGCATCACCCCGCGCGTCGCGCGCGTCCTCGGTCACGCGGTAGGCGTCACGCGCCATCCAATGCGCGTGCGCCGCCTGTTCTACGTCGATGTGATTGTATTTTTCTTGCATGAGGAAAGGATGCCTGTCGCAGCGATGAGGTTGCAGGTCGAGAGCTGGCCTGCACGAATGCTGGATTTTAGGCGCTGCAGCCGCCGGCGTGGCGCCCGCCTACTGTGTAACCGGCTTGGGCGGCTCGGCGACGAAGCCAATCCGGTTCAGCCCCGCCGTCTGGGCCGCGCCCATGACCTGCACCACGCGGCCGTATGGCACCGCCTGGTCCGCGCGCAGCTGCACCTCGGTGTCGGGGTTCTGCGCGGCGGTCTGGAGCAGGCTGGCAGCGAGTTCGGCCTGGGTCACGGGTTTGTCGTTCAGGAACGCCTGGCCCGTTTTGTCAACCACCAGCGTGACGAACTTGGGCGCGTCACTGGGGCCAGCCGCACCAGTTTGGGGCAAATCCAGCCGGATCGAGCTGGCCAGCAGCGGCGCGGTGAAGATGAAAATCACCACCAGCACCATCATGACGTCGACCAGCGGCGTCATGTTGATGTCGCTCATGGGCGTCGGGCCCTGGCTGCGCTCCAAACGACCAAAACCCATGGTGTGCCTTTGAGGTTAGGGACGGGGCGAGGGGTCGCCCGGATGGCTGACCATCAGTTCGCGAATGTCGCGGGCAAAGCCTTCGAGGTCGGCCTCTATACTGCCGACAAAGCGCCCCAGCACGTTGTAAGCCAGCACCGCCGGAATCGCCACCGCCAGGCCGGCCGCGGTCATGATCAGCGCTTCGCCGACCGGGCCGGCGACCTTGTCGATGGTGATCTGGCCGGCCCCGGAGATACCGATGAGCGCGTGATAGATGCCCCAAACCGTGCCCAGCAGGCCGACAAAAGGCGCCGTGGAGCCCACCGTGGCCAGCAGCACCTGGCCGAACTGCAGCTTGCGCAGCACGCCATGCAGCGCGTCGCGCAGCACCCGGGTGAGTTGCTGGGAACGGTCGCCGGCGCTGGCCAGGGTCTCCGTTGCTTCAGTTTTGATAGCTACAATCAAAGGCAGGACAAGGGCTTCGCGGTCAAATGCGGCTACCCGCTGGCGGGCCTCGTCGACCGTGGCAGATTGCCAGAACGCCGCCGTGCTGCGGCCCACGTCGCCGCTGGCGCGGCGCAGCAGCCAGGTTTTCCACAGGATCACGACCCAGCTGGCCACCGACATCACGAGCAGCAGCGCCGTCACCAGTTTGGTGATGAGGTCACCCTGCGCGAACAGCGCCAGCACGCCCATGCTTATTTCAAGCCCAGCACGTCGAACATGTCGAACAGGCCCGTGCGCCGCCCGGCCAGATAACGCACCGCACGCAGGCTGCCCTGCGCGTAGGTCGCGCGGCTGGACGATTTATGGGTGATTTCGATGCGCTCGCCGATGCCGGCGAACAGCACGGTGTGGTCGCCCACGATGTCGCCGCCACGGATGCTGGCAAAGCCGATGCTGGACGGGTCGCGCTCGCCAGTGATGCCCTCGCGCGCGTACACGGCGCAGTCCTTCAGGTTACGCCCCAGCGCGCCGGCAATCACCTCGCCCATCTTCAGCGCCGTGCCCGAGGGCGCATCGACCTTGTGGCGATGATGGGCCTCGATGATTTCGATGTCGTAGCCAGTGGCCAGCGCCTTTGCGGCCATCTCCAGCAGCTTCAAAGTGACGTTCACGCCCACGCTCATGTTGGGCGCCATCATGATGGCGATGTCTTTCGCGGCGGCGGCAATCTCGAGCTTTTGCGCATCGCTGAAGCCGGTGGTGCCGATCACCGCATTCACGCCCAGCTCGCGGCACACCCGCAGGTGCGCCAGCGTGCCCTCGGGGCGGGTGAAGTCGATCAGGACCTGCGCGTTTTTCAGCCCGGCGCGCACGTCGGAGTTGATGGGGACGCCGCTGGCATGCCCCAGAAATGCGGCCGCATCAAGGCCGATCGCCTGGCTCTGGGCCACGTCCAGCGCGCCGGCCAGCTGGCAGTCGTCCGCGGCCCGAATTGCCTCGATCAGCATGTGGCCCATGCGGCCGCTCGCGCCGGCGACGGCAATTCGATGCGGGCTGGCGCCGGTGCCGGGCACCGGTTGGGAGGAAGTTTGTGTCATGAGGTCGATGGCCAAAGGGGTTCAGCGGCCGGGCGCTTCCAGCGGCGGGTAACTGTCGGGCAATGGTGCACTTGACTGCGGCGTCGCATCGACGGGAGGCGGCACCGCCGGGAATTTCTTCAGGCTCTCTTCGGAAGCCTCCAGCGCCGGCACCTTGTCCGGCTTGCGGCCCGACGACAGCGAGGCCACGAATTCGGCTTCGCTGGGCATCTCGTCGCCTTCAAAGCGCTCAAGCACGTCGTTCTTGAAAAACACCGTCAGCTTGCGCGACTGGGGCTCCACGCCCTGGCGCTTGAGGGTAAACACATAGTCCCAGCGGTCCGCATGAAACATGTCGGCCAGCAGGGGCGTGCCCAGCAATTCCTTGACCTGCTGGCGGCTCATGCCAGGCTGTAGCGCCTGGACCTGCTCCTTGGACACAAAGTTGCCCTGCACGATCTCCATCTTGTAGGGCGTGATGATGCCGGCCACGCTGGTACTGGCGCCGTTAAACGAACTGCAGGCGGCCAGGCCGACGCCGGCCATCAGGCCGAGACCCAGCCGGGCGCCTCGAAAGAACATGGAAAGCATGGGTAAATGTATAGCGATATGATCAACCATTGTAGCGGCTGCACCTGTACGGGCGACCGGCCCGTCCGCACCGAAAGACCCTATGACCAGCATCGACGAACTTAAAAATACCGGGTTGAAAGCGACCCTGCCGCGCCTGAAAATCCTCGAAATTTTCCAGAAAGGCACGCAGCGCCACATGACGGCCGAAGACGTGTTCCGCGTGCTGCTGGAAGAGCGTTCCGACGTCGGTCTGGCGACGGTCTACCGCGTGCTGACCCAGTTCGAGCAGGCCGGCATTTTGAGCCGCAGCCATTTCGAGAGCGGCAAGTCCGTATACGAAATCAATGAAGGCCAGCACCACGACCACCTGATGTGCCTGGACTGCGGGCGGGTCGAAGAATTTTACGACCCCGAAATCGAAGCACGCCAGCACGCGGTGGCCCAGGCCAAGGGGTTCGTGATCGCCGACCACGCGCTGAGCCTGTACGCCAACTGCACCAAGGAAAAGTGCCCGAACCGGCCGGCGCCGTCACAGCGCGGCTAATTGGCCCCCACGCTTGTCGCTGCGCGTATTGCGCTGCCCCCCAAGGGGGCTGGACTTGCTCGGGGCGGCCCGTCGCTACGTCAACTCTTGCGATCCATCGCGCGGCGGTGCCGCGCGACGAACTCCTGGTAGGTGTCGATGCCGCGCAGTTGCAAAATGGTGCTGCGCACCGCCGCCTCGACCAGCACGGCAATATTGCGCCCCGCCACCACCTGAATCACCACCTTGCGCACCGGCACGCCGAGCACGTCCTGCGTCAGGGGCTCGAAGGGCATGCGTTCGTAGTCGCGCTCCAGGGTCTCGCTGCGCACCAGGTGGACGATCAGCTTGAGCCGCATCTTGCGCCGCACGGCGGTCTCGCCAAAGATGGCGCGAATATCGAGCAGGCCGATGCCACGCACCTCGAGCAGGTTCTGCAGCAGCTCGGGGCAGCGGCCTTCGATCGTGGTCTGGTTGATGCGGTCCAGTTCCACCGCATCGTCGGCCACCAGGCCGTTGCCGCGCGAGATCAGCTCCAGCCCGAGCTCGCTTTTGCCCAGGCCGGACTCGCCGGTAATCATCACGCCCAGGCCCAGGATGTCCATGAACACGCCGTGCATCGAGGTGCGGTCGGCAAAGTGCCGGGACAGGTAGGCGCGCAGCACGTCGATCACAAAGGCCGATGGCTCCGGTGTGGCGAACATCGGAATCTGGGCCCGCTCGCACATCGCCAGCAGGGCGTCGGGCGCCGCTTGCCCGTCGGCCAGCACCAGCACGGGAGGCTCCAGCGTCACGATGCGCGAAATGCGGCGCGCGCAGTCTTCCGGCGTGCCTTTGAGCAAGTAAGCCACCTCGCGCGGCCCGAGAACCTGCAGGCGATAGGGGTGGATGTAATTCAGGTAGCCCACCAGGTCCGCGCCAGAGCGCGCCGCCTGCACCGCAACCTCGTCGAAGCGGCGCTCGGAGGCGCCCAAGCCGGCCACCCACTCCCACTTGAGGGCGGCACGGAATACCTCGAACAGGACGTCGGCGCTGACGACCGTCGGTTTCATCGAAAAGCTGAATGCTTGAGCGACGCCGGGCCGCCAAGCAAGCGAAGCGCAGCCTTTCGCTGCGCGGACGCGAAGGCCCCCCTAAGGGGCAGCAAAGGACACGCAGTGACCAGCATGGGGGTCATACCTTAGGCCAGTTGCGCCGACTGCCACGTCGAAATCAGGGTGTGCAATATTGCCGCATCGGTGCTGGCCTTGATTTTCTCCCGCAGGGCTGCATCGCTCAGCAGCTCGGCAATCTCCGAGAGAATTTCCAGATGCTTCTGGGTCGCGGCCTCGGGCACCAGCAGGAAAATGAGCAAGCCCACGGGTTGTTCGTCGGGCGCATCGAAGCCAATCGGTTGCGCCAGCTGGAACACGGCCGCCATCGGCGCCTTCAGGCCCTTGATGCGCCCATGCGGGATGGCCACGCCATGGCCGAGTCCGGTCGAGCCCAGCCGCTCGCGGGCGAACAGGCTGTCGGTGACAAGCGCGCGCGACAGGCCATGGAGGTTCTCGAACAGCAGGCCGGCTTCTTCGAAAGCGCGCTTCTTGCTGGTGGCATCGACGCCCACGAGGACTTGAGCGGCGGGAAGGATGGACGCGAGACGGTTCATAGGAGTAATCGAAACGGATTATGCACCTGCGCCGCGCGGGGGTCATAGGCCCGTCATAAAACACCATGATTGCCGCGCTGAAGTGCCAACTAAGTCACGACAGCGCCAAAAAAAACCGCCCGAAGGTCGGGCGGCTTGGCGTGGTCCGCGCGGGTGGCCCCACGCGGCGTTTACATCACCGCCACGCGTTTGGCCCCTATATGGTTGTGCTGCTGCAGCCGGTCCTTGTGGCGCACTACCTGGCGATCCAGCTTGTCGACCAGCTCGTCCACGGCGGCATATAGATCCTCGTGCGAACTTTCTGCAAACATGTCGTTCCCCTTGACATGAATATTGCACTCGGCGCGTTGCCTTCCTTCCTTTTCCTTCTGTTTCTCAACGGTGAGCAGCACCTTGACATCCATAACCTGGTCAAAGTGGCGGCTGATTCGATCCAGCTTGGCCGTCACGTAGCTGCGCAGGGCAGGGGTAACTTCAAGGTGGTGACCGCTGATCGTCAAATTCATAAAAACCTCCTGGGCTCTGGGTTGAAATTGCCACCCGCGAGGCTGCAAGTGGCAGGCGAAACATGAATTTCTGAGGGCGAGTTCACTATGCCCCGGTTGTCGGTTAAAAGCAATCCCTGTCCCACAGAAGTCTTGACAGCCCTCCGTATCCGCCCTATGAAGCAGGGGCCTTCCACCCTGGCCGCACCCCGGCCCTTGCCTCACCGTTTATCCATGAGTCTGGACACCGTTATTCATGCAGGGTTTACCCTTGCACCTTATCCCCGCAACGCGCTGGTCCTGATGGGCGGTGGCGCCCGCACCGCCTACCAGGTCGGCGTGCTGCAGGCGCTCTCGGCGATGCTGCGGCTGCAGCCGCAGGCAACGCAGACCTTCCCGTTCCAGATCCTGGTGGGCACCTCGGCCGGCGCCTTGAACACGACGTTTCTGGCGGGCTGCGCCACCGCGGGGCTGCAAGCCTTCGACCGGCTGGCGCAGTTCTGGGAGCAGCTGCGCTCGGACCATGTGTATGCGCTCAATGTCTCGTCGCGGATTCCGTGGTCGGGCGGCATCGGCCGGTTTCTGGCGGCCCTGAGCCTGTCGCGCCAGGCGCTGGCGCAGGGCGCCATCCTGGACAACATGCCACTGGTGGACACCTTGCACCGCGCCATCTCGCTGCCGGCCATCGAAGAGGCGCTGCGCAGCGGAACCATCGAGGTGCTGGCCGTCACGGCGTCCAGCTATACCAGCGGCGTGCACTGGACGTTTTGCCACACGGCGCACGATGCGGCGCCCCAGACGTGGATCCGGCCGGGCCGTCGCGCCGAGTTCCAGCCCATCACCATCGAGCACCTGATCGCCTCGAGCGCGATCCCGTTTCTCTTTCCGGCCACACCGCTGTGGGTGGACGGGCGGCGCGAGTTCTTTGGCGACGGCTCGATGCGCCAGGTCTCGCCGCTGTCACCTGCCATGCACCTGGGCGCGCAGAAGGTGCTGGTGGTGGGCGTCGGGCAGCCGCAGCGCTCGAGCCTGGTCGGCACCACGGTGCAAGAGGGCGCGCACGGGCCGACGCTGGGCAGCATTGCCGGCCACGCCATGGCCAGCGTGTTCCATGACACGCTGCAGGCGGACGTCGAGCAGGCCCAGCGTGTGACCAAAACCATGAAGCAGTTGCCGCGCGAACTGGTGGCCGGCCTGTCCTACCGCAGCGTCGATGTGCTGTCGATCCAGCCCAGCCAGTCGCTCGATGCGCTGGCGCAAGTGCATGCCCACGAACTGCCCGCCCGGGTGCGCCGCGCCCTCGGCGGCCTGGGTGCGTCCAACGGCGGCGGCGCCGCGCTGGCCAGCTACCTGCTTTTCGAGCCCGGTTTTGTGCAGGCCCTGATGGCGCTGGGCGCGCAGGACGCCTATGCCCGCAAGGGCGAGTTGCTGGCGTTCTTCGCGGGCGCCTGAGGCGGGCACCCGCTCATTCTGAAATAAAAATCGCGCCAGCCCTTGCTGGATATAAGACAGAAGCTACATTTTTTATAGCAACCCAAGCCACGCGCCGATGATGGCGCAGGCATAGCGGCTGGCCACTTCGCGCACGAATTGCGCGAAATCCACATGCGCCTGGTCGTCCGCGCGGTCCGAGATGGTGCGCACGGCGGCGAACGGCACACCGTAGTCAAAGCAGACCTGGGCCACCGCCGCGCCTTCCATCTCGACCGCCAGCGCTTCATGGCCCGCCGACTGCAAGGCGCTGCGCAGCGCGACAGACTCACCGGCCGCGGACACGAAGCGGTCGCCGCTGGCAATCAGGCCGCGATGCACCCGGTGCGCCGCCACCCCCGATGAGGCATCAAAACCTGCACCAACCCTTGCCAAATGGGCTTCGGCCGCTTCAAAAAGAAGAGCGGACAAGGCCGTGTCGCAAGCGATCAGCGACCGCCCGTACAACGGCAGCTCGTAGCGCGGAAAGATCGGCGAGGCGTCCATGTCGTGCTGCACAAAGCCGCTGGCCACCACCACATCGCCCACTTGCACGCCCGGTGCCAGCCCGCCGGCCACGCCGGTGAAGACGATGCGCGCGACGCCAAATTGCTCTATCAGGGCGGTCGCGGTGGTCGCCGCCGCCACCTTGCCGATGCGCGACAGCGCCAGCACCACGCTCTGGCCGTGCAGCTCGCCGAGCCAGAAGTCGCGGCCCGCGTGGGTGGTTTTGTGCGGCTGCTGGAGCAGCGCCAGCAAGCCGTGCTGCTCCTCCATCAGCGCGCTCAGGATGGCGATGCGTGTCATGAAACGATAAGGTCCGGCGGGCCGCGCAGGCGCATACCGCGCGCCGTGCACGGGCGTTGACTGGTTTTACTTCTTGTCGCGCAATTCGCGCCGCAAAATCTTGCCGACCGGCGTCTTCGGCAGATCGGTGCGGAATTCGATCACCCGGGGCTGCTTGTAGCCGGTCAGGTTGGCCTTGCAAAAGGCGCGGACCTGCTCCTCGGTCAGGGCGGGATCCTTCTTGACGATCACCAGCTTGACCGCCTCGCCCGACCTGGCGTCGGGTACCCCGACCACCGCGCATTCCAGCACGCCGGGCATCTGCGCCACCACGTCTTCCACCTCGTTGGGATAGACGTTGAAGCCGCTGACCAGCACCATGTCCTTCTTGCGGTCCACGATCTTGAAGAAGCCGCGCTCGTCCATCGTGCCGATATCGCCCGAGCGGAAAAAGCCGTCCGCCGTCATGACCTTGGCGGTCTCGTCCGGCCGCTGCCAGTAGCCCGCCATGACCTGCGGGCCGCGGATGGCGATTTCACCGGGCTGGCCCGGCGGCACCTCGTTGCCGTCGTCGTCCAGCAGCTTGAGTTCGGTGTTGGGCATGGGCAGGCCGATGTTGCCGCTGTAGGCCGTGCTGTCCACCGGGTTGCAGGTGACCGACGGGCTGGTCTCCGACAGGCCATAGCCTTCCACGATCGGGCAGCCGGTCTTCTCCAGCCACTGCTTGGCGACCGCGCTTTGCACCGCCATGCCGCCGCCCACCGAGATCTTCAGGCTGCCCCAGTTCGCCACGGCGAAATCCGGGTGGTTCAGCAGGCCGTTGAACAGCGTATTGACGGCCGGAAAGCTGTGAAACTTGTGCTGCGACAACTCCTTGAGCGTGGCGCCCAGGTCGCGCGGGTTGGCGATCAGGATGTTGGCCCCGCCCATGTGCAGCGACAGCATCATGTTGGTGTTGAAGCCGAAGATGTGATACAGCGGCAGCGCGCAGACGGTGACGATCTGCTCGCCCGCCGGGATCTTCTTGAGGGCCGGCTGGTACCAGGCTTCGGACTGCAGGATGTTGGCGACCAGATTGCGGTGCAATAGCGTGGCGCCCTTGCTCACGCCGGTGGTGCCGCCGGTGTATTGCAGCACCGCCACGTCGTCCGCCTTGATCGACGGCTTCTTCAAGCTGCCGCGCGTGCCCTGGGCGACCGCGTCATTGAACCGCACGGCCCCGGGCAGGTTGAACGGCGGCACCATTTTCCGCTTGTTGCGCACCACGTAGTTGACGAGGGCACCCTTGATCGGCCCCAGCTGGTCGCCCATGGCGCACAGCACGATGTGCTTGACGGGCGTTTGCGCCACGCACTGCTGCAGCGTGGTGGCGAAGTTCTCGATGATCACGATGGCCTTGGCCCCGCTGTCCTTCAACTGGTGCTCGAGCTCGCGCGGGGTGTACAGCGGGTTCACGTTGACGACCACGCAGCCGGCGCGCAGGATGCCGGCCACCGCCACGGGGTACTGCGGTACGTTCGGCATCATGATGGCGACGCGGTCGCCCTGCTGCAGGCCCAGGCTTTGCAGGTAGGCGGCAAAGGCCCGGGACAGGCTGTCGGTTTGCGCGTAGCTGATGGCCCGGCCCATGAAGCTGTAGGCCAGCTTGTTCGCGTTCTTGCGGAAGGCGTTGTCGATCAACTCCACCAGCGACGTGTACTGGTTGACGTCGATGTCGGCCGGAACACCGGCGGGGTAGGCGTTGAGCCAGGGGCGAGCGGTCATGAGGCGGTCTCCAAACTTCCAAAACGATGAAACACGGGCATTGTCTGCGCCCCTCCCGCCTGCGGCGAGTGTGTTTTCCCTAGGGATTTCAAGAGTCGGGCCTCTAATCGGGCAACGCAGCCGTCACGGCCGCGTTCGGGGTGGCCTCACTCGATGGCCTTGCCCATCTCCTCGACGATTTTCTTCGCATCGCCAAACACCATCATGGTCTTGTCCATGTAGAACAGCTCGTTGTCCAGCCCCGCGTAGCCGGCGGCCATCGAGCGCTTGTTCACGATCACGGTCTTGGCCTTGTAGGCTTCCAGGATCGGCATGCCGTAGATCGGGCTGCCCTTGACCAGCGCGGCCGGGTTCACCACGTCGTTGGCGCCCAGGATGATGGCCACATCGACCTGGCCGAATTCACCGTTGATGTCTTCCATCTCGAACACCTGGTCGTACGGCACCTCAGCCTCGGCCAGCAGCACGTTCATGTGGCCCGGCATGCGCCCGGCCACCGGGTGGATCGCGTACTTGACGCTGATGCCTTTCTCGGTCAGCTTCTCGGCCAGCTCCTTCACGGCGTGCTGGGCGCGTGCCACGGCCAGGCCGTAACCGGGCACGATGACCACGGTCTCGGCATTGCTCAACACAAAGGCCGCATCGTCGGCGCTGCCGGTCTTGACCGGGCGCTGCACCGCGCTGCCGGCCACAGCGGCCGTCGCCTCGCCTCCGAAGCCGCCCAGAATCACGTTGAAAAACGAGCGATTCATGGCCTTGCACATGATGTAGGAGAGGATCGCGCCCGACGAGCCGACCAGCGAGCCGGCAATGATCAGCATCGCGTTATTGAGCGAAAAGCCGATGCCGGCCGCGGCCCAGCCCGAGTAGCTGTTGAGCATGGACACCACCACCGGCATGTCGGCCCCGCCGATCGGAATGATGATCAGCACGCCCATGACGAAGCTCAGCGCCAGCATCGCGAAAAACGCCGTCCAGCTCTCGGTCGCCATGAAGGCGATGCCGAGCCCGATGGTCAGCAGGCCCAGCACCAGGTTGAGCATGTGCTGGCCGGAGAACTGCACCGGCGCACCCTGGAACAGGCGAAACTTGTACTTGCCGCTGAGCTTGCCGAAGGCAATCACCGAGCCGCTGAAGGTGATGGCGCCGATGGCCGCGCCCAGGAACAATTCAAGGCGGTTGCCAGTGGGAATGGCAGCGCCTTTCGCCAGCCCCTCCAACAGGGCGGAGGGCTCGGCCACGGCGGCCACGGCAATGAACACCGCGGCCAGACCGATCATGCTGTGAAAGAAGGCCACCAGCTCGGGCATTTGCGTCATCTCGACGGTCTTGGCGCGGTAGGCGCCGTAGCCGCCGCCGACGACCGCGCCGAGCAGCACCCAGGCCATGCCCAGCGCCTGGCCGCCGGACCGTTCGACAATCAGGGCCGCCGTGGTCAGGATGGCCACCGCCATGCCAAGCATGCCGAAGAAGTTGCCACGGATCGAGGTGGTGGGGTGCGACAGACCCTTGAGGGCCTGGATGAAGCAGATCGAGGCAAACAGGTACAGCAGGGTGACGACGTTCATGCTCATGCCGCATTCCCCTTGTCCGCTGCGGGCGCTGCCTTTTTCTCTTTCTTCTTGAACATCTCCAGCATGCGGCGCGTCACCAGAAAGCCGCCAAAGATGTTCACGGAGGCCAGCGCCACCGCCAGCACGCCCATGGTCTTGCCCAGGCCGGTTTCGGTCAGCGCAGCAGCCAACATGGCGCCAACGATCACGATGGCCGAAATCGCATTGGTCACCGCCATCAGAGGCGTGTGCAGGGCCGGCGTGACGGTCCAGACCACGTGGTAGCCAACGTAAACGGCCAGCACGAAAATGATCAGATTGAGAATGGTGGGTGAGACGGCGTCCATGATGTCGCTCCTGGTGATGTGGGGTCGTTATTTGCGGCGCACTTCGCCGTTCTGGGTCATCAGGCAGGCCGCCACGATGTCGTCTTCCAGGTCGATCTTGAGGGCGCCTTCCTTGGGCAGGATCAGCTTGAGGAAGTCGAGCACGTTGCGGGCATACAGCGCCGACGCATCGGCCGCCACCAGCGCGGGCAGGTTGGTCTCGCCGACCAGCGTCACGCCGTATTTCACGACGGTCCGGTCGGTCTCGGTCAGCGGGCAGTTGCCGCCGCCGCCCGGGCCCTTGCCGGCGGCAAGGTCCACGATCACCGAGCCCGGCTTCATGGACTTGACCATCTCCTCGGTGATCAGCACCGGGGCCGGGCGGCCCGGGATCAGCGCCGTGCTGATCACGATGTCGGCCAGCGCGACACGCTTGGCGACCTCGACCTGCTGGCGCGCCAGCCAGCTCGCCGGCATCGGTTTGGCGTAGCCGCCCACGCCCACCGCCGCCTCTTTTTCTTCGGGCGTGTCATACGACACTTCAATGAATTTGCCGCCGAGCGACTCGATCTGCTCCTTCACACTGGGGCGCACGTCGGAGGCCTCGATCACGGCGCCCAGCCGTTTGGCCGTGGCAATGGCCTGCAGCCCGGCGACGCCGACCCCCAGGATCACGACGCGGGCGGCCTTGACGGTGCCGGCCGCTGTCATCAGCATGGGGAAAAAGCGCTGGTAGCCGTCGGCCGCCATGATGACGGCCTTGTAGCCTGCGATATTGGCCTGGCTGGAGAGCACGTCCATGCTCTGCGCCCGGGTGGTGCGCGGTGCGGCCTCGAGCGCAAAGCCGGTGAGCTGGGCGGCGGCCAGGCTTTGCAGGCCCGCCGCATCGAACGGATTGAGCATGCCGACCACCGTGGTGCCGGGCTTCATCAGCGTCAGCTCGCCGCCGAACGGGGTTCGGACCTTGAGCACCAGCTCGCAGCCAAAGGCGCCGGGCCCATCCGTGATCTGGGCACCGGCCGCCGCATACGCTTCGTCGGTGACGCTGGCGGCCACGCCGGCGCCTGACTGGACGCGCAGGGTGTGGCCCTGGGCAATGAGTTTCTTGGCCGTCTCGGGGGTGACGGCAACGCGGGTCTCGCCCACCGTGGTTTCGGCAGGTACGCCTATCTGCATGGAGCGTCTCCTCTCGTTGTTGAATCTGGATTTGCCTCAAGCTTACATTACTTCACGTCGTTTTATGACTGATCGCCATGCCGTACCAGCGGGCTGGCGTGTTGCCATAATGACTCATGGATACACGATGGAAGCCCAGCGTCACGGTCGCCGCGATCATTGAAAAAGACGGCAAATTCCTGCTGGTCGAGGAGCACACGCCCGAAGGTCTGAAGCTCAACAACCCGGCCGGCCACCTCGACCCCGGTGAGTCGCCGGCGCAGGGCTGTGCGCGTGAAACCCTCGAAGAAACCACGTATGCGTTCACCCCCGAGGCACTGGTCGGCGTGTACCTGTCGCGCTTTCGGCGCGAGGGCCCGAACGGCGAACCAGACGAAGACATCACCTACCTGCGTTTCGCCTTTTGCGGCGCACTGGGAGCCGCCGACGCGCGCCGCACGCTCGACCATGGCATCGTGCGCACGCTGTGGCTGACCCCGGATGAGATTCGCGCCAGTGCCGCCCGCCACCGCAGCCCGCTGCTGCTGCCCTGCATGGAGGATTACCTCGCGGGTCGCCGCTATCCGCTGGAACTCGTGCACTGCGACCCCAGCGTAACCACTTGAGTCACCGCTTTCAGGAAAACCGGCCATGTACCTTCCTCGATCCGCCGCTGCGGTGGCGTTTGTGCTGGCCACCGGTGCCGCCCGGGCTGCCCTAGGCGGCCACGCCACCGACCTCTCCGCCGACGCCACGCGGCTGAAGGCGCACGCCTTGTCGGCCCAGACCCGGGCCGGTACGGCCAGCGGGGCGGCTTTCACACGCCAGTCGATGGCGCTGCCGGCCGGCGGCAGTGCCGTGGAGTTTGTGGATGCCAGCGGCAATGTCTTCGCGGTGTCCTGGGCGGCGCCCGTCATGCCCGACCTCTCGGTGCTGCTGGGCAGCTACAAGGCCCGTCTTGACGCCGCCCAGCAAGCCCCGCACACGTTACGTTCACCACGCCTGCTGCAGGCAGACGACGGGGACTGGGTACTGGTCTCCAGCGGCCACCTGCGTGCCTATAAAGGCTATTCCTATCTGCGTTCCAGATTGCCCGCCGGGTTCGACCTGCAGGAGCTTTCGCAATGAGCGTCGATCCGAAACGCGTCCCTACGGTTTGCGGCGCCGGCGCCCGGACCCGGTTGTCGCAATGGGGCTTCGCCTGTCTGCTGGCCTGCGCCGTGGCCGCCTGCGGAGGGGGTGGAGGCAGCTCTGCCGCCCCCGCCACACTGACCAACAGCGCGACGGCGCCATCCGCCGTGGCCGGCGACGCCAACGTGGTGCCGATTTATGTCGATGGCGGCCCCTCGGGCCTGCCATCCGCCCTGCCCAACGCAATCTATGCTGATGTCCAAATCTGCGCCCCGGGGAGCACCAGCAATTGCGCCGTGATCGATCACGTGCTGGTGGACACCGGCTCGGTCGGCCTGCGCCTGCTGGCTTCGGCCGTCAACGCAGCCAACGCCTCGCTGCTCGGGACGCTGCCCCAAGCGTCCACTGCTGCGGGGGTGGTGGGCGAATGCCTGCCCTTTGCCTCCGGGGCGGCGTGGGGCGGCGTGCGCCTGGTGGACATGCGCTGGGGCGGCTCGGGCTACAACGGCAACGCGGCGCTCAACATCCCGATCCAGGTCATTGGCGACACTGACCCGCGCGTCGCCACAACGCCTTCGAGCTGCACGGGTCGGGGCACACCGCTGCAAAGCGCCAGCGCCTTGGGCGGCAACGGCGTTGTCGGCATCGGCCTGTTCGCGCAGGATTGCGGCGCGGCCTGCGCGCAGACCGCGGTATCGATCTACTACCAGTGCATCGGCGCCGGCGTGTGCAGTCCCACGACCATGCCGGTGGCCCAGCAAATCCGGAACCCGGTGTCTGCCTCGGCCAGTGACAACAATGGCAGCATGATCAGCCTGCCGGCCGGCATGGCGGCGCAAGCCAGCGGCCTGCTGGTGCTGGGCATCGGCACGCGCACCAACAATGCCTTGCCAACCACAAGCGCGGTGTTGGCGACCGATCCGAACTACGGCTACTTCACGGCCAATTTCAACGGAAACTCGCTGACCGAAAGCTTCTTCGACAGTGGGTCGACCGCCAACTTCATGCCCACCACTGGCACGGTCAGCCTGCCGGACTGCCCCTTTGGCACGCCGGGGAGCTCGGGCTACCTGTGTCCGGCCTCGTCCGTGACACTGCCGACCATCAACACCGGACAGGCCTCCACGCCGACGTCCGGCACGGCGAATGTGCTCGTGATCAACGCAAACGGCGCGTTCACCCAGTACCCGAGCTACAACGTCCTTCCGGGACTGGCGGCGGACGGTGGCCCAGTATCCGTGAGCCCCACCCTGGACCTGGGCGCCAGCTTCTTCTTCGGGCGCACCGTCGCCACGCTGATCGAGAACCAGTCGGCGCCCGGCTTCTCCGTCAACGGTCCGGCGTTCGGCTACACGCCGTAGCAAAGGCTTGCATCGCCGGGTATGCCCGATCCGCCGGGCGGCACCGCCACGGCGGCGATCCCCTCACGCGCGGGGATAATCCCATGCCTATGGACAAGCGCAACAGCGGGCAGCGGGTGGTCGTCGGTTTGAGCGGAGGCGTGGACTCTGCGGTGAGCGCACACCTGCTCCAGCAGCAGGGCTACGAGGTGATCGGCATCTTCATGAAGAACTGGGAAGATGACGACGACAGCGAATACTGCTCCTCCAACATCGACTTCGTGGACGCCGCGGCCGTGGCCGACGTGCTGGGCATCGAGATCGAGCATGTCAACTTTGCCGCCGAGTACAAGGACCGGGTCTTTGCCGAGTTCCTGCGCGAGTACCGGGCCGGACGCACGCCCAACCCCGACGTGTTGTGCAACGCCGAGATCAAGTTCAAGGCCTTCCTGGACCACGCGCTGCGGCTCGGCGCCGACAGGATTGCCACCGGTCATTACGCCCGCGTGCGCTACAACGACGCCAGCGCCCGCTACGAGTTGCTCAAGGGGCTGGATCCCTCCAAGGACCAGAGCTACTTTTTGCACCGGCTGAACCAGTCGCAACTGGCCAGAACGCTGTTTCCGGTGGGCGAGCTGCACAAGACCGAGGTGCGCCGCATCGCGGCCGAGATCGGGCTGCCGAATGCAACGAGGAAGGACTCCACCGGCATCTGCTTCATCGGCGAGCGGCCGTTCCGCGAGTTCCTGAACCGCTACATCGCGAAGGAACCCGGCCCGATCAAGGATGAGCGCGGCCGCGTGCTGGGCCAGCATCAGGGCCTGAGTTTTTATACCCTGGGCCAGCGCCAGGGACTCGGCATTGGCGGCGTGTAGGCGCGCGGCGGGCCGCGCGGCGGTGGCGAGCACGCGCCGTGGTTCGTGGCGCGCAAGGACATCGCCCACAACACGCTGTGGGTGGTGCAGGGCCACGAGCATCCGTGGCTGCTGTCGCACACGCTGGCCTTTGAGGACGCGAGCTGGGTTGCGGGCGCGGCGCCCGATTCCGGGAGCGCCGCCGGCCCTCTCGCGCTGGCCGCCAAGACCCGCTACCGCCAGCTGGACGCCGCCTGCACGCTGGCCTCTGGCGCGGACGGAGCCTTCCAGTTGAATTTCGACGAGCCCCAATGGGCGGTGACGCCGGGGCAGTCGGCCGTGCTGTACGACGGCGAGGTTTGCCTGGGCGGCGGCGTGATCACGGCCAGCGCCTGAAATATGCATTGAATCCAACTCAAGTCCATACCCAGTAATGACTTCATGCTACCGTTTTGGTAGCTCCCAATGACAGACAAAAGGCAATCTACAGCACCATCTCAAGGTAGGTGTAGAGGTAGTTCGAGCCGCCGTTCACATTGCCGAGCAGGCGCGAGGAGCCAAAAATCCCCGAGCGGTGCGACACGCCGACGCCGAGGTAGGTGTCTTTCAGGGCGCGCGAGCCGATCAGGTCGCCCACGCTGACGTCGATCGTCGGGTCCAGGTAGTTGAGCACACGCGAGGTGGTGGACAGGCTGCTGGCCTCGGCATACGGCACATGCTGGGCGACTGAGACACCAGCGCCGAAGCCGAGCCGCGTGCGCACCCGCGCGCTCCACGGGAAGCCGTAGTAGTAGGCCTTCATGAAGGCATCGACCTGCAGGCCATTCGGCTGCAGGCCGCTGTCGTTGTGACGTAAGAGCCCGACGTAGCCGACGAAATCGAGCGGCCAGCCATTGAGCTGTTCAATGAAAGGCTTGCCGATCTGCACCCCCGTCACGCTGGTCGGGTGGACGTTGTCGATGCTGGCGCACTGCAGCGTCATGATGCGGATCAGGTGGCAGCCGTCGGCCGCTGCTGCGCCTTGCAGCACCTTCACATACGTGGGCGAGCTGGTCCCCTCCCAGGCTTTCTCGCGGCTGCCGAAGTCATAGGCCGCGCCGACGAACACGGCCGGGTAGACGCCTTGCTGCACGATCGGGCTGGCGCGTACCCCGCCGGACAGCCTGGTGACCGAGACGCCGCCGAGCAGCCGCCAGCGCTCCGACAGGTCGTACGAGCCATACAGCGCCAGCGAGGTGTCGATGCCGGCGCCGGGCGCATAGGCCGGCCGCCCCGGCATGGCTTCGGCCGGCTCCACGCCGTAGTAATAATCGTTGAGCTTCGCGTCGCGCGCCGACAGTGTCACGCTCGGGCGCAGCGCCAGCCGGCCCGAGCGCCAGTCGAAGGCGTAGGCCAGGCGCAGCTCGCTGCCGTTGGAGGCACCTTCGACGTCGTGCAGCAACTCGGCCTGCACGGTGCCCCACGGCTGGCGATAGCGCCACGACACACCGAGGTCCACGCTGGGTACGCGCGGCGCCATGCCTGCCAGGTTGGGCGGGATCCGGTCGGCGGGAAAGCCGTCGAACCGGCGATCCAGAAAAATATCGACGCGCTGGGTCTCGTTTTTGAAAATCTTGAGCCCGCCGCGGCTGGCGTGCAAAAACAGCCGATCGCCCTCGTACAGGTACAGCGGCAACAGGTCATAGCGCGTGCCGCCGCCCAGGTAGGGCGAGCGTTCGATGCGCGTCATGGCGCCCAGCCCGGCGCTGCCCGGGATGGTCAGCAAATCGCTCAGGGGGTCGGTGTTGGCGCACGCTCCCGTCGCCAGCAGCAGCCCCAGGGCCCCGGCGGCGGCGCGCCGGACGCCGCGCCAGCGATCAGAAACGAGGCAATGGGCCTTCTGGTCCGAGGCAGGCGCCCGGTCAGAACGGAATATCGT